>DAOTYA010000096.1:0-31159 GCA_034435075.1 Anaerolineae bacterium
CCTGCTCATCCACCACCCGCCCAGGCTCAAACCGGCCATGAACGCCGTGACAAGCAACCCGACCTGCCGATAAACGTAACCGTAAAAGCTCTGGAAGGCAAAGATGACTACCAGGTCAAAAGCCATGCCGATGAGACCGGTCGTACCGACAGCCAGGGGGACAACCGTTAAGGTCAGGCGCTGGGGACGCACACGCCTGTAAGGTGCGAGCAGAGCAAGTAACAGCGCTGTTGTCGCCAGGACCGGCCAGGCAAGATGAGCAAGCCGGAGTCGAGTGAGGGCGGTCAGATACCCGCTCAAATAAGGCGAGAAAAGCTCGCTCCAGTAGAGCAGGCCGTAGAGCAGTCCGGTCGGGTGCAGGTCCTCGTCAGGTAACACCTGATGGTTCACGTCGAGGGAACGCCAAAACCATTCCAGCCGGTCCTGACGGAATTTGTAGCGCAGATATTCAGCGTTTACCAGACCCGTCTTGATTCTCCGTTCCTGCCAGCGTGCTTCCAGGACGGCAGGCTGTGTGCTGTCCAGGCTCAGCCCCGGCGAAGCCAGCCACAGATTGATCTCTCCAGGAATCGCATATACGTGCGGGAAAACTCTGCTCAGAGAGGTAAATAGTGAGGCATTGAGATTGCGCAGTCCAGGGCTCATATATGTGCCTGTGCCAGGTGCAACGACCACCACCAGCCCGTCCTCAGAGAGGAACGTGCTGATGGCACGGAAGAACCCGGTAGTATACAATCTGTTTAACTGGAGTGTGGAAGGGTAGGGCAGGTTGATGATCACCAGGTCGTAGGACACCTGGCCTGCAGCGTTCGCAGTCTGCTGCACCAGAAGTCGGCCATCCACAGTGTGGACGGTAACCCTTGGGTCTGAGAGTTCTGCCCCGGTCAGCCGGGTGGGGAACTCCTGGACAGCCTGAATAAGTGCCGGATCCGGCTCCGCATAATCTACACTTTCGATGGGATACTTGAGCAGCTCATTCAATACACCTCCTACCCCGCCGCCTACAATCATACATCTGCGTGGCAGCTCGCGAAAGAGCAGGGGCAGATGCACGACCTCTTCCGCCAGCCCGATATCGGGGGTGGGTGCGGTCAGGGCAGGGATGCCATTGGCGAAAAAGGTGTACTGCTCATAGGACCGGACGACGGTCACGTTCCCGTAGATGGAGTTGCGGTATCCGACCACCGTGTATGGCGACCACTGGCGCTGAATCAGCCAGCGGTGGAGGTGCTCTGAATTTGGCGGGAGAAGTAACGCTGCTGCAACCAGCAGCAGCATAACGGTGCAGGCGGCAGCCGTATGAGTGCGAATATCGGCGGGGGAACGTGTGCTCGCAAGCAGGAGAGAGAGCGCAGAACCCAGGTTCAGGACTGCCAGGAGCAAAACCACTTGAATGGACTGGAGGTAAGGAATGAACAGGTAAGTGAAGATCACCCCTCCGATGATGCCGCCGATGGCCTCCAAAACATACACCCGACCGGCGGGATCGCTGGTGGAACAGGCCTGACAGCCGACGGTAAACATCATTCCATCTATAAGGCCCAGGGGAAGCAGGATGAGCAGGGAAGCCCACAATATGGAACTCAGGCCAACGCCCTCTCCCAGCGTGACGCCGACGAGGCGGCGGACGTTGACTGCGCAGTACAGGGAAATCGGGAGGAATATTGATAGCGCGATCTGGAGGGCGGCGTAGGAGCGTGCGGTCACGCGTCGGTGGCGGACCAGTCTTACAGATGCCCCACTGCCGAGGGCCTCGAGGGCGAGCCAGCTTCCCAGCACCAGGCCTATGGAAAGCTCATTTCCGGTGAAACCGACCATTAACTCGCGAGCCATCAGGGCCTGAGTGGAGGAGAAGCTGAAGCCCATCAGCAAGAAGGCGAGCGAGAGGAGCACTCGCATTGCACCGTTAAGGTGACTGTCACCTGACTGCAGGCCGGAAGTGTGCGATGTCCGATATACTGCCTCGCCTTTCCTCGGGGGTCTTAAACACGGCCTCGACCGGCATGCCGATATAAACCTGCTCAGGTTCAACCCCGCCAAGGTAGTGCACCAGCCCCCCGTCCGTGCCGTCCACCTGTACAAATGCGATCACACGTGGTTCGGTGAGCCTGTTGCCGTCCAGGTCCAGGTGCAGGATGGTGAAGGTATACACATGACCGGTAGACGGCACTTCTATCCACTCCTCCAGTTGCCCGAAGCAACGCTCGCAATACAGACGCGGCGGGAAATAGACAAGGCCACAATTCCTGCATGGTGTAGCCATGAACCTGCCATGCTCTTTAACTTCACGCAGAAAGCGTTCGCCGGCAAGCCCCGCGGTATAAAGCCCTTGCGTTGGCATTTCCCCCTCCCACGCCAGGGCATCGCGTGGGTGCTGGATACGGTGTAGCAGGGACATTGGTTCCTCCTCACAAAGGCTTGAAATAGGCAATATCTGTGATGGCGCCGACCCGCTCTGCTGGTGGCTTCCACACTGCCTGCACTCGCATACCGATATGTACAGTCCCAGGGTCCACTTCTCCAAGCAGATGCATAATGCCCATCCCGCGCGAGGCGCCATCTATCCCTATCACTGCGGGGATCTGGGGCTCCTTCAGGCGGAGCATATCCCAGGTGATATAGCAGATGGAGAAGGTTATAACGGTACCGGTGTCCTCAAGCTCCACCCAGCGGTCAGTGTGGGAGAAGCAGCTTTCGCAAAACATACGGGGCGGTATAAGGATACGGTCACACTCCGGGCAGTGGCGGGCGAGTAACCTGCCGGCTTTCAGCCCCTGCAAGTAGCCTCCGATAGCGACACCCGCATCCCAGGCGTAATGTGCGTTGGGGTACCAGGTCTCGTACAGCACACGGCCCTGCTCGCAGTCCTGATGGCGCAGATAAGTGGTTGGATAAACGAAGCTCTCCATTTCACACTCCCAGAATGATCACTGTACCGACCTGCATCAGGTCACCCCAGGCCTGAGCCAGGCCGCGCCTGGGTTTGCCCGGGACCTGGCGTGCGCCGGCCTCTCCTCTCAATTGCCAGAAGATCTCGGCTACTTTCATCAGCCCGGCAGCGGCGATGGGATTGCCCACGCCCAACAGTCCCCCAGAAGGGCAGACAGGCAGGTCGCCATCCCGCTGTGTGACACCGTCCGCCGTGGCTCTGGGCGCCTCACCCTTATCGAACAGCAGTAATCCTTCCAGATGGTGCAGTTCCTTGTAATCAAAGGGATCGTATGGCTCCACGATATGAATTTGCTTGCGCGGCTCGGTGATACCGGCCATCCGGTAGGCCATCCGCGCTGCCTCCTCCACGTATGTAGGATAGGAGAGATCTCGATTGGTCCAATAAGCGGTGTCCAGGCTCCAGCCTACTCCCTCAACCCAGACCGGCTTATCGGTCACACGGCGGGCGACATGCCCGGCACACATCACCAGCGCTACGGCCCCGTCGGTTACCGGGCTGACATCCAGACGCTGCACCGGCCAGGCCAGCACTTCGGAGTTCAGCACGTCCTCGACGGTGATGTTGGGATCGCCCAGGAGCGCGGCCGGGTGAGCGGCGGCGTTGCGTTTATTCTTGACCGAGACCAGCGCGATGTCCCTCTTGTCCAGCCCATACCTGGTCATATAAGCGTTCATCTCCAGGGCGAAGATCCACAGCAAATTCGGCCCCAAAGGTCTTTCAGTGGTGTGGTCGAATATTGTAAGGAATGCTCCTTGCGGATGGGGCTGGCAGGAGGACATTTTCTCCTCACAAACCACCAGCACGGTATCGAACAACCCGCTGGCGATATGGTACCAGCCCTGGATCGCGGCGAAGACGCCAGTCCCTCCCCCGACATAGCCGCGTATGACAGGCCTGCGCCAGGCCCCACAGCCGTCTGAGAGGTACTCGTGTTTCATATGCACGCCATCGAAGGCATCTGGTGCGGTGCCGATAACGACGGCGTCTATGTCGTCCAGCGTCATCTCACAAGAGGCAAGTGCCAGGTGCGCTGCCTCCCACGCCAGTTCCTTCCCTGTCTCCTGGGCGCGGCGGACGAACCTGGTCATCCCCGCACCGACGACAGCGACTCGCTCTCCGCTCATTTTTTCTTCCCTCCTGTGCAGTAACTGCCTACCCCTGCCGAATGAAGTCGCCCACTTTTGGCCGCAGGCCTTCGGCGGCCTGCGCCGACCGCTGTTTCCGCGTCGGCACAGGCGCCCGTAAAGGTCAATTTCCAATCGGCACACGGCGGCAGGCAGCCGGGCAGGTAATTACCCTGTGCAGCAATAAGAGCCTATCCGGAAACCGACGCATCCCTATGCGTCGGTATAAGCGGCATAGGGATGCCGCCTGTACGGTTTTTATACTGCGCACGGGTGAATTTTGGACTTTTCCTGAGCGTGGTAGCACGTGGTTAAATGGTACTTATTCAGCCTGCGCCCGCCGGGCCACAGTCCGGCTGAGCAGATGGCACCTGAGGGGCGTCTCAGTGTAGCCAGTGTCTGCAAAGTCTGGTCCGGGCGGACTGTGGTCCGCCCGGCACAGCACGGGCGGGCTGAACAGTTACGTTAAATGTCCGATTCTTATCCGTTCCCAGTATAGGATGGGTTCATAAGTTCAATCTCATCGAAGCGCGGAAGGCGGGCATCTTTAGGGGAGAGCAGTGGCTCCCTGACAGGCCAGTTTATCGCTATGGTCGGGTCGTTCCAGATGATGCCTGCATCCAGCTCTGGATTGTACTCAGCGGTGACGAAATAGAGGAAATCAGCCTCCTCACTCAACACACAGAAACCGTGGGCAAAACCGACCGGGATGTAAAGCATGTGATGGTTCTGCCCGGAGAGCGTTGCACTTACCCAACGGCCGCAGGTAGGCGAGTTCTTGCGGATGTCCACTGCCACATCAAAAACTTCTCCCCGCAGCACCATCACCAGTTTGCCCTGGGCCTGGGGTGGGTTCTGGTAATGGAGTCCCCGCAGTGTACCACGTATAGAGCGGGAATAATTGCTCTGGACGAACTCCTCCGTAATCCCGTAGGCTGCGAACTCGGACCTCTTGTAGGTTTCCATGAAGAAGCCGCGTGTATCCTGAAAGACACGTGGCTCAATCAGAATGACTTCGGGAATCTCCAGCCTCTGAAACCGAAATGGCATAACCGGAGCCACTCCCCTCACATAAATCTTCCCCCACAGGCCCGCTGCTATGAGGCATGCTCCTCCGCTGCGTGTTCAGTGTGCACACCCCGGAGCATCTGAATCGCGTGAGGCAGGAGAGGGGAAAGGGTTTCCATACCTTCACGCACGGCCCTGGGGCTGCCGGGCAGGTTTATAATCAACGTCTGTCGGCGAATGCCGGCGATCCCTCGAGACAAAACTGCCAGCGGCGTCCTGCGGTAGCCTTCAAAACGGAGCACCTCGGCCAGACCGGGCATTTCTCGCTCGATGACCGCCCGCGTTGCTTCCGGGGTGACATCGCGTGGGGCAGGGCCGGTCCCGCCGGTGGTGATGACCAGGTCAACGTGCACTTCATCGGCCAGCCGGATCAGCGTCTGCTCGATCGTGTCCCTCTCATCAGGTACGATTGAGTAGTACGCAATCTCAGCGCCGATCTTCTGCAGAAGCTCGGAGAGCAATGGGCCGCTCAGGTCCTGGCGTTCACCGGCGTAGCCTTTATCGCTGATGGTAAGCACTGCGGCCTGGATCGGCTTCATGCTCTCACCTTCCCGGAATCGGTTTTCAACACTGTGAGCATGAGGACAGCGGCTATCAGCGCCATGATACCGCCAAAGAGGAAGGGTGCGGAAGGTCCAAATCCTGTCCAGGGTCCAATACCCTGCCACAAAATGCCGGCAATGAGCGAAGCGGGGAAATCCAGGATACCCAGCACAGCGTTATAAGTGCCGTAGGCCGTGCCACGCAGCGCTTCTGGCACTATATCCGCGACCATCGCCCTGGTCGTGCCGTAGGCCAGGCCGTAGTAGATACCGTATACTGTATACAGCGCCCAGATGTGCCACCCCGCCTTTGCCAGCGCAAAGCCCAGGTAGATTAAGGCGTAGACCAGCCACCCGCCGATGATCACCCGCTTCCGCCCGATGCGATCGGAAAGCGAGCCAGCAGGAGTGCTGACCAGGGTATAGACAATGTTGAACGTAATCAACATCCCCAGCACGCCAACAACGCTCAGCCCCCGCTCTCTGGCCCGCAGGACAAGGAATGCATCCGAAGAATTGCCCAGGTCAAATATCCCGACGATGAGCATAAAGAGGGCAAAGCGTCTGCCCAGACCGCGGAAGGTGATGCGCGGGCGTTCCTGTGCTGACGTTGCACTTACGTCCTGAGCTCCAATGGCCAGGGATAACACTGCCAGCAGGGCAGGGATAATGCTGATAAGCACCAGTATCTGGAACGTGGTACGGTTGAGTTCTACCGCATTTTGTTGGACAAACCAGACCACCCCCAGCGCAACGATAAGGCCTACCACAGCTCCCCCGGTATCGGCAGCCCGATGGAATCCGAAGGCCAGTCCACGCTGATGTTCGCCGATCGAGTCGGCGACGAGGGCATCGCGGGGAGCGGTGCGCACGCCTTTCCCTACCCTGTCTGCCCAGCGTGCGCCTGCGACCATGCTCCACGAGTTGGCGATGTAGAACAACGGCCTGGACAGGGCTGACAGGGCATAACCGCCTACCGCCAGCCATTTGCGTGCCCGCAGTTTATCGGAAAGCCACCCTGAGAACAACTTGAGCAGGCTGGCGGTCGTCTCAGCTATGCCTTCGATCAGGCCGATCACGCCTGTCCTGACTCCCAGTACGCTGGTGAGAAAGAGGGGGAGGACGTTGAGGACCATTTCGCTGGAGACATCCATGAAGAAGCTGGTCAGGCTGACGGCCCAGATGTTACGTGGCAGCACACGCCACCCGCTTTTGGAAGAAGCGGCGGTGAGTTTCATCTCAGGACCTCATATGTGGTTGCGACTGGACGGGCCTCTCCCGGTCTGTCCGGAGAGCATGAAAAGCTGTCTCACACGGTCAGCTTGCCGACAGGAAGTGTGAGCCTGGCTGGCGATTGTACTACGGTGCCATGTTTTTGTCAATCAGGGCAGCGACTGATGATCCTGTAGGACAACTGCTCGCAGTTGTCCTACAGACTACGCCTGAGTGGTGCCAGGCTTGCAAGTTACCCCCCTCTATGTTATAATTTCAGCCGTCAATATCAACATTGCAGAGAAGTGGGCAAGCCCCACTTCTCTTTGTATACGCCACCGGGCGGTCATCTGCCAGTGGCCGCCGGGCTGAGAGAAATTGGCAGGAGTACAAGATGAAGTCCGAGTTTTTACTGGCGTTCAACCAAATCTGCAACGAGCGAGGAGTGTCAAAAGAGACCGTGCTTGAGACCCTGCAAATGGCACTGGTCTCTGCCTATCGCCGCGATGCAGAGGTGGAAGCGAACCAGAACGTAACCGCCCAGGTAGACCTGGAGACCGGCAAGGCGCGTATCTTCGTCGAGAAGCAGGTGGTCCAGCAGGTCACCGATCCGGTTACTCAGATCGCTCTGAGTGAGGCGCGTGCCATCCAACCCAATGTCCAGATCGGGGACAAGATTATGGTGGATAGCACTCCCCGGGACTTTGGCCGGATCGCAGCGCAGAGCGCCAAACAGATCATCTTGCAGCGTATCCGTGAGGCCGAGAGAGAGGCACGCTACACCCATTACATACAACAGGAAGGGGAAATCGTGCATGGCACGGTCCAGAGCATCAAGCCTCATGGGATCACGCTCCATCTCGAGGGGACTGAAGCATTCCTGCCGCGCGATCAACAGGTGCCCGGGGAGCACTATACACTCCATCAGCGACTGCGCGCCTACGTGCTGGAGGTGCATAAGACCGGCCGCGGGCCTCAGATCATTGTATCGCGCAACCACAGTAATATGCTGCGTCGCCTGCTGGAGCTGGAAGTGCCCGAGATTCTCAACGGCACGGTCGAGATCAAAGCGATCGCTCGTGAGGCCGGCTCGCGCTCAAAGGTGGCCGTTGCGGCACGCCAGCCAGGCGTGGATCCGGTGGGGTCGTGCGTGGGTATGCGCGGCGTGCGTATCCAGTCCATCGTCAACGAGCTGGGGGGTGAGAAGATTGATGTCATCGAGTGGAGCCCCAACCCGGCCATCTTCATAGCCAAGGCCCTCAGCCCGGCTAAGGTGCTGACCATTCAACTGGAAGACCTGCCGGGTGAGGGACAGACCGCCAGTGTAGTGGTGCCGGATGATCAGCTTTCCCTTGCCATCGGGCGAGCGGGACAGAACGCCAGGCTGGCTGCCAAACTGACGGGGTGGCGCATAGATATCCAGAGTGTCACCGAGGCAGCCAGACAGGCCCTGCGTCAGGCAAAAGCGGATTCCAACCTCACCTCGGCACTGAAATCAGTGGCTGATGCGATCCCGGTGGTGGAGGGCATCCTCAGACAGCATGAGCAGGATAAGATGCCCTATACCAACGAGGAAATGCTCACGCTGCGTCAGTTCATAGAAGGCGTGAGGGGATACTATGCCCGGTTGCGCAGCGCGGAGCGCTCGAGGATGGCAGTGGAAGAGAAAGCCCGTCTGGCTGCACTGAGAGCAGCGGAAGCCCAACGCCGCGCTTCAATCGAGGCCGCGCGTGCCCGTATCCCTGCCCGGGCCTACTTTATCTCCCTGGAAGAGGCCGGGCTGAGCCAGCGTGTGTTGGAACATCTCAAACGCAACGGCCTGGAATCCGTCGGGGACGTGATGGAACGGCTGGCGGAAGGAGATGAGGGTCTGCTCAGGCTCAGTGGCATCGGCCCCAAAAACCTGGCCGAGATCAAGCAGGCAATTGCCGGCCTTTCGTTTGCTGAGAAGGAAGAGCCTGGGCCAGTGGAGGAGATGGCGGCTCTGCCTGCCGAAGCCGTGACGCTGGCGGTTGAAGAGACACCTTCTACCGGGGAAGGGGAGGTGGAGATTCTTCAGGCAAGGGACGAAGCCGTGGTAATGCCTGGGCAGCCACCAGAGGAAGCCGCACAGCCGGTGGCAGAAGATAAGGTGCTCCTGGAGACCGGGCAGCCGGAGGAGGCAGCACTCCCTGCCCCTGGGGAAGAGGAGGAGAAAGAAAGCGGCAAAAAGAAACGCGAGCGCTTTTACCTGGAAGAGGAAGAGGAGTTCAAAGTCAGACCTTATGGGGAGCGCAGGAAGGATCGCCGCTCCCGCAAACAGCTCATCTATGACGACGAGCTGGGCAAGGTGGTGGCCCACCGCAGACGCAAGCGTGAGGGCGGGTTTGAAGAATGGGAAGACTACATCAGGTAGTCATGGAGTCAGCCAATGGCTAAAAAGTCAGGAAGACGGAGACATGTCCCGCAGCGCACCTGCGTCGGCTGTAATACCGTGTGGCCCAAGCGTGAGTTGGTGCGCATCGTGCGCACTCCTGAAGGGGAGGTACTGGTGGACGAGACGGGCAAGCTTAATGGGCGCGGGGCGTATCTGTGCCGTCAGCGTGTGTGCTGGGAGACCGCATTGGCTCGCAAACGGCTGGAGCAGGCTCTAAACGTAACACTCACGGATGCCACCGTGGAGCAGCTACGTAATTACCTTGAGATATTCCCCCCCGCTATTGCCACTGTGCCGGATGCCCCAGAGCAGACGCCCAGCAAAAGATGATTTTAAGCGGCGCAGGCGACCTCTGCGCTATCACCAATGTGCCGACCTGCGTACCATTAAGTGCCTGTCCGAAAAACGTAACCGACGCATCCCTATGCGTCGGTATAAGCGGCATAGGGATGCCGCTTGTACGGTTTTTCGGATAGGCCTGAGGGGGGTTGGGATATGAACGAAAAAGTCAAAATGCAAGAAAAGCAGATAGTGGAAATCCCGGATTTCGTAACCGTACGTCAACTTGCCAGGTTGATGAACGTTACCCCCATCGTGGTGATCAAAGAGCTGATGAAGGCGGGCGTCATGGCGAATATCAACCAGCAGATTGACTATGAGACGGCCGCTATCATCGCTCAGGAGATGGGATTTGAGCCCAGGGAAGAGACTCCTATCCCCACTGAAGAACCTGCGGAGGGTGGGTTGACGGCTCTTTGGGATCGTCTGTACGCCAGCGAGGACCCGGCCAGGTTAAAACCCCGCCCTCCTGTGGTTACTGTGCTGGGCCATGTGGACCATGGTAAAACCTCATTGCTGGATGCCATTCGCAAAACTAACGTGGCTGCCGGGGAGGCCGGAGGTATGACCCAGCACATCGGCGCCTACCAGGTCACGCACAATGGACGCCAGATCACTTTTCTCGATACACCCGGCCATGAGGCCTTCACGGCGATGCGTGCCCGGGGCGCCAATACTACAGACATCGCCGTGCTCGTTGTAGCCGCTGATGACGGGGTTATGCCTCAGACCGTCGAGGCTATCAGCCATGCCAGAGCTGCCAGGGTACCCATCATTATAGCCTTGAACAAAATAGACAAACCAACAGCACAACCGGAGCGAGTGAAGCAACAGCTGGCCGAACTGGGTCTGGTGCCAGATGATTGGGGAGGCACCACCCTCTGTATACCCGTCTCGGCAAAGCAGAAAATTGGGCTGGACGATCTCCTGGAGGCTATTTTACTGGTCGCGGATACTTCCCAGATCAGAGCCAATCCGGACCGTCCGGCAGTGGGGACGGTGCTGGAAGGCAGGCTGGAACGCACACGCGGTGCCACTGCAACCGTGCTGGTACAGAACGGTACGTTGCGGGTAGGAGATGTCATCGTTGCCGGCCTGGCACATGGACGTGTGCGTCAGATGTTCAACGACGCGGGAGAGCCCATTGAGGAGGCTCCTCCCTCGACACCAGCACTTGTCCTGGGCCTTTCCGACGTACCTGAGGCCGGCGAGATGTTCAAGGTCGTCCCCGATGAGCGTACTGCCCGGACGATCGTGGCCAGACGGCAGGAAGAGCTGGCCCGACGGGCTGCGGCGCCAGTACGCACTTTCACCCTTGACGACTTCTCCAGCCGCATTCAGGCCGGTCAGGTGAAGGAATTGAATCTGATCATTAAAACCGATGTGCAGGGTTCAATTGAACCGATCGTCAGCTCTTTGCAGAAACTTGGCACTGCAGACCTTAAGATCAACATCGTCCATGCTGCCGCAGGTGGGATCACCGAATCTGACATCAATCTGGCAATTGCCTCACAGGCTATCGTGATCGGCTTCCAGGTCTACCCGGACGCGGCCGCCCGGCGTCTGGCCGAGAGTGGGGGCGTGGATATACGTACCTACGAGATCATCTACGACCTGGTTGATGAGGTAAACAAGGCCCTCCAGGGACTGTTGGAGCCAGCCTATGTAGATGTTGTAGTGGGAGAGGCGGAGGTCAGGGCTACCTTCAAAATCTCTAAGGTTGGTATCGTGGCAGGCTGCTATGTGCTTCAGGGAGAGGCACGGAGAAACGCGCGGGCACGGGTGCTGAGGAATGGGCAACAGTTGTATGACGGTCACGTGGCCTCGCTCAAACGGTTTGATAAAGATGTAAACGAGGTACGCAGCGGCTTCGAGTGCGGTGTCAGATTGGAGGGCTACGAGGACTTTGCCATCGGTGATGTGATCCAATTCTATGTCAGGCAACGAGCAGAACAAAAGTAGGGCGCTATGGGCAAAAAATACCAACGTCGGGTCTCCGAGCTGATCCAATCCCATCTTACCACGCTGCTGAAGCGGAAGGCGAACGATCCGCGCCTGCAAATGGTTACCATCACCGGCGTGACCGTTTCGTCTGACACACGCCATGCCGATGTTCACTTCAGCGTGCTGGGAGATGCCGCAACACGAGCCGAAGTACAGGCCGGTCTGGAGAGCGCGGCCGGCTGGCTGCAGCGCGAGTTGGGCCGGCGGCTACGTCTCCAGAACACGCCTGCTCTGGCTTTTCACTACGATCCATCACTGGAGCACGGGGAGCACATCTCCGGTATCCTCGATAGCCTGGGGTTGGGCGAGGAAGCTGAGGATGTCACACCTCCTCACGCATCAGAAAGCAGCTCTTGAACAGGCTCTGCTAGAGGCCGGACAGCTCATCTGGTCTTCTTCCCGCCCCTTGCTGGCATGCCACGTCTCGCCAGACGGGGACGCTATTGGCAGTCTGACCGGCCTGGCACTGGCGCTGCGCTATCTGGGCCTGCAACCGATGGCAGTCAGCCCTGAGCCGGTGCCCGTGGGCCTTCACTATATACCCGGCGCGAGAGATCTGACGCAGCATGTAGACAGCACTTTCGATCTTGTCATCGCTCTCGACTGTTCAGACCCGGAAAGACTTGGCCACATCGTCGGGATCGAGGGCTTCAGCCGGGTGCCGCTGGTGAACATTGATCATCATTTGACCAACATCTATTTCGGCGCTGTCAATCTGGTGGATGTTCAGGCCAGCTCAACGGCCGAGATCGTCCTGCAGTTGCTGGACCACATGGCTGTTCCCCTCGATGAGAGGATTTCCACCTGTCTGCTGGCCGGTATTGTGACTGATACCCGTGGCTTCCGTACCAGCAACGTCACTATCCAGACGATGGAAGCGGCCACCCGCCTGATGAGAGCTGGCGCCCCTCTTACCTATATAACCAGGTACGGCCTGGATTACCGTCCCACTTCCGCGTTACTGCTATGGAAAGAGGCACTTGCCTCATTGCAGCTTAAGGAGCGCGTTGCCTGGGCTACCGTTTCTCTCAGTATGAGACAAAAGGCCGGTTATGAGGGAAACGGTGATGCAGGACTGGTGGATTTTCTCCTCAGCGCTGCCGATGCTGACGTTGCGGCGGTCTTCATCGAGCGCAGAGATGGTTACACTGAGGTAGGGTTGCGGGCCAGGCCCGGCCACGATGTCGCCCGCGTGGCTCAAAGGTTGGGCGGCGGTGGGCACGCCCTGGCTGCCGGTTGTAAGTTTCCTGGTCTCCCTGAGGAAGCCCAGGCGCAGATACTTCCCCTCCTGTGGGATCTCGTTAACACCGGGCCACGTTCCGTCTTAACCGCATGTGAGCAACGGTATACTGAACCTCAATAAGCCCTCAGGCATGACCTCACACGACCTGGTGGACCGTGTGCGTCAGCTCACAGGTGTTCGCCGTGTGGGCCACGCCGGTACTCTCGATCCTATGGCGTCGGGTGTGCTGCTGCTCTGTGTTGGCCAGGCTACGCGCATCGTCGAGTACCTGATGGGGGAGCCTAAAGTCTACTGTGCCCGTGTGCGCCTGGGAGTCAGCACGGATACTTACGACGCCGAAGGTCGAGTGGTGGCTGAAGCGCCGGTGACGATAGAGCGGCCTGATGTGGAGGCCGCGCTGGCGCAGTTTAGAGGCCCGATCCTCCAGGTGCCACCGATGTACTCGGCGCTCAAGCGCAATGGTACGCCGTTATATCGCCTCGCCCGCCGTGGCCTTGAGGTGACACGTACACCACGTCAGGTGGAGGTATACAGCCTGGAATTAAATGCGTGGGAGCCACCGTATTGCACGCTGGAAGTGACATGTTCAGGCGGCACCTATGTGCGCTCGCTGGCCCACGACCTGGGTCAACTTCTGGGCTGTGGGGCTCATCTTGTCGGGTTGACCCGTCTGGCAAGCGGCGATTTTCGGCTTGAGGAGGCTGTAACACTGGAGGAATTTGCTCAGGCGGCTGTTGAGAACCGCTGGCAGGCCTTACTCTATCCGCTCGATGCAGCCCTGAAGCAATTCCCCTCCCTTCACCTGGACGCGGAAGCTGCCCGAAAGTTATGTGCAGGGTTATCCATCTCCCTTCCCGCTATCGGGGAAGTGGGGATGGCCCGCGCTTACGGACCTGATGCCTCCTTCCTGGCGCTTGTCAGATACGACGTGGCAGCCGGCGTCTGGCGACCTCACAAAGTATTCCGCACCGAAGCGTGAGCAAATGCGCATTGCGTACAGCCTCTCCGAAGTGAGCCTGAGTGCCTGTTCCTGTGTGACCGTGGGCGTATTTGACGGTGTCCACCGGGGACATCAGAAGTTGCTTACGGGCATGGTTGATGCAGCACGGGCAGCTCAATGTACCACCGTCGTCATCACTTTTGAGCCTCATCCGGCTGCCGTTTTAGGACATCCCGCTCCTTTGCTTCTCACCAGCATCGAGGAACGAGCGGAATTGATGGCGCCGCTGGGCCTGGACCTGCTCATTGTGCTCACCTTCACCCGCGAGCTGGCCCGTACCACAGTAACTGACTTCATTGCTCTTCTCAGGCAACATCTTAATCTGACACAGTTATGGGGCGGTCCAGACCTTGCCCTGGGCCACCGGCGAGAAGGGGATGTACCTTTCCTCCAGCGGCTGGGAGTGGAGAGCGGCTTCACCGTTCACATCGTGGAACCACTGGTATGGGACGGTGCGATAGTCAACAGCAGCCGGGTGCGGGCTGCACTGCAGGCGGGAGATGTTTCTCAGGCAGCCGGTTGTCTGGGCCGTCCCTATCGCCTGCCGACCACCGTGAAACCGGCAGGGAGGAGCGGAGCAGGCTCAACTTTTGTTCTTACACCTTTGCCGGGACGCCTTATCCCGGCCCAGGGGCAATACGAGTGCCTGGTACACATAGAGGGGAGGGCATTCACGGCTACAGCATACATCTGCAGTGAACTTATTGAGATCAGTCTGCCATACTTTGAGACGTCTCACTGTGGCCGTATCTGGGCGCTTGATTTTGTCGCCCGGCTGGGGCTATAGTTCTGCGAGCACATGTAGGACAACTGCTCGCAGTTGTCCTGCGGACTACAGGAGAGCGTATGAAACTCTGGCATCACCTGTGCGAAGTCTGGAGGTATCGTGAGTTAATCTGGAACCTGGTCATACGCGACCTGAAGGTGCGTTACAAGAATTCACTCTTCGGTGTTGCCTGGTCATGGTTGAATCCATTGCTGATGATGCTCGTCTATACTGTGTTCTTTACTGTCCTCTGGGGCAACGACAGGATTGAACACTATCCAGTCTTCGTGCTGAGCGGCCTGCTTCCGTGGAGTTTCTTCACCGAGGCCATCATTCAGGCCACAGGCAGTATAGCAAACAATGCGCATCTGGTCAAAAGGGTTTATTTCCCCCGCGAGGTGCTGCCCATTACCGTGACGTTGTCGAGCCTGATTAATTTCCTGATCGCCCTGCCTGTATTTTTCGCCCTGGCGCTGCTGCAAGGGATACGTCTGAGCTGGTGGGCGCTGTTGCTGCCCGTCCCGGTGCTGGTTCAACTCGTGTTAATACTTGGCCTGGCGTTTTTGCTGGCTACTGTTAACGTGTTTTACCGTGACACTCAACACATCCTTGGCGTGCTGATCCAGGCCCTGTTCTTCCTGACGCCTGTGTTTTACTCGGCTACCGACGTGCCTCATCAGGTTCTGGTCCACGGCCTGATACTATACCCCAGACGCTGGCTGTACTGGGTAAACCCGATGGCTTCCATAATTTCCTCCTACCGCGACCTGCTTTATTTTGGTGCACCTACGGCCTGGGACTTCCTCACACGTACCGCTCTGACGGCGTTGGTGATATTCATCCTGGGCTATCTGGTGTTCCTGCATTACAGTCCCAGGTTTGGTGAGGAGGTCTGACCTGGCTGATCTTAAGCCAGGGGACAGCCCGGAAGGGTTGTCCGGGCGGCTGGAAGGAAAGCCTGCCCTGCGGTTTTTGCGTATAGCATCAGGTTTGCACGCGAGTGTGAGATACGCATAACTGGATTCCGCGCGTCGTTCATACCTGACGTGCCCGCCGGGTGTGCCCGCCAGGTGTGCCCGCCGGGTGTGCCCGCCAGGTGTGCCCGCCGGGCGTGCCCGCCGGGTGTGCCCGCCGGATCACAATCCGGCGACGGCGGTCGGCGGCCAGTATCCGGCTCGCGTGGATTGTGATCCACGCGGCGCATAGTCCTGCGTGCCCGCCGGATCACATCCGGCGGCGGTGGTCGGTGGCCAGCATCTGGCTCGCGTGGATTGTGATCCACGCGGCGCATAGTCTGGTGGTCGGCGGCCAGTATCCGGCTCGCGTGGATTGTGATCCACGCGGCGCATAGTCAAGAGATTGGCCAGAGCCTTGCGCCTCAGAATCAGTGATGCGAATAAGAAAGCCTGTATAAGATGATAGGCGTTTAATACAGAGGATTTCCTGCGATGATTCGAGATGGGAGAACCGAAATTGAACTCACAGAAACGCGCCGAACTGGTGACTTTCTTACGTGACCTGGTACGTATTCCCAGCCCTTCGACCGGGGAAAAAGCCATTGCCGAACGCATCATGGCAGAGATGACGCGGTTGGGCTTTCGTGATGTGCGCACGGATCGGATCGGAAACGTCATCGGCTGGATCGGACCGGGCGGCGGCCCTGTGATGATGTTCAACGGCCATATGGATACGGTCCTGCCAGGTGATCCCGGCGCCTGGAAACACGACCCGTTCGGGGCAGAGATCGAGGACGGGCTGCTCTATGGCCTGGGCGCGTGCGATATGAAGGGCGGGCTTGCTGCGATGATTTACGGCGCTCATCTGCTCCAGGATGCTGGCATATCTCTGCAGGGCGATCTTGTCGTGGCCTGCGTGGTGCAGGAGGAGTGCTGTGAAGGGACTGCCTCGCGCGTGTTGATCGAGGAGGAGGCCGTGCGCCCCGACTGGGTTGTCTTGAGTGAGCCCACCAACCTGAATGTGAGCCGGGGACAGCGTGGGAGGCTTGAGATGCGGCTCGTCGCCTACGGGCGCTCTGCCCATGCCGCCACCCCCCAGCTTGGTGAGAACGCTATCTATACTACCGCCAGGCTGGTCTTCGGGCTTGAGCTGCTTGCCGGCCAGCTCGGTAATGACGAAGCCCTCGGTCCCGGGACGTTGGCTGTGACCCACATTGCCTCCAGTGCCGGTAGCCGTAACGCTATACCAGATCGCTGCGAGCTACTCATAGATCGCCGCCTGACCCTGGGGGAGAACGAGGCCAGGGCTCTCGCTGAAGTGCGGCGGGTTATTGCTCGCGAGGGTGTCCAGGCGGAGGTAGAGATCTCAGAACACGACATTGTCAGCTATACCGGCTACAAATATCATACCCGTGAGTATTACCCGGCCTGGGTGATGGCTGAGGATCATCCGTTGATCTTAAGCACCGTAAGGGCAATCAAGAGCCGTCTGAGGCGCCGCCCCCGTGTGGAGTGCTGGCGCTTTTCGACGGAGGGGGTCTACACTGCCAGCGTGGCGGGTATCCCTACCGTCGGTTTTGGGCCCGGCGATCCCTGGCTGGCTCATACGACCGATGAGTATGTCAGCCTGGATGATGTCTGTGCGGCGGCGGAAGTCTATGCCCAACTGGCAGCAGATATGTTAGGAAGCGGAGTGAGCTAATGGATGATCTCCTGTTGTCTCCACAGGTCCGTTTGGCTCTGGAACAAGGGCTGCCGGTTGTGGCCCTTGAATCCGCGCTCATCACTCACGGATTCGCACCGCCGTCGAACCTGGAGATCGCTCGAAGGATGGAGATGGCTGTGCGGGAAAACGGGGCCGTACCTGCTACCATCGCTGTGCTGGACGGTCGCGTCCACGTGGGGCTCTCGGACGAAGAACTGACGTGTCTGGCCTCTGACTCCTCGGCCCGTAAGATCAGCCTGCGCGACCTGCCGCTCGCGGTCGCGCAAGGGGCAAGCGGGGGCACAACTGTCGCCGCGACAATATACCTGGCCCATCGCGCGGGTATCCAGGTCTTCGCTACGGGTGGTATCGGCGGTGTACATAGAGGACACCCGGAGGATGTGTCGGCGGACCTTATCGCACTGGCCTCTGTACCTGTGGTCACCATCTGTTCCGGTGCCAAAGCTATCCTTGACCTGCCCAGAACGTTGGAGATGCTGGAAACGCTCGGTGTGCCGGTGATCGGATACAATACTGACGAGTTCCCTGCCTTCTACAGCCGTCGCTCCGGCTTGAGGGTTGGAGGGCAGGTCAAGACACCTGAGGAAATCGCGCGTGTAGCCCGTGCGCGCACAGCTTTGGGGATGAAAACAGCGCTGCTGATATGTCTGCCAGTGCCCGAAGCTGCTGAGATTCCCGCTGAAGAAGTGGAAGCACTCATCGCTTGTGCGGTGGGGGAGGCCGAAGCAGCCAATATCAGCGGCCCGTCGCTGACACCATTCCTGCTGAAGCGGCTGGTCGAGCTTACCGGCGGACGGGCACGCCGTGCCAATGAGGCGCTCCTTATTAGCAATGCCTCCCTGGCAGGCCGCGTTGCATGTGCACTGGCCAGGACATGAAGTCCATGACACCCGGCTACAGGGTCAGAGGTGACAGTCACCCTGGGCACCTGCGGTTGTAAAATTAAGAGCCTATCCGAAAAACCGTACAAGCGGCATCCCTATGCCGCTTATACCGACGCATAGGGATGCGTAGGTTACGTTTTTCGGATAGGCACTAAGCTTTAGAGGACTCCCATCGAGACAGCAGCACTGAAGCCGCGGTTATTATAGAGAGCGTCAAGACGGTGACGATCAGGCCTGCTTTCAGCAGTGGCGGGTTGTACGTCAGCACAATGTGGTGTGTTCCGGCCGGCACGCACAAAGCACGCAAGAGGTAGTCTGCCCGCACCAGTGGTACTCGCTCGCCGTCAACGGCGGCATACCAGCCGGGATAATAAATTTCGCTGAAGATCAGCATGCCCCCGCCACTCTGCACCAGCGCCTCAATACGGTTCCCCTCATAGTGTACCAGCTCTACCCGATTCTCTTCTGGCGATCCTGCAGCCGGGCAGGCAACAGGAGCGTCCACCAGTGCTGTGGTGCGCGGATCGAAATCCGGTGCATGGATGCGTGCCAGAGTGGCGACATCATCCAGCACTTCGATCCGGGTGGCGATCCAGGCCCGAGGCAGGGCGTTTGGGCGCCTGTATACCCACGTTCCGTCTCGTTCCAACACCAGTTGGGGAGCATCTGGAAACGCTTGAAACTCCTGAGGCGCCAGCGTGATCAGATAGCCAGCGTTGAGCAGGTCGTAGGTCCGTGCCTGTGGGTCAGGGCGCGAATCAATGAACTCCTGGTAGCGTTGAAGTACCAGCGGATCATAACCGAAAACGCTGTACAGGCCCACCTCCATGCCGCCGCTCTGGTCTATATCACTGAAACCCCAGGGGAGCACCCGCGTAAGCGGAAGACGCTCGTTTTCATCAGTTGCTACAGCCTGGGCAGCCACATGCCAGGCACCCTGCACCGGTATGCTGCTTACTTCGACCATCCCACTACCGAAGGTCCACAGGTCCAATACGGCCAGGCCGGTAGCCAGCCACACAGACTGGCGCAAGGGCAGCCTGGGCCACGCTTTCAACAATCCTGCCGACAGCAAAAAGAACAACAGAAACAGGGTTACCTGATTGGCCTGATGCCATAAGCGACCGGTTGCCGGTAGCGTTTCGCGGCCCAGGGCGAAGGCGGCGAAGCCCACCACAATGAGCAACACTGCTCCCGCTGTCACGCCCGCTACCAGCGAGCGGCTCAGTGACCCCGGCAGCAGAGCGCGCTGATGCACGGACTCCAGTGCTGTCAGGCTCAGCCCTGCCTGTGCTGCCGCACTCAGTGTAAAGAGGAATCCCGCTCGTGCCGGCACCCGCATCATTCTGAAAACCGGAATGAACCTGTATAAAACGGGATGCAGTGCACCATACCTGCCGAATGCCAGCAACAGTGAACCCAGGCCCAGAACGAACAGGAATTGCGTGAGGCGGTGGCGGCATCTCAATCCCAGGGCTGCCAAAAACAGGGGCAGGATTCCCACGTAGTAGATATACTCATGATAAACACCGTCACCCCAATAGCCGGTGTGCGCTGGCTCGCCGAAAAAGTTGGGCACAAGCAGGGTCAGCAAATACCCGGGCGGCCAGGAAAAGCGGGCCGCAAACTCGTATCTGGGGGAAAGTTGACGAGTCGAGAGGGCAGAAAACTCAGCCATCGGGAGCAATTGCACCGCAGCCAGGGCAATACCAACAAGCAACATCAGAGCTGCAAGGCTCAGATGCAGCAATGGGTGTTTATGGGTGTGGGCTTCGCCTGCCCGCTTCCTCTGCCAGCTATCCCAGGTACACCAGATGGCATAAGCCAGCAGGCCCAATGCCACGTAGACAAAGGAAGCTGTATGTCCGGCCAGGATCGAGAGTCCCACCGGCACTCCTCCCAGGAGGGCGGTGTTCCAGGAGGAACGTCTGGCAGCAACGGAAAATGCCCATAGCACAAAGGGTAACCAGGAACTGGTGGTGATGACTCCTATGTGTCCCTCATGCATGCGCACGGATGAAAAGCCGCTGAAGGTGAGCACTGTTGCGCCAAACAGTGCCCCGGCCAGGGAGGCGCCCTCTGAACGCAGCCAGCCGTACATACCCACGCCGGCCAGCCACAGGTGCAATACCGCGATCAGGTTCAGTGCTTTGACGACGGGGAGCACCATTATCAACCATGTGGGCGGGTAGAACAATGCCGCCTGCGGATTGGCAACCAGAGGCTGGCCCGAGAACAGGTAAGGATTCCACAGGGGAAACCGACCCGTCTTAAGGGAGGCGGCGGCGAAGCGCAGCCAGTGGGCGTGCATGTCTGTCGCGTCCCGCCCCAGGACGCTCAGGCCCTCATATTCACGCACCCACAACGCGTCCCAGTAGAAGGCAAGGCATAAAAGCGTCAGGACGATAATCGGCCAGAGGGTGCAAAGAACCCCCTTCACCCGCTCTTTTAGCTGGCGTTTTGCCGTAGCAGAATCATCGCTGGCCATCCAGTGGTCCTATCTCTACCCATTCTCGCGACATGCCCGCGCTGACAACGGGGATGTTTTCCAGACCCGGGTAGGTGTACATGCCCACCCGCATAGTGTAAGGTGGCTGAGTGTCAGCGGGGATCTCAAGCGTGAACCAGTTGAGGATCGTATCGTTGTTACGCCAGTAGAAAGACACCATGCTCGGGCCGTCGCTCTGAGCGCACATCCGGCCCTCCCCATCCAACAGGTGATTGAACCAATGGTACTGGACCTTTCCGCCAGGCGGATTTGCTACTCGCCATACTAAAGTCCATTGGATTGGGTTGCCCGGCTGCAGCTTGCCTGCCAGCCTGTAGCCCACCAGTTGGGCGCCGTTGGCCCAGGTATAGGGGCCGCCAGGCGGCTGGCGCAGATCGGCTATTTGTGGCTGGCCGCCAGGCCAGCGGTAGAAGCGAAACGAGCGTGCGTTTTCTCGCAGCGGAATGCGCATATCGCTCAACTCGGGTGTTAGTGAGGCCAGCAGAGCTTCTCCGGGTGTCTCGTCGAAGGTTGCCCAGTACACAGCCGGAGCAGCGGGCAGAACGAGCGCGGTGCGGATATCTACCGACCGGTGGGGGATACTGCTTTCGTACATCAGCACATCGGCCACGGCGGGCATCTCGTACATGCGCGGATCGTCTCCCTCGGAGAGGAGGATAACTTCAGCTCCGCCTGCTTCCTGGGCAAGCCGCGTGACCACCTGGAGCGCCCGGAATTCGTAGACCAGCGGGGTGCCGTACCCTCTGGGCGTGTGATGCCTCGTCACAAAGTGGATCAGGGCATTACTCTCATAAGCCTGGGCAAGGGCCAGTGTGATGACCAGTCCGGTCGCCAGCCGCCGCCCAACTGTTGCCATCCGTCCGGCGTGTCTCCAGAGAAGGGAAAGAGACCAACCGGCCAGGATAAATTGCGCGGGCAGGGTGATGGTAAAGTAATGTGGAGCCACACCGGTCGTGTTGCGTGTCAGAAATACAGCCGGCATCAGCAGCCAGGTCGTGGTCATCAACGCAGTGGATGTCTCATCGTCCAGGCCCCTACGCGACCGCCGTATCGCCCGTATCAGGGCGAGCAGCGCACCGGCGGAAGTTATCACACCCTCGAGTGCGAAGAGTGGGCGCAGGTTGGGGGTGCTGGCCACGAAATCGGGGTAGCGGTCTGGGCCAGTCAGCCAGTGTAGCTCAAGCCCGGTGGTGATGATCCAGGTGTAGTGGAGGGCATCACAGTTCACCTGCGCCGGTCGGCGCATGATCTCGATGAAGAGGCGCACGTTCCGCCAGCCCTTGCCGGCATCCACGATGAAGTAGGGCACGAAGGTTATGGCTGCCAGGAGCATGCCGATCAGCATGAGACGCCAGTCTATACGGCGCACAAAGATCAGTGTCCAGAGAGCAGTAAGCGGGATGAAGGCCAGCCCGGTCAGGTGAATCTGGATCAATATCGCCAGCGAGAGGCAATGGGCAGGCAGCGCCCAGCGCTTTCTGCGCACGAATGCGAGCCACCCGGTTGCCACGTAGAGCAAAACAAAGGGCGGAAGCAGTTCAGTGTGCCACACCTTGCGCGAGTATATCACCGCCCAGGGGGCGACAGCCAGGAGCAGTGTGGCACACACTGCGGCTATCCGGCCGAACCAGCGGCGGGTGAGGAAATAACATGCCGGCACAACACACAGATTGAGTGCGGCGATGAAACCGGTGGCGAAAACGGGGCTGGGAGAGAGCGCGTAAGGTATCGCCATCAGCCAGATGGCATAAGGGAAAGTATCCAGGCGTGTGGACGACCATGGGCCAATCCAAGTGATGTGCCCCTTACGCCCCATATCCAGCGCCCATTTGGAGATCTCGGCCTGATCCCAGATAAACTCGGCATGGTCAAGGCGCTGGAAACGAAGCCAGGCTGCCAGGAGCACAGTCAGGCAGAGGAAAAGCCACTCTCTCCGAAAAGTCGCTGCTTTCAGCGTGCTTCTATCTGAGTCGGCCATGCAGTGAGCCCGGCCTTTGAACAAATCTGTCGAGCCTTCAGGCGGGCCATGTCAGTATGCCAGCCTCTGTTCAAAGTCCGGGCAAACATCCACTTTCTGAAAGAGTACTCATATCCTGGTCAACATAGTGCTTATCTGCTGCGAGCACTGCCGGCTACGGCACGCAGGCTGCGTCTGGTGTCACTTTGAAGTAGTCGAAGCGCACATCCACCGGCGTGATCTCGTAATCACCTCCCACCACTCCTACTCGTGTCATTGATGAAAGCCCCGGCATTGTATAGGTGCCTTTATAGACGCCGTTTATGTACACAGTCACGGTATCACCGTCCACACTGGCCTGGAGCCTGTACCAGTAGTTGGCATTCAGTCCTCCGCTCTCACCCGGGATCACTCCAGGCTTATAATTGCAACCTTTTCTGGGAAAAACGTAGGTAGGATTGTGTACCACAAACCAGCCCATAGAACTGCCCTCCCCTATACTCAGGCACATAGCATACAAATCAGTATTGGCGTCGTTTGCTCCGAAGATTATGCCGGCGTTAGCCCAATAGGGGTAGTAGTTATACTGGGTGTAAGGTGGCTGCCCTTTTTCGAAGCGCATAGTTGTCTCGACACAATATTTATCGGAGGGGGGAATGAAGGGCGCCAGGGCGTTGGGCTGATAGAACCATATGTGCGGCCCTCCCTGATCTATCATGATGCGGTAATGGCCGTACTCGTAACGTAATCTGTAGTGGGTGCCGGTTTCTGGTATGACCAGTACCTCCATGCGGCTCCAGCCGCTGTTGGGATCACTGAAGTCGTCAAAATAGGTTATGTAGAAGTCCAGCACGCTACTCCACGGTCCTTCTCCCCACCAGCGTGCGCTGTCTGCACGCACGCGATAGTAAAGTCTTCTGTATGTCCAGTCCAGGGGCACAGCCTGAGAAGTGCCGGCAACAACCCACTCCCGTCGCACGCTGGCAAAGTCGGCGCTGGTGGATTCCTGCAACACGTAATGATCTACCGTGACACCCGAAGGAACGGAAACCGGAGACCAGCTAACCAGGTAAGAGTCAGCTGCATTGAACCTGGGCTGGTTCAGCACGGGAGGATCAGGCGGCACAGCCACGCCCCGCCTTACGTTGCTCCATGGTCCTGCTCCCCAACAATCATCATCGTCGGCGCGCACGCGGTAATAAAAAGCACCGTATGAGGAGGCTCCGGAAAGCTGCAGCCAGGTCTGGGAGGTGCGGAGTTCTTGTCTGATCTCTTTGAATTCAGGATCGAACGCTTCCTGAAGCACGTACCGGTCAACAGCGACCCCCGGAAGCTGAACAGGAATATTCAACTGAGACCAGTTGACCACAAAGGTCCTGTCCATATTGGGGGAGGGCACCTCGTTCAAGATGGGTGGGCCGGGCGGGGAGGCCTTGCCCTGTCTGACAGGACTCCACGGTCCTATCCCCCATCCTGCCGCATAGTCCGCCCGGACCCGGTAGTAGTAGGCGCAGTAAGCATTTTCCACGTACTGGGAGGCGCTGGTCGTCTGCCACTGTTGGTCAACGGTTTCGAAACCGGGAGTGCGGGCCTGTTGGAGCACGTACATGTCATAAGGTACCAGGAGTCCATCCCACGACACGGTGTAAGCACGATTGATCGGGTCGGGGATGGGATGTAAGTTAAGCACAGGGGGATAGTTACGCATAATAACAGGCAGCCACACAATGAACCTGCGCACCACGTCTACGCCCGCCTCGGCCCTGACCAGCGATCCCGCGGCGGTGATCTCCGCCGTGTTTGTCAGGCGCATGCTGGTCTTTAAACCAGGCGTTATTTGCACGGTGAAGGTGAGCGCTGCTGATTTCATAGATGGTAGCCATACGGTACCGGTTGGTTCAAGCGTGATGTTCCATGTAATGGTGCCGTCTGTTATGCCAAATGTGCCCATGGTAGCGGTTATGCTGCCTGGTACCAGGCTCACCAGAGCTGGCAACGTGTCGCTCATCCAGACCGGCCACAGCAATGTCCCTGAGGTGTTGGTGATACGCACGGTATAGGTCAGGTGATCGCCGGGGTGAGCCTGAGAGGGGTAAACGGTCTTGACTGCCTCCAGGGGCTGCGAACCCGCATTCTTTACTGTGCCAGGCTTTATTTCTGAGGGTACTGCCCAGGCATGGGTTGTGTGCGGCAGGTACAGGCACAGGAGGATTGCAAGAGGAATAAGCATCGCGGTAATTACTGCTGAAAGAGGGTCAATCTTTCTGATCATTTCACCCCCGTAAGCGAAAAGTGCTGGACAAAAAGCGGGTGGCATTGTACTATGACAGTGTGGTTTTGTCAACAATGTGTTATATGCGTGGTCTTGTTGCGTGCTGCGCGTTGCGTGTTCCGTGGCCTCCCGCAGGCCGGTGTGAGGAGCAGCGCCAGGAGCGTCCTGTCCTGCCGGGCCGCCATTGCCGCAGGGGTGATCTCCCCTCCGGCCTTCGCTTCCGCTAGCCGGTGGCGTTTTGCTTGGCCCGCATTGTCCGGAGTGTCACCGGCTCATTGTCCCCGTTGTGGATGAGGAACTCGTGAACCGTATAGCGGCGCTCCGGTCTTGCTTCCAGTGGGATGGTGAGATACCGGTCTTTCCCGGACAGCAGAAGAGAAGCTGTTGTCCGTGAGTGTATCACGCTGAGGATATGCAGCCGGGTGAAACAGAGCGTCAGGCTCCTTCTTAGAGCCTATCCGAAAAACCGTACAAGCGGCATCCCTATGCCGCTTATACCGACGCATAGGGATGCGTCGGTTACGTTTTTCGGATAGGCACTTAATCGGCCTGAATAGTGACTCCGTGAACACCCATCTCGAACTCGTTCACTCGGGTTCGAAGATGTCAGTTGGCTGGTTTTGTTGTTGTATCTGATTCAGGCGTCCTGTCAGCTCAGCGCCCGGCGATGCCAGATGCATTTGCAGGGGCTATTCGAGATACCCTTCTCCACTCACCTGATAATCAGCGGCTCGCAGCGCAAGAGCGCGAGCGCGCTGTGGCCGTCCAGCATCTCGCCGTTACGCGCCATATCCAGTGCACGCTCAGGTGGCATGATGTGCACTTCGATGATCTCGCCCGCCTCGCGGCGCGGTGGGTGGCTCAGGCGGACGTTACGGGCCAACACGATGTGGCAGATCTCATCAATCGTGCTGACGCCAGGGCGGAAATAGCCCACGTAAAGCAGATCGTCGCTTTCACCACCGATTTCCTCGGCCAGTTCCTTCTTCGCCAGGGCCAGCGGATCGCCCGCGAAGTCGTGGAAGCCACCGGCAGGAACTTCCCAGCACCAGTCATCAATCGTGTAGCGGAACTGGCGAATGAGCACGATCCGCCCTTCGGGGGTCACCGGCACGACCCAGACTGCGTTCGCACCCTGTACGTAGGCATAGGGTGAGATGTGGCCATCAGGCCAACGCACCTGGTCACACCGGACGCGGAACATGTGATATATGTATGGATAGTCGGTGCCCAGCCGCTGCCAGCCATAGGCGCGCGCATTGCGTTTATCGTCCGGTTCGTCCATATAATTCCCCTTGATTGGTCAGATTCGCGCCCCGGCAAGGTGACATCGCCTGCCGGGCTTAAGATTGCCCGGAGACACATCTATTCGCGTTCTTAGTGCCTATCCGAAAAACGTAACCGACGCATCCCTATGCGTCGGTATAAGCGGCATAGGGATGCCGCTTGTACGGTTTTTCGGACAGGCTCTTATTGCGTCTGGTTGTGGCCGGTCTTCTGGCCGACGTGAGCAGAGCGGTTATGAGCTGCCAGAAACCAACAGGGCCGCCTGCCGGCCAGGACCAGGCGACCCTGTTTCCCTTTATTGCGCTGTGGCGATAAGAACGATTGGCAGGTGACCCGCGCAGGACTCGAACCTGCAGCCAAGGGATTAAGAGTCCCCTGCTCTTCCTGTTGAGCTAGCGGGCCACGAGTGGTAGCATTATACCGCGCGTGAGCTGTTTGTCAAGGTATCGTGTTGTATCGCATTGTGGCAAAAGCCGCACGTGGAGCAGCCTTTCCAGGCTGCTGACAGGCTAGAAAGCCTGCCCCACGTGTCACTTTTGCCATCATGCGTTGTATCATCAATGTTACCGGAGCTATGATAATGTTACCGGGGGTCAAGACGAATCCAGAGGATAAGATGACCATAGAAGAGCGATACCAATATCTGGGTCGGATGAAGAAGCGCTATCAGAAGGCTGACCGCAGGGAGCGGAGTAAGCTCCTGGACGAAATGGAGGCTTACACCGGCCTGCACCGCAAGAGCATCATCCGCCTCGTGGGCACTGAGCTGCAGCGTCGTCCCCCCAGCAGGGAACGAGGCTACATTTATGGCTCTGATATTCGGGCGATCGTCGCCGTGACTGCTCAGGCGCCGGATTATCCCTGTGCTGAGCGGCTTCAGTCAGTACTCCTCACCACGGCCCAACATCTGGCGCGCCGGGGAATGCTTTCGCTGAATTCTGCCCAGGAGGAGCAGCTGACGCGCCTCGGCGTTGCCATGCTCCGACGCATGCTGAACGGCCTCCGGCGGGATAAACCGTGTCCCCTCCCGCGCTCCCCTCAGGACCACAACCCCTGGCGTCGGGATGTCCCTATGCTCCGGCTGCCTTACAACCTCCAGGAGCCTGGCCATATGGACAAAAGGTGTCCTTTAGCGCAGGACAACTGCGAGCAGTTGTCCTACAATCTTTGCGCCGTCACGACTGGCCATAGCCTGCTCTCGCTCCATCCTCGTGCAAGAAGTGACGGACACCCAGGGGAATCTTTGCAGGCGGCCGATTGGAATCCCGGTCGGCGAAGGCCGACCGCTGACCGCAGGCCCAAAAAGGTGTAGGGGCGAGGTATCCCTCACCCCTACAGTCACCTGTTCCGATTGGATGGGCACTCCGCTCCAGATGTCGGTTTGTGCCGACACACTCTCCATCCTGGAAACACGGCAGCGCCGTACCACTACGGTGCCTTGCAGCCACCGCCTGAGGGGCAACAGGCCGGGTTTATGTCAGGCGCAGGCCGCCAGGCACACATACTGACAGC
Organism: Anaerolineae bacterium; assembly: GCA_034435075.1. Taxonomy (GTDB): domain Bacteria; phylum Chloroflexota; class Anaerolineae; order B4-G1; family B4-G1; genus JAOAAG01. The sequence goes on from DAOTYA010000096.1 coordinate 27,771, forward strand.
CTGTGTCGCACCGATCAGCCGTTGTAGTCTCTCAGCACAAGCGGCAGGTAGACGTTATGAGCAATGGCGAATGGTCGCGCGAGCGGGCCGTAGGAAGTCCCTTCTGCCTCCGCCGTGGCAATGGCGATGTAACCTCCGGCGGGGATACCCGCAGTCTCCCAGGAATAGGGGAATGAGACCTGGCTCTGGCCGCCAACCTGGCCGGTCTGTGGCCCAAGCTCTGCTACAGGGTGCCCTTCCTCATCATTGATGGTCAGGCTTACCGTAACTGTCACCTGGGTGGTGCGGTAGTTGGCGAACACGACCTGGAACTCCGCATGCTGTCCGGGCATCACGGTTGTTGTGGGGACCTCCAGTCCGGTGAGCGCGCCCCCGACCACGTGGACACCGCCGGTCGCTGTGCCCAGAGCACGACCATGCCACCACAACGTAAGTTGCAGAGCGTAGTCCCCCTCGTCGAGCAGGCCGTCCCAACCAAGCTCTAACTCCTCCTCTCCGCCCGCAGCCACTGAGAATGGCCCCCCGTCCTGCCATCCGATCCCGTTGCCATGGCTGTCCTCCAGCCTCAGTGTGGTGGTGAAAGTGGCCAGTGTGTCGCCCACGTTGGCGACAACCGTGGTCACGGAGATGGGCTGACCGGGCATAAGTGTGTCGGACTGCGGCACCAGCCCGGATACGGCCAGCGGCAAGGGAGCATCATAGGCCACCTGGAACACCATCTGCGAGCAGAAGCGGGTCGCGTTGGTGGTGGGGTTGTGCTGAATCGGGAACAGGGTAAAGAGCACCTGGTCGCCCTGCTGTTGCCACTGTACCAGGTCCTCATCGGACGGGTAGAACGTGTTGATGTCGGTAGTGGTGGTGAAGCTGGTACCGCCCTCGGTCCAGGGATGGGCAACGATGATGGGAATTTCGTATGTCTCCACATCGTCGCAGGTACGGCCGGTGAGCGTCACGCCCTGGACGGTGGCGCTGAACGGCAGTGTCAGTGTGTACCCCTGCACGTAGGGCAACAACGGCAGGCCCGGCGCGAGCGCCATATCGCCGCCGGGTATGGAAAGCACATCGTAGGTGATGCTGTCGGTGATGACCTGTGTCACGTTGTAGGATGCCGTTGCCAGGGTAATCGTGCGGGTGTAACGGAAGCTCCCATCTGCGTGGACGGTCGCCCCGGCCGTGACGCTGAAGGCGGCCCTGCCTCCACCGTAGCCCGCCGATCTGCTGAGCCGCTGTGCTGTGCCGCCCGGGTAATCCAGTCGTTGCCAGGGCACACCATAGAGGACGAATTCGGTCACCGTCTTACGATCCAGGCTGTCGCTATCGCCGAAGCCAAAGACGTAGGCATCCTTAGCCAGACGCAGCGCCTCGCCGATGGACCGGCTGTGGGAACCTGCCGGCAGAAACCGGTCGAAGAAATGTTGAAGCAACCGCTCACCCCAGGTGGTCGCACAGAGTGAGCCGGGCGAGCCGTAACTGAAACCGGTCGCGCCGATGTAAGCCCGCCCGCCCTCGTGGACCACGTCGTAGACCATGTCGTGATCCACGCCGCCGGGCACGTCTATGGCCGGCACGGTCAGGCCACCGTGGCAGCCAACGATGAAGGTCAGAGGATGATCGTCATCGAAGCGGCGGTAGCGGCAGGTAGCGGCTGCGCACGTATCGTCGGGTGAGAAAGCATCGCCGGGAATGCTGGCATGGTCATAGCTGTTGTGGCCACCGATGAAGAAGATATCCATCCCGCCGTTGGCCGCGCTGCGGAAGCCGCTGTTCCAGTTGTCGGGATAAGACAGTACGTCCACAGTGCGAGGCGTTTCGGTATCGTTGAGCACGTTAAAGCCCCGCGCTATCAGGCGCTCGGGGACGTTAAGCACATCGTGGATCTCAGCGCTCCCGCAGGCCGGGCTTTCCGGCATGCCCAGTTCCCAGCCATCAACGCTGGCCATCACCGCCCGGCCGGTGCTTCCGTCCGTAGCCAGGCTGCTATCGAGCAGGGCCAGCATGTCGGCTGCTGACGCTCCGACCAGCCGCCCTACGGATAGCTCCAGGTCGCCGGTCTGCCAGTCGGTGCCACCCCACAGGTCGGCGTAGGGATTGTCGGTGAAGAAGTAGTCTTCGTCAGTGGCATGGATGGCCGGGTTGGTAGCGCTATCTACACACCATCCATGGGCGCTGGGACATGCAGCTCTTTGTCTGACACCTTCATCGTCAGAGGGATCGTTATAGCGGTAGAACGGGATTACGTCGTCGTCGCCGACGATGAGCAGGTACTCAGGCTGCCAGGCCGGGGGGATAGTAGCCGAGAAAGGCAAATGGACTGACCAGCCCCACGTACCGTCTTCTACCCAGTCCTCGATCAGGTCGTCAATCGCGTTGGCAACGGTATTGGCGGTGGTCTCGCTGTTGTAATTCACAGAGGCGTTGTTCCAGTCGCGGGCCAGCGTGCTGTAACGATCCACGTAGTAGATTACTCCGAGCGGCTGGTCGTTATACGGCCCTCCCTGAGCCACGGTGTAGAGCTGGTGCAGGAGCTGGTTAACCTGATAACTCTGGTAACGGTCGTAGAGCAGCTTGCGGTTGGTGATGATCAGTGCCGAGGGGAAGTTTACCAGCCGCAGGGTGGCTTCAGAGTGGTCATCAATGACCATACGGCCGGGCAGGTTCACATCGCTTACCAGTTGCAGGCTTTGCGGCAGGATGGTGTGAGGAATCTGGAAACGCCACACAACCTGCCGGCGGTAGGTGCATAGTACGTAACAGGGTAAAACCGGTAACAGGTCGGTGGTCACCTGGTATCTGCCACCACCCAGGTTGGTGTAGGAGACCGGGGTCAGCGTGCCGCCCATGCTGCTGCGCACCCAGGCGTTCACCGGCGCACCAAATCTGTTATCGGGCACTGTCAGGGTGACTCTGACATCATCCATCGCAGTGGGGTTGATCGTCCAGACGTTGGCCACCACATCCACGTAGTTCAGACTGGTCGCTCCGGTACTATCGCCGATGAGCTTGTTCACCACCACTCCCGGCGGGGCGTCCTCGATGCGCAGGGAGTTGTGGATACTGACCACTGGCGGCAGAACGAAAGTGATGGGCATGAAGTTGACGACAGTGAAATCGAAAGCGTCGGGGGTTGTGCCGACCCAGTGCGTGCCGGTGTAGGCATCAATCTGCCATGTGTAGCTCGTGCCCCAGGTGAGGGTCACGCCCACCTGGTAGGAGGTGGTCGCCAAGCCTGAGCGGTGCTCGATTAATGCCCAGTCCCTCGTGCGGTTCAGTTGCAACGTATACCGCCCGGCCTCCGGCAACGATTGCCAGGTGAGGGTGGGAATGGAGGTGAAGACTATGTCTCCGTCGCCCGGCGAGAGCAGCGTCATGCGTTTGGGCAGGTCCAGATT
>DAOTYA010000097.1:0-11478 GCA_034435075.1 Anaerolineae bacterium
CAGTTCCGCGTGAGGCGGATGATGTGATGTACGCCCAACTCGCGCGCCACCCCGGCGGTGCGGTCGGTGGAGCCGTCGTCCACCACCAGAAACTCGATCTCGTCCACGCCGGGCAGCGTGCGCGGCAGATCATGGACCGTCTGCGGCAGGGTGGTCTCTTCGTTGTAGCAGGGGATCTGGATGATCAGTTTCACCGTTCGCGCCACTATTCTACCACGCTTACTACGTCCGTCAATGTTTGAGCCTGGCTACACGGGGGCACGCCGCCTGCGTACGGGCCACTCATCCGTCCGGATGCCACTTCCTGAACACAAGTGTGGCATTGTGTCCCCCGAAACCAAACGAGTTCGAGAGTACCACCTCCAACCTGGCCTGACGGGCCACGCCGGATACATGTTCAAGATCGCAGGAGGGATCAGGCGTGGTCAGATTGATGGTCGGTGGGATAATCCCGGCACGTAATGCCTGCACGCAAATGACCGCCTCAAGTGCCCCGGCGCCACCCAACAGGTGACCGGTCATAGATTTGGTGGCGCTGACCGGTACACGGTAAGCCCACTCCCCCAACGCCTGTTTTATGGCCATCACCTCTGCTGGATCGCCCGCCGGTGTGCCGGTGGCATGGGCGTTGATATACGACACCTCACGCGGTGTCACCCTCGCCCGCTGCATTGCCAGAGCCATACAGTTAGCCGCGGACATGCCTTCGGCAGCAGGAGCAGCAATGTGTACGGCATCGGAGGTGGCCGCGTAGCCGATTACCTCGGCTAATGGCTCGACGTCCCGCGCCAGCGCAAACCCAAGCTCCTCCAAAACAAGCAGGGCCCCACCTTCGGAGATCACGAAGCCGTCACGCGCGACATCGAATGGACGGCTTGCCCCAGCCGGGTCATCATTACGGCGGGAGAGTGCCCCCATGCGCTCAAAGGTCGCCATGCTGATGGGCGTGATGGCCGCCTCAAAACCGCCACAGAACATCGCCCGCGCCTGCCCCTGCCGGACCATTTCGTATGCCAGGCCGATCGCATCCGCACCGGTCGCGCATGCCGAGACCACCCCCAGATTGGGCCCCCGGGCGCCGGTACGCAGCGCGATCTGAACGGCGGGTACGTCAACGGTAATCATCGGTACGAGGAAGGGGCTCACATGACGTGGCCCCTTCTCGCGCAGAACCTCGAACTCCCGACTGTAGGTCCAGACACCTCCCACCCCGGAGCCTGCAATGACCCCCACTTCATGGGAGATTCGTTCGGAGACCACCAGCCCTGATTGAGCCACTGCCTCCGCCAGCGCTGCAATGGCGAACTGGGTGAAGCGATCGGTGCGGCGGGCTTCCCTGGCGCTCATATAGTTGAGGGGATCGAATCCATGGGCCTCCCCGGCAATGTGCACACCGAAACCATTGGTGTCGAAAAGGGTGATGGGGCCGATGCCCGAGCGCCCCGCAATAAGGTTTTGCCACATAGTCTGGACATCGAGGCCCAGGGGCGAAATTACCCCCATACCAGTCACAACGACGCGTCTGTTTTCCAAACCATAAGCCCTTTCAGCTACTATGCATTCGGCACCGGATCAGGCCCCTGTTGATGCGGGTATGGTCAAGGCACAGGAGTTGGTATAGTCTGTGGTCCTTCCGGCAGCACACATATGCGGGCATCTGGACCGTAGCGCACCAGCAATTCCTCCACCGTCTCCTCAATACTGTGGCAGGGACGGAGCAGTGCAGCAAAGATTTCCTCGTCAGAGAGATAATCACTTTTGACGAACACCTCAGCCCGACACTGAATCTGTGCCTGCAGTTGGGCCTCCCACTGGTCCACCATCCTGAAGCCCGGACGGCGTAATACCTCGAGCAACTCCGCAGGACTGTCTGCCATGCGCAACAGATTCTTATATTCTCCGTGGTCGGGTATACCGTCACGGCATTCCGCTGCGACGATAATGCTTCCTCCCTCACGCACAATACGGGCTGCTGCCGACATGCCCTTCACCGCCTGATAGAGGTTAATGTCAAGGGGATAGCCGGAGTTGGAGGTGATGACGATGTCAAAAGTCCCGTTCACCGGTACCATGGCCGTGTGGCGAAGAGCGTCCGTCCCGATACGGTGAGCGGTTTCCATATCTCCGGCGTAGACGCCGGTGATCACACGCTCGCGGTTCAGCGTCACGTTGAGCAGGAAGGTCGGGGCAGTCATCAGGGCCACTTCCATCATCTCCTCCCACACCGGATTCCCCGCCGTGACACCCCAGGTGGCGTGCGGATCGTCGAGCATGTCCGGGCCGTGGTTATCCAACACCAGCGAGGCCCCGGCGATGCCAGGGAGCACGGCTTTGGGACCGCCACTGAAGCCGGCGAAGAAATGCGGCTCAATAAATCCGGTCAGGATCCTCACCGATGCCTCCAGATAAGTCCGGTTGATGAAGACTTCGTGGCCGAAGCGGCTGCGCCCCAGGTAGCGCAGAGCATCCGCTGACATGCTGTCGTGCTGAGCAATGCGATAATTATTTACAATCTCCTCTCCCAGCCTGGAACGCAGCTCCTGCTCAGTCTCGGCGCGATGCAGACCAGGCGCGTTGATGAGCACGATCTGCTCGTTGGGCAGGAAGTCCAACTCTTCCAACAAAGGGGGAAGCAGGCGATCGTTTGGCGTGGGGCGGGTGAGGTCGCTGAAAACAATAGCTACCGTATCGTCGGGGCGTACCAGCTCGCGTAATGGAGGGCTGTTCAGTGGCCGGCGCAAGGCTTCGGTTATAGCGGCGCGCTCATCGGGAACGCCGGCAACGAAATGTGGTTCCACCACAGTGACGTTCCGGTCGGGCAACTCCACCCACAGTCCCTGGCGGCCGTAAGCAAGTTTCACACGCATGGCTCACCCACCCCGAAAAATCCCGGGTACCGCTCTCTCAACTCGTCCCGCAGTGGTCCAAAAACATTAGGGGCATGGGGATAGATGAGTTCCAGCATACGCACGCATAGTTCGCGTATCTCCCACTGCGCTTCCGGGGAGATGCGCAACCTGAAGACGTGGAGCAGCTCGCGGAAATTCATAGTGACGATAATCCGGGTGGCCGTGGCATTAGGCAAGACGAAGCGCGCATCCTCTTTGTGCACGCCACACTGGCGGAGCGCCTGGTAGGCCTGGCGAACCCCGGCAACGAACTGTTCCCAGATGGCCAGCGCATTGGGATCGGCGGCAATGGCAGGGGGGACAACCCATTCCGGCGACTCCATCGAGACATACCGCTGACTTTCCTGGCTGTAGCTGGCCAGACGATGTCGAACCAGCTGGTGTGAACAGGCCCGTGAAATGCCGCTGACCTCGAATGTGGCTGAGGCATGCTCAATCAGGCTTTCGTGGCCTTCGCGGATACGTGCACGCAGAAACCGGCCGGGGTCTCCGCGGCCCTGGCTGCGATAACAGACGCGCCCCGCGTACTCAAGGAGCTCTTCCGGTGTCCCCCCACCGCGCAGATAGTGGGTGATGGCGATCAGAGCGACTTCCATAATCAGAACCCCCTATACAGATCGGGCAGGCCGGCACGTTCCCTCTCCGGCGAACTCACGCGCTCCGCTATCCACATATCCGACCGCTGCCGCCACTGCCAGGCCCGCCTCGTTCTGATCGTTGATGATGCAGAGTGGTTGCCTGGCTGAGCGGACCACCCAGGAAGTGCAGGAAGCCAGCACTGCCCGCCCCAGCCCCTGCTTTTGAGCAGCGGGCGCGGTGCGGACAAACAGCTCCGCAAAGTGCGGCGAGAACCAGTTTGCACCTGACTCTGCTATCACCTCGCCTCCAGAGCGGATGACAAAACGTGGCAACCCACCCGGTCCCTTTTCCATTGCAACGAGTGCATTGGTGGAGAACTGGAAGCGCACCAGATCGAGTTGATAGACGCGGTTGGTCTCCGGCACAGCGATCTCCACCACTTCCGCCACAGCGTCCCGGAGATCCGGCGTGGTGATGATGTAGTACGGACGTCCTGACACCAGCGCTCGACGTAACAGCGTGACGGCCACTTCTGCGTCGGGAGTCCGCAACACAACTGTTGGCTCGAAGAGGCGCTGACCTGTCTGGCAGACAGCCACAAAGCCATCAGCGCGGCCATCAGGTCGCTCATGGACATAGAGCCTGGTACGCCTGGGGTCGTGATAGAAGGCGTAATACACAAACAGCGCATCGGTTGGTGCTGCAAAGTGCAGCAAAGGGCGCACCTTAAGACGCAGGCTCTCCAGATCGCTCATCTGTTGGCGAAATGCGGTTTTACGCTCTCATTCGAAGATCGAGCTCATATTGAGCCTGGCCACCATCTCCTGCATCTCCTCATCCGTTGGCGCGCTCTGGAAGCGAGCAGCAGCGTCCAACACTTTGGGCAGCAGGTGTACATCGCCGGCTGAGTTCAGGAAAATGCCTGCCCTTCCCAGTACCCAATGTACGGCTAGGTCAATATCGGCCTGCTCCTCCAGTGGCTCGTACCAGGTATAGCGGGTGCGTGTCTTGTCTCCCCAGGGCCCGCGGGCGATGGACTTGATCGTCTGTACCGCCACATTTCGTTCCCGACATACACGCACCAGTTCCTCGAAATCGGCGGCATACGCGGCGTTTTGCATCACCACGTAGTTGTAAGGGAGCAGCACGGAGTCGAAGTCAAAGCGCTCCAGGCTGCGCAGGAGCATTCGGGGGGCTGTCCATCCGTGGGCGGTCACCCCCAGGAAGCGCACCAGTCCCTCCTCACGCGCCTGGATAAACGCCTCAAGTGCTCCACCTGGCCCCATCGCTATTTCCCACTCCTGGGGATCCACCAGAAAGTGTAGCTGCCAGAGGTCCACATACTCAACGCGCATGCGCTCCAGCGAGCGTTGGAGCTCCTCCCATGCTCCCTGAAAGGTGCGCTCGCCGGTCTTGGTGGCGAGGAAGAAATCCTTTCTGTAGCGTTCCATCCATGGACCGATACGTAGCTCCGCCTCCCCGTAGCTGGCTGCCGTATCTATATGATTGATGCCGTACTTCAGCAGAACATCCAGTGCGCGGTCCGCCTCTTCCTGAGAGACGCCCCCCACTGCTGCAGCGCCGAAGATAACGCGTGTACTCAGATGACCGGTCCGTCCAAACTCCAGTTTCTCGATCATTTCGCTTCCTCCAGCACAATTATCCAGACGAAATTTCGACCGATCGGACAATCGGGCGACCAGCGACCGGACTGCGGCCAAGTGCCACCTCGGGTCAGCGAGGCAGGCAGTCGCGGTTATGAGAACAGCATTCTGACATCTTCCTTCGTAAGCGACTTGAAAACGCTGGTGTCGGATGTGATAAGCTGCTCGACCAGTTCGCGCTTACGTTCCTGCAATTGCAGAATTTTTTCCTCGACCGTCTCCCGGGCAATGAACTTGTATATAAATACGGGCTTCTCCTGCCCGATGCGGTGGGCGCGGTCGGCAGCCTGCATTTCGACCGCCGGATTCCACCACGGGTCTATGTGCAAAACGTAATCGGCGGCCGTAAGGTTCAGGCCAAAACCCCCTGCCTTCAGGCTGATGAGGAAAAAGGGCGTCTGCGGGTCGGTCTGGAATTGATCTACCCGCTCCTGGCGGTTGCTGGTCTGTCCGTCCAGATAAGCGTAGCGCATCCCGCGCGTATCCATCTCCTTGCGCAGCAGGCTGAGGGTCTGCACGAATTGGGAGAAGACGAGGGCCTTGTGGCCTTCGGCCTGGAGCGTTTCGAGCGTCTCGAGCAGAAGCTCGAATTTGGCCGAGGAACCACGATAAGCCGGGTCCACCAGTTGGGGATGGATGCACACCTGCCTCAGACGCAGCAATCCCTCCAGTATTCTGAAGCGGATATCGTTGAGATCGCCCTCTTCCAGCAGGCCCATCAGCAGCTTGCGATAATAGTCGCGGGTCTGGTTGTACAGCTTACGTTGAGCCGGCTCCAGGTCGGTATAAATGATGCGCTCGGTGCGCGGGGGCAACTCAGGAGCGACCTGCTCTTTGGTCCGGCGCAGGATGAAGGGGTAAATCATACGGCGGAGCAGTTGAACAGCGGGTTGTGAGGCCTCATCGCGCCGCTCTATAGCTGAAGCGAACTCACGCTTGAAATAATCCAGACTGCCCAGCAGGCCGGGGTTGAGGAAGGCGAATTGTGACCATAGTTCGAAAGCGTTGTTCTCGACCGGCGTGCCAGTCAGACACAGGCGATGGTCGGCCTGGAGCAGCCGGGCAGCTTTGCTCGTTTGCGCCAGAGGGTTTTTGATGGCCTGCGACTCGTCCAGGATGGCGCAGGTGAAGCGGTAGCCGCGCAGGAATTCAATGTCGCGCAGCATGATGCCATAGGTGGTGATGACGACATCATACTGCTCAAACAGGGCATAATCTTTCTTGCGCAGGTTGCCGCTGAACTCGAGAAAACGCAGTCCTGGGGTAAAACGCCCGGCCTCACGCTGCCAGTTAACCAGCAGGCTCTTGGGAACGACCAGCAGGGCCGGACGGGGGAGTTGACCCCTCTCCTTCAACCCGCGCAGAAAAGCGAGCGTCTGAACGGTTTTACCCAGGCCCATATCATCGGCCAGGATACCGCCAAAGCCGTACTCGTGCAGGAAGTGCAGCCAGTCGTAGCCTGCCTTCTGATATGGACGCAGCTCGCCAGTAAAGCCCTGAGGCAGGGGTTGTTCAGCGATGCGCTCGAAGCCCTTGAGCCGCTCACGTTTCTGGTAGAACTCGGGGGCGATATTTTTAGTCTCAGCCTCGGCCAGCAGCTCGTCGAGCAGGGTAAGCTGTATGTCGCTGATACGCAGGCCGTCCGCCGTCTCTTCAGCCAGTTCAAACAGATGCTTGTAGCGCTCCAGCCATTCCTCAGGAATCTGACCGATCGAGCCATCGGCCAGTTTGATGTATTTCTCGCCGCGTTTGAGGGCCTTGCGGACCGCGTTCAGCGGCACCTGTTGATCACCGTAAAGCACGGTCGCCTGAACATCGAACCAGTCAATCCCGCTGGAAATGTTCAGGGTAAGCACAGGCCTGTGACGGTTGACTCTGGCAATATCCTTTTCGCCATAGATTTCAAAGCCAGCTTCGGTCAGTGCCGGAATACCTTTCATCAGGAAGTCGAGCGGGTGAGTGCGGGCGCGAAGCGTAAAGACCCCGGGCCGTTCGGGACCGACACGTTTCAGACCATACTTCGGGTCAGCGAGCAACTTGTAATAGGAGAGTTCGGTCTGAATCTGGCGCAGAACTTTGATCCCACCCCAGGAGCCAGGAATTTCGATGATCTCCTCAAACGGTGGTCGGTGGTGCGCCTGGACTTCATGCTCCCCGTAGCCGAAGCACAGGGTTGCATACAGGGCATCCCCCTCTTTAGTGAGGTACAGACGTGGCACGGGATTTTCACTCACAAGCTGCCAGGAAACGGTCTTCCCTACGATTGGTGCGCGCTCGTTCAGAGCGCGAAAGTATTTGCTGCGGAATGTTTCCGCCTCCTCAGCAGGGAAACGCAGGGGCAGGAATGACAGCATACTGATAGCATTGACGTTCTCGATTTGCACCAGTGTGTTATCTGCCAAAGCCCACACCGGGGGGGAGGCGGAGATGATTTTAAGTTTCTTTCCGGCCAGGGTATAGATCATTCCCCCCATTTCGATCCCGGCCTGGAGCTCGCAGGTTTCCTGATCCTCGATCAGCGCAAGTTGGAGTATGACCGGCTTGGGCTGAATGCGCAACTGGACGGTTGGGCGTTCCCGTTCCATCAGGTAGAGCGGGATTTGAAGACTTTCTATGAGCGGCAGATTGTTCAGGCTAATGGGGGAGTAGCGATTGTAGTAGTAGTAATAGGAACTTTGTTGCAGCAACGCCTGGACGACCTGACAGGCTGTGGGGGAGAGGTTGACTAATTCGAGGGGATCGTTCGACCGATAGGGTTGGACGAAACCCTTCCACTCCGACCGCTGTGCAAGTACTTCACAGGCCACCTGGGCCGGATTTTCGCTGGCAGCAACGCGTTGCACCTCGCTCCATTTATCTCCGGAGACGGCATATGCGCCCAGTGAGGAAGGGTAGCCCTGTTGCACATGCAGACCCATCAGGAGGATGGCTGGCGTAAGGCTGAGCCCCTTTTTTGAAGCACGGGGGGTGAACTCAAGTGCCAGTTCGATCTGATACTGCCAGTCTTTTTCCGCGACATCGTGCAAATAATCGCGCACTGCCCAGGCAGCAGCGACGATATGCTGGCACAGCCTGCGCCGCCCCGCCTCTTTGCAGGTGCAGGAAAATTCGAGGCGGTCGGATTTCACTGCGGTGACGGTAACCGTGTAGACTCTGGACTGTTCGCTCACCAGGCACGTAGCGTTGCTACCGGCGAATTCCTTTACCGTGACCTGGCCGGACTGGTACAGGGACTTGCCCCTCATGTAATTAAGCTCGATGGCTTCGTACCGCAGATTGTTTAGATTCAGATTTTGGCGCGTGATTAGAGGCATAGACTCTATCTTTTCCCGGTAATGGTATATGTTTGCTGTATGGTTGCCCTTTCCAGGCTGTCCGGGCGGGCTGGAGAGCCTCTCTCGCATGCCGGCCCAGTAACAGATATGGCGGCTAAAGCGTTACTACATAAGAGCCTATCCGAAAAACCGTACAAGCGGCATCCCTATGCCGCTTATACCGACGCATAGGGATGCGTCGGTTACGTTTTTCGGATAGGCACTAAGTCGCTCGTGTTGCCTACGTCTTATTGTACCCGACCGCGCGACCTATGTCAACAGGCCAAACCAACCGTTGCTGGCAGACCCGGAGAGTCCCCGGGGTATGGCGGTCACCGCTGACGTTGGGATAAATTACCCCTAAAGCCATTCCCACAGGCCAACACTGACAACCGCGCAAACGTTCCGGACCGCCGCCCACATTCTCGGCTTCACAAGGCATCATACCACGGAGGCGGCAGCAGAGCTGCGATCAGAATAGAGGGTAAGCCAGCGTGTAATTGCCTGACGGGTGGCATGAAAGGCCAGCGCAGGGAGTTCGTCTGGTCCGAAGAAGGCAGCCTCGTCTGCATCGTCGGCAGCCTGGAGACTCCCCCCTGTGACACGTGCCCGATAGACGATCACAATATCGGCGCCATGCTCGTGCTCCCGGCCGGGGATGACGTCGAGCAGGTCTGTAATCTCTGCCTCCAGCCCCGTCTCCTCCAGACACTCCCTTACCGCAGCCGTAGCCGGCGCTTCTCCGAATTCTACAAATCCAGCCGGAAACGTCCAAAGCCCCTGATACGGCTGTGTGGAGCGACGGACGAGCAACACTTTCCCTTCGTTCTCTACGATGACGCCAGCTGCCACCTTGTGATCGCGGAAGATGACCCGACCACAGGCCGGGCAGAAACGCCTCACGCGCCCGAAAGCGAAGCGGTCCTCAAGCTGGTGACCACAACAGGGGCAATAGTTTAACTCCAGAGAACGTGCCATAGACCCTACTTCTTCCAGCGTCGCAGACGAAATGCTCCCATAATCACCAGAACCAGCACCAGCGCTCCTATCCCCAACAGGAATAACCAGGGCACGGGAGCCACTCCCTCATACGTCTGCACGTCTTCTGGGCCGGGGGCTTCCGCTTGCTCTGCCTCGCCGGACTCGAGTGCAGGGTATTCGTGCGACCTCACAGCATCCGTGATGAGTGCTGTGGCCGTGGGGATGGCAGCAGGTGCGGGTGCGATAAGACGTTCGCGCTCCTCCACCTCAGGCATCGGGGTGGGACTCACTGATGCTCCGAGCAAAGACGGAGCAGTGGGCGACCGCGGCGCACGCTTCAGCATTGGGGCCTCTGTCGGTATCGAAGCGGGGGCAATTGCTTCCGGTGTGACCTCAGCCTTCTCCGTCGGCAGTTCTACAGCTATCGTTTCCTGCACCAATTGCTGTGGAACCTCTCTGGGGGGAGGAGTAGCGGCCATTCTGGCTCCTCCAAGGTATAGCAGCACACTGGTCACAGTGATCACCAAAAACGCACCAGCGACGGCAGCGGCAGCCGTCAACCGTGGGAATACGCCGACAGAACGCAGGCGCGCCACAGCCTTTTGACGCTGATGGGTGGGCATTGCCTGCGGGAGGATAAAATTGCGTGGGACAGGAAGCCGGGGCAATTCACTGACTATGGCGACGGTGCGGCGCAGAGCTTCGAGCTCCTTTTGCAGTGGCGCATCACTCGCCAGGCGAGCTTCCAACTGCACCCGCTCCCTGTCGCTCAACTGGCCGTCCAGGTATGCCGAGAGCAACTCATCAAGGCGCTCTCGTTCACTTTTTGCCCCTCGTCTCAGCATGGCCACTTCACTCACCTTCAATCAAGACGATAGCGCAGCGGTAGAAGTTCCTCCCGCTCGCGCAGAAAGTCGCGCAGTTTGCCGCGCGCCCGCGCCAGGCGCGATTTCACCGTGCCCACGGGAATATCCATTATCCCGGCAATTTCCTGGTAACTCAGACCTTCCACATCGGAAAGCAACAGCACTAAACGTTGGTCAAAGGGAAGCTCCTCAATGCCGCGCTGGATCAGATGAGCCATTTCATATCGTTCGGCCTTCTCCTCGGGCCCCTCGTCTCCATTGATCAGCAAGGGGTTTGCTTCCTCATCCAATTCCTTAAAGTCCTCAAAGGATATGGTGGGACGGCGCCTGCGGCGGCGCAGCTCATCATAGCAACGGTTGGAGACAATGCGCAGCAGATAGGATTTGAAGGCGCCACCCCGGAACTCCCCGATGTGCTGGTAAGCCGAGATGAAGGCCTCCTGGGTCACGTCTGCAGCCAGGGCAGGATCACCGATAATGCGCCAGGCAAGGTTATAGACCTGCTGCTGATATTTCAGCACCAGCTCGTTAAAGGCATCTACACTGCCCTTTTGGGCGGCGGTGATCAAATCCGCTTCATCCATATCATCACGCACAACCTGACTTGTAGCAATTATATATCCTGGGGGCACGTTGTCAAAACGTCGGTATTCCCTGGTGGCGACGGTGGGTGCGGTCTGGAGTCTGAGGCGGAGAGGGACACAGCTATTGCAGGACAACTGCAAGCAGTTGTCTACATTACGTGTAAGCTTGACGCGAGATGGCTTTATGGTACAATAAAAGCATAGATGCCCCCATCGTCTAGTCAGGTCCAGGACACGGGCCTTTCAAGCCCGCGACAAGGGTTCGAATCCCTTTGGGGGCATTCTGCAGGCTGGGGGTAGTCGAGGCTCCCCGCTCAGCAGCTCTCTGGAGACTGGGCGAGGAGCTTTTCATTTTCTGGCGCTGTGCACCGGGTTGAGCCGTATGGGCAATTGTGGTACAATTATACTGCGCACGGGTGAATTTTGGACTTTTCCTGAGCGTGATAGCACGTGGTTAAATGGTATTTATTCAGCCTGCGCCCGCCGGACCACAGTCCGGCGGAGCAGATGGCACCTGAACCACCTGGGGGCGTCTCAGTGTAGCCAGTTTCTGCAAAGTCTGCTCCGGGCGGACTGTGGTC
>DAOTYA010000098.1:0-6652 GCA_034435075.1 Anaerolineae bacterium
CACTCTCCATCAATGAGATGGCGTAAGTATGCCGCAAATTGCTCTGGTTGGCGAGGACCTGGTCAGGGCAGGAGTCCCCTCATTGGCTCGACAGCCATTATGTCGGGTAGTGAAAAAGGCACCCAAGGCCAGGAGGAAAGATCGCGCTCCAGGAGTTACCCCTGATCAGAGGACAGAGGCCGGAAGGCTTTCCCCAATATTCCAGAGTGGGCCTCCCGAGTCGGAAACCAGCCTGTGCACACAGGGTAACGACTCACCGGGCCGGACGAGAGCAGAACCTCCTGCGGGTGCTCAGCGCCTCCATAGCAGGGGTGTGCGTCACTTGTTGCACGAGAAAGGGGAGAGAGCAGCCATGGCCGGTCGTGGCGACGTCGGACGCAGTCTGGAGAGCGGCCCGAGCCGGAGGGGACACAAAGATTGTAGGACAACTGCTCGCAGTCGTCCTACGCTGTGGTCAGTGGGCGGCGTCGGACGCTGCCTGGAGAGTGGCCCGAGCCGGGTTGGTGCAAAAATATGACGGACACTCCCATAGCGGCTCATGCTGGACAAATCCGTCAAAATCGTGTATTATTCTGTGGTCAGGGCCTCCGCAATTACACAGGCTTTTTGTAACCATTCAGCGGTGAATGTAGGGGGCGAGGCGCGCCTCGCCCGTATACTCTTTTTGTGCCACAGGCCATTGGTAGGCCTTCGCCGACCTTTGCTGATTATACCTGACTAACACCTGGGATAGAGTGTCGGCGCATTGACGACACGGGGCGCAAAGCGCCCAAAGAGGACGATTCCAATCGGCCCGAATAATTACACTTTTCTGACAGCCAGAGAGGCTGTCTTACGCATCCGAAAACCTGACTATGAGCGATATACCGCTCCCGGCCACTCTTGACTAAGAGCCTATCCGAAAAACCGTACAAGCGGCATCCCTATGCCGCTTATACCGACGCATAGGGATGCGTCGGTTACGTTTTTCGGATAGGCACTAAGGAAGGTGCATGCTATGGTTACCACTAAGACGACAGACTTCTTACAGGAGCTGGCAGCCACACTGCGACAACAGATTGAGATGTTTCAGCCCACCATCGAGGCCCTGGACATCGGCACTGTCATCGAGGTGGGCGACGGCATCGCCCGTGCCTCGGGACTGGCCGGTGTGAGAATGAGCGAGCTGGTCGAATTTGATAACGGCATACCGGGCATTGCATTCAACCTGGAGGTAGATAACGTCGGCATTATCATCGCCGGCGACTATACGGAAATTGAGGAAGGGCAGACAGTCCGTGGCACCGGGCGCATCGTCTCCGTCCCGGTTGGTGATGCACTGCTGGGCCGCGTAGTTGATGCGCTCGGACGTCCGGTAGACGGGAAAGGCCCCATCCGAACCGGCCGCTATCGTCCCATCGAGCGTATAGCGCCGGGGGTCATCGAGCGACAAAACGTGGACACGCCGGTGCAAACCGGCATCAAAGCCATAGATGCCATGATCCCCATCGGGCGCGGGCAGCGCGAATTGATCATCGGGGATCGGCAAACCGGCAAGACCGCGCTGGCACTGGATACCATTATCAACCAGCGTGACAAGGACCTGCTCTGCATTTACGTTGCCATCGGCCAGAAGAGAGCGAAAGTGGCCCAGGTGGTGGCCACACTGGAGCGTTACGGTGCACTTGATCACACAATTGTCGTCGTTGCCTCGGCCTCCGAACCGGCGGCACTGCAGTACATCGCACCATACGCGGGGTGCGCGATGGGCGAAGAGTTTATGGAACAGGGCAGGGATGCCCTGGTCATTTACGATGATCTGACCAAACATGCGTGGGCCTACCGCCAGGTAAGCCTGCTCCTGCGCCGTCCCCCCGGCCGCGAAGCTTACCCGGGCGACATCTTCTATCTCCATTCGCGTCTGCTGGAGCGGGCGGCCCGCCTGCACAAAAACCGGGGTGGGGGCAGTCTGACCGCGCTCCCCATTGTAGAAACCCAGCTTGGCGACATCGCCACTTACATTCCCACCAACATTATCTCGATTACCGACGGCCAGATTTATCTGGAGACCGATCTGTTTAACGCCGGCATCCGCCCGGCGTTAAACGTGGGCATCTCCGTCTCGCGCGTGGGAGGAGACGCCCAGACCCGGGCAATGAAGCAGGTCGCCGGGCGTCTGCGTCTGGATATGGCCCAGTTCAGAGAGCTGGCGGCCTTTGCTCAATTCGGCTCCGATCTGGACGAGGCCACCCTCCGGCGTCTGGAGCGAGGACGTCGTCTGACGGAAATTCTCAAGCAACCTCAGTACGCGCCCGTACCGCTGGAGGAACAGGTCATCATTATCTATGCCGGTACCCACGGCTATTGTGACACTGTGCCGGTGGAACTGATGCGCCGCTACGAGCAGGATTTGCTGGCCTTCATGCGCACCCAGCATCCGGAGATAGGCGCGGAGATCGCTGCGCGTAAGGAGCTGACCGCCGAGAACGAAGCCCGCCTGCGGGAGGCATTGAGCGAATTCAGCCGCATCTGGGCGCACAGCTCACCAGCAGACAGGGCAGGCTGAAAATGGCCACTGCACGCGAGATCAGGCGACGCATCCAGAGCGTGCGTAACCTGGGGCAGGTGACCCGGGCGTTGCAGGCTGTCGCGGCCTCAAATGTACGCAAGGCTCAGGCAGCCGCACTTGCCACGCGCGCTTATGCTAACGCTGCCTGGGAGGTCATCGTCAACCTGGGCGCCGCCACGGACGAAAAGCTGCACCCGTTGCTGACCAGACACCTGCCTGTGGAGCGCATTCTGCTGGTGCTCATCTCCGGCGACCGTGGCCTGTGTGGAGCGTACAATAATAACATAGTGCGCACGGCGCTCGACTTCGCCCACAAACGAGGGGTGGCAGCCTGCTATATAGCCGTAGGGCGTCGGGGACGTGACCTGCTCTGGCGTATGGGTGAGGAGATCATAGCCGAGTTCTGTGGCCTCCCTGCTGTGCCGGGCATCGCGGATGTATCACCCATCGCCTGTACCGCCATCGAGGAGTTCCTCTCCGGAAGGGCCGATGAGGTATATGTGGCACGCACCGATTTCATCAACCTGCTGGTCCAGAAACCGGTCGTGCAACGGCTGTTGCCGCTCCGCCCGACCGAGTTCGAAACCCAGGCTATGCTGGAGTACCTGGTACGGGTACCTCCAGCGCGGGTAACTGAGTACATCTATGAGCCGGATGTCTCTACCATCCTGGAGACCGTCCTTCCCCGCTTCACTGAACTTCAGCTCTATCAGGCTGTGTTAGAGGCACATGCCAGTGAGTACGCTGCCAGGATGGTCGCCATGCGCAACGCCACCGATAATGCTGTTGCTCTGGTGGAGGAGCTGACGCTGGATTATAACAAAGCCCGTCAACATTCCATCACCACCGAGTTACTTGACATCGCCGGTGGTGCGGAGGCGCTGACCCGGATTGGCGTGTAAACTTGAGGGAAATCTCCCCTGCGCCGTACACTTCGGCGCTTGTGATCGGTAATCGCATAGAGACCATTGAAGGTGATGGACATGGAAGCGAAACTTGAAGTCCCGACAGGTCGCATCGTACAGGTCAAAGGAGCGGTGGTGGACGTAGCCTTTCCACCAGAAGGACTGCCGGAGGTATACACGGCCCTCGAAGTGCCCGTAGATGGACGCAGACTGGTGCTGGAGGTGGAGCAACAGTTGCCGAACAACTGGGTCCGCTGCATAGCGATGGACACCACCGACGGCCTGCAACGTGGTTTGCCGGTCTTCAACACCGGCCAGCCGATCTCCGTGCCCGTTGGAGAAGCCATCCTGGGCCGCCTCTTCAACGTGTTAGGCCAGCCGATTGACGGCAAAGGCGAGGTAAAAGCCACCGAGCGTTATCCCATCCACCGCCCTGCCCCACCCTTTGAGGAACAATCCACACGCAGCGAGTTCCACGAGACCGGCCTCAAGGTGATTGACCTGATCGCCCCCTTCACCAGGGGCGGAAAGACCGGCGTCTTCGGTGGTGCCGGAGTGGGCAAGACCATCATCGTTGCCGAGCTGATGTACACGATGGCACGTTACCATCAGGGTATCTCCGTCTTCGCAGGTGTCGGCGAGCGCAGCCGCGAAGGCACCGAGTTCTACAACGCGTTGAGCGAGATGGGGGTGATTGACCGGGCGGTCATGGTGTTCGGCCAGATGAACGAACCGCCTGGAGTACGTTTCCGTGTGGGCCTGACCGGTGTGACTATGGCAGAGTACTTCCGCGATCAGGGGATGGATGTGCTCCTGTTCATTGACAACATCTACCGCTTCGTGATGGCCGGTATGGAGGTCTCGGCACTGCTGGGCCGTATGCCCAGCGCCGTCGGCTACCAGCCCACACTCGGCACCGACATGGGCGCGCTTCAGGAACGCATCACCAGCACCAGGCGTGGTTCCATCACCTCTATGCAGGCAGTTTACGTGCCCGCCGATGATTATTCCGACCCGGGGCCTGTAGCCACCTTCGCTCACCTTGACGCCACAATCGCGCTGGAGCGGGCCATCGTTGAGAAGGGCATCTACCCGGCTGTGGACCCGCTGACCTCTACCTCCCGCATCCTGGACCCGGCCATCGTGGGCGAGGAACATTATCGCACCGCCCGCGAGGTACAGCGGGTATTGCAACGATACAAGGACCTCCAGGACATTATCGCCATCCTGGGGATCGAGGAGCTATCAGAAGAGGATAAGGTGATCGTGCACCGGGCACGGCGTATTGAGAAATTCTTCTCCCAGCCAATGTTCGTTGCCGAGCGCTATACCGGCCGTCCAGGCCGCTATGTGCCCGTCGCAGAGACGGTGCGCGGATTCCGCGAGATACTCGAAGGCAAACACGATCACCTGCCCGAGGATGCGTTCTATATGGTTGGGACGATAGACGAGGCGGTCGAAAAAGCGCGGGAGATGCAGTCATAGGAGGGGTAGCTTGGCCGGTCTGAAACTAACGATTGTCTCTCCTGAGCGAGAGTTATACCGCGGTGAGGTTGATATGGTGCTGGCGCCAGGCGTGCGCGGCCAGTTAGGTATCCTCCCCAAACATACCCCCCTGATCACGCAGCTTGAGGAAGGTGAACTGGTAGTGCGCTGTGGGGGCGAAGAGCATTACTTTGCTATTCACGGCGGTTTTATGCACGTCCTGCCTGATCAGGTGACCGTTCTGGCGGATGTGGCCGAGCGCGACATCGAGATTGATATTGCCAGAGCCGAGGCTGCCCGGCAGCGCGCACTTGAAATGATGGCAAAAGCTCCCCCGGAAGAGCGCAGGTTGACCGAGGTGGCTTTACGCCGCTCCCAGGTGCGGCTTCGGGTGGCACGCCGTCGCCGTCAGCTTCCCACTACTCAACCGAAAAGTGAGGCGAGTTAACCAATTATGTTTTTAGGCAAAGAGCTGGGAATAGACCTTGGCACAGTCAATGTCCTTGTCTACGTCCGTGGTAAGGGCATCGTGATCCAGGAGCCATCAGTGGTGGCTATTTCCCTTGATGAGTATAAGATCGTGGCCGTCGGCGAGGAAGCGAAGGCCATGCTTGGCCGCACCCCCGAGGCGATCGAAGTAGTACGTCCGCTGCGTAGCGGAGTCATCGCTGACTATCGGGTGACACAGCGCATGCTGGAGTACTTCATCCACAAAGCCACCGGGGGGCTGGGGCTGATCAAACCGCGTGTGATGATCAGCGTCCCTTACGGGGTTACGAGTGTGGAGAAGCGCGCCGTAAGGGAGGCTGCCCTGGAGGCCGGCGCGGGACGGGCACATCTGATACCGGAGCCGCTGGCAGGTGCCCTGGGGGCAGGTCTCCCGATCAGCAGCCCGGCCGGCAGCATGGTGGTGGATATGGGAGGCGGCGCATCAGAGGCGGCCGTCATCTCGGTGAACGGGATTGTGGTGGCAAGTTCAGTGCGCATTGGTGGCCTGCGTCTTGACGAGGCCATCGCGGCCTACTTGAGGCGCAAGTATAACATGATCATCGGCCAGCCCACGGCTGAAGCGATTAAAATCCAGATCGGTGCCGCCATGCCACTTGAGGAAGAGCTCGAAATGGAGGTGCAGGGGCGCGATCAGGTGGTCGGCCTGCCACGCACAATCACGATCAACTCAGAGGAGGTTACCGAGGCCATCTCCGAACCCCTCTCCGCGATTATCGGCATGATCAAATCGGTGCTGGAAAAGACGCCGCCGGAGCTATCATCCGATATCATTGACCGGGGCATGGTGCTGGTCGGTGGCGGAGCGATGCTGCGTAGAATAGATGATCTGATCGCCAGGGAGACCGGGGTGCCGGTCTACGTGGCGGATGCTCCCATAGCCTGCGTGGCGCTGGGCGCCGGCAAAGCGTTGGAACAGTACGAAATCCTCCGGCGCAGTATACCGGACCTGTAGCACGAAGCAAGAGGCAGGATGCAAGAGGCAGGATGCAAGAGGCAGGATGCAAGAGGCAGGGTGATGCTCCGGATCAGGCCGATCTTACCCGGGTTTCTGCTCGTGTCTCCAGACGACTGTAAGTGCCTATCCGGAAAACGTAACCGACGCATCCCTATGCGTCGGTATAAGCGGCATAGGGATGCCGCTTGTACGGTTTTTCGGATAGGCTCTAAGTAACAGGCCTGTATCATCGGCAGGAGGAACAAAAAA
>DAOTYA010000099.1:0-3145 GCA_034435075.1 Anaerolineae bacterium
CCGACCAGCGCGTCGGCGTCGGCCGACGCCCGGCGCGCAGCGCCCAAAGAGGCCGATTTCAATCGGGCGGCATTCGACGCGTAGCTCAGAGTGTCAACCAATTATGAACCATCCCGATTTGACAGGCCTGTTTACCTACCACTGGGCCGGGAGGAGCAGCCGCAATACCATATCAGGCCCTCCGGTCAGGTGGAAGTTACCAATACAGAATCTGAAACAGATTGCTGTAATCGTCTGTCCATAGCCGGACACGTGCATCCTCCACCAGGGGGCGGCAATACCGGGCGACCTCCGGTTGCTGCAGGAAGGCCGCATCGTGGGTAGCCAGCACCCACGTCGATTTGATACGCGCCTGACCATCACCTGGCGACTCTACCAGAGCTGTGTGCAGACCGAAATGGGCGGCCAGCCGCGCCACCACCGGTTGAAGGTTGAGGTGGCGATTGCTGATGTGCACTGCCAGTACGCCATCTGGTGTCAAATGTTCCAGGTAGAGCGCGAAGCTCTCGCGGGTGAGCAGATGGACAGGGATCGCACCGCCGCTGAAAGCGTCAAGTACCAGCACATCATAGCGCTGTGAGCCCTGTGTCTCAAGCTCACGCTGCAGGGAGAGACGGCCATCCCCTGGCACAATCTCCACCCGTGCTGGCGAATCCGCCAGGTAACTGAAGTAGCCTCCCTCCCCTTCGGCCAGGCGGATGACGGCCGGGTTGATCTCGTAGAAACGGAAGGTATCGCCGGGCTGCCCATAGGCCGCCAGCGTGCCGACACCCAGCCCGACCAATCCAACACGTAACCCGTCCGCGTCGCGCGGGAGATAGCGCAGCACCAGTCCGCCACCGCTTTCCTGGCTGTAGTAGCTGATCGGCTCACGCCGGCGCTCGCCAGAGGTATACTGCGCTCCATGGAGGACTACACCATGGCCTAATTCGTAAATCCAGGCATTTGCTCCCTCGACCGGCCGCCTGACCACCCACAGCGTTCCGTAGAAGTTACGCCTGGTGTAGAGCGCTCGCTGATTATAGGCCCGCACATACAGGAGCGAGACTGTGACCACTGCCGCCAATGTCGCAGCCATTGCCCAACCAGGAGGTAATGCTCTCCTGCGACGCCGTGGCAGGCTCCGCTCTCTCCACAACACAGCGAAGAGAAGCAGCCAGCAAAGCGTCAGGCCAAGTGGTAGCTCCCAGAAGTTGTTGAAGATGAGCGGGGCAATCAAATTCACAAATATGCTCCCCAGCACCCCTCCCAGGGAGATGATCAAATAAAACCCTGTCAGGTGTTCGGGCGTCGGTCGCAGGCGTACCATCTCGCCATGGCAGACCATGCATGCACAGAATAGCAACAGGGCGTACACGGCCAGTTGGATCACGATATGGAGTCTGGTGCGTTCGATCAGCACCCAACAGTAGAACAGGCTGGTCACCAACAATCCGTAGACGTAACTTCGTGAGTACCAGCGAGGACCGGCGAAACAAAGGATGAATGAGAGCAGGTAAAGCGCCAGTGGCAGTACCCAGAGGAAAGGAATCACAGCGATATCTTGCGTCATCTGGTTCGTTGTGGCCAGCAACAACAGCGAAGCGCATGCTGGAAGCGCCAGCCAGAACGGCCAGTGGAGTGTAGCGCGCACTTCAGCGCGCTGGGGCGACATCACTGCAGAACGGTTCGCCGCACACGCTCCAGTACGCTCATCCCACTCGCGTGGGAGCCGGGCAATCTGCCGGGCAATCCGGCCGCAACTCAGTGCGAAGAGCAAATAACCAGCTGACCATAGTATGGCCTGCACCCGCACCGTGAGCAATGGCTCGATCACAAGCGGATAACAGAGCAGCGCCAGCAATGAGCCAGAGTTCGACAAGGCATACAGCCAGTACGGGGAGCGTCCCGGCAGCACCCGGCTGAACCACGCCTGCAGGAGCGGCCCGGTCGTCGTCAGGGTAAGGTATGGCAGGCCAACACTGACTGCCAGCACGGTCAGGATGCGCAAAATGGGATTATCGCCGGGACGTGGCTGCCATTCCACGCCCGGCGTGACAGGCGTTTGCCAGGCGAAGGAACAGAGCAGAAACACGATCAATGAGAGTGCCAGCAGCCCTATATGGATGCGGCCCTGGCTGCGCAGCGGCAGGCGAGCCACCAGGCCATGGCTATAGCTGTAGCCGGCCAGCAGGAGAGTCTGAAAAAAGAGCATCGCGCCCGACCAGACCGCCGAAGCCCCACCGAACCACGGCAGAATGTACTTACCCATTAAGGGCTGGACAAGGAAGAGCAGGAACGCTGAGAGAAAGACGGTCAGTGAATACTGCGGCATACTTCTGAACACCTGTCGCCATCGCGCCACAAGTTATGCTCGAAAGCCTGTCCCTGGAGCCTGCCCGGTGGACTGTGCCCGGCAAGCCTCAGCCCGCCACTAACGGACATGCCCGCCAGGTGTGGCCTATCAGGGGACAACGGTCGCGGGCGTTCCAGGAAGATCGCACGGTAGAGCGATTATATCATGGAGCAGCACTGTGGCCAAATGCGAGGTGCGGACCTACCCGGTCTGAAGGCCGGCCCGAGCCAGGGAGCTACGGCCGGCCTCCTTCGACCGGGCCACCCGTGGACTTGCCCCCACAATCAGGCGAGATCTGGCCATTACAGGCAGACTCGCTTTCTCGACCCTGGCATGACTACGCTCAGCGACCGATTGACACCGTTGTACGGTGGGATATAATTCAGACGTGGGACTGTCACGGAAGCACTTCCAGCCAGCCCGCGCCAGTTGGAAAGGCAGGCGCGTAGCCCCACCCGAACCTGAACGCCAGCACCGCAGCAAAACGAGACCTGCCAGGAGGGTATTTATTCAGCCTGTGCCCGCCGGACCACAGTCCGGCGGAGCAGATGGCACCTGAGCCACCTGGGGGCGTCTCAGTGTAGCCAGTGTCAGCAGAGTCTGGTCCGGGCGGACTGTGGTCCGCCCGGCACAGCATGGGTGGGCTGAATAGTACAAGTTACGGGCCATGCAGCGTAGAGTTAGAGCTTGCCAGGCGTGCCCGCTGGATCAAAATCTGGCGGGCACCCGGCGTGAGTTGTGACCAGCACTGCACAGGGAGCGTGGCTCAAGATTTGTAGGACAACTGCTCGCAGTTGTCTAAAGGGCTTG
>DAOTYA010000100.1:0-17817 GCA_034435075.1 Anaerolineae bacterium
GGTATAAGCGGCATAGCATCAGGTTTGCACGCGGGTGTGAGATACGCATAACTGGATTCCGCGCGTCGTTCCTGCCTGACGTGCCTGCCTGACGTGCCCGCCTGACGTGCCCGCCTGACGTGCCCGCCTGACGTGCCCGCCTGACGTGCCCGCCGGATCACAATCCGGCGGCGGCGGTCCGGTCGGCGGCCAGCACACGGCCCGCGTGGATTATGATCCACGCGGCGCATAGCCAAGAGATTGGCCAGAGCCTTGCGCCTCAGAATCAGTTATGCGAATGTAACTACCCAGGCTCTCTGACCGAGCCACCCAACCCGGCGGTTATTTGGCCGGATTACGGCATCCACTTCCCATCGTGGCGACGTCGGGTGCGGTATGGAGACCGGCCCGAGCCGGGGAACTGGGTAGTTACATGCGAATAAGAAAGCCTGCAGAAAGGTGATGCTAGTATGAGTGAATCACCTCGATGCGTCACCTTCAAAGAGCACATCGGCGTAGCGAAGCAGTAACTCACTGCGTTGGGGATCGGTCTGCTTCGCTTCCAGGTATTTGAGCAGAAGCTCACGGTCGGTAAGTTCTTCCGGGGTCAGGGTGCCCAGGCGCACACGGACCGTGCGCTCCACATCCCGGTTGACCGCACCGATGAAGTAAGCGCCGGCTTCGGTGAGCATGGCACGCACGTCCCGGTCGCGCACCAATGCCTCCTGTTCAGGCTTGAGCCTGAGGTTCAGCCGCACCACGGCACCATTCAGGTTATGTGCAGCGACAGCCTGTTGGATGGCCATCAGTGGATCGGCGGCCTCGCGTATATCGGCTGTGATGGTGATAAAGGGGCGGGCACTGAGCGGGATGAACTGCCACGTCGTGTCCCCCCGTGCCAGCTCCACCTGGCAGAACCCCTTGGGCTGCCCCTCCTCGCCGAAGTCAATGCGCTCCATACTGCCGGCATAGACGATGTGAGGGTATCCACCCTCATTCAGGCTCTGGTGCAGGTGTATGTGGCCCAGGGCAACGTAGTCCCAGGCCGGATCGGCCAGCGCGGACTTGAGGATCACTGCATCCCTGCCGATCATCACGCTGCGCTCGGAGCCGTAAGTTGCCCCGGAGACGCTGAGGTGAGCGGCCAGGACCGCCGGTATCGAAGGGTCCAGCTGAGCCATCAGCGCCTGGATGTTGTCGGTGACAACGGTCTGGAGTGCCCGGTCCAACTGCTCGATAGAAAGGCCCCGGTATTCCTCGTGAACGAGAAGCCGTTGCGCGGCCGGATAGGGGAGTGTGGCGACCTGAAACGGGCCGTGACGAGTCTCGAAGCGGTGGATCTCTTCCCTCCACCCCACCACGACGTTAGGCACATCCAGGGTGCGGAAGATCTCCACGCTGGAGGCCTGCTGCACCATGGCCGGCAGGTCGTGATTGCCTGCAAGCAGGAGCACGGGTATACCGGCATCGGCCAGCCTTTTGACGCGGCGCGCGAAGGCACGCTGGTAAGTGGGGGTAGGAGTGCGGGTTTTAAAGGCATCACCGGCGAAGATGACCGCGTCAACCTCATGTTCCAGTGCATATTCAATCAGCTCGTCGAAGCGGCGCAGGAAGTCAAGCACACGCTCGTTGACACCCGTGGCCGGGTCGAGCCGACCGTAACTTTCGACGCCGATATGAAGATCGGCGAAGTGGAGGAGACGAATCCGATGCATGGCCTACTCCTCGTCACCCCCAATAATCACGCGGCGTGTACGGCCGGCGGCCTCGGGTGGACCGATGTAGCCTTTCTCCTCCAGGATGCGCATCAGACGTGCGGCGCGTGGGTGGCCAATGCGCAGACGTCTTTGAAGGAGCGAGGCGGAGGCACTGCCCACTTCCCTGATAATGGCGATCGCTTCCGGCAACAACTCGTCTTCCTCCTCGTCCAGAGTGACGGAAGAACCGCGCTGCCCTGGCCGCATCAACCGCTCCCAGGGGGCTTCCTCCTCAAACTGACCGACCTGCTCGCGCCAGAAGTTTACCACCCGATCCTCTTCTTCCTCGGAGACGTAGCAGCCCTGGACACGCACTGGATAGCCTGAATCTGGCGCCAGGTAGAGCATATCACCCCGTCCCAGCAACGTCTCCGCGCCAGGCATATCCAGGATCACCCGCGAATCCACCTGGCTGACGGTCGCAAAGGAAATACGAGCCGGGAAGTTAGCCTTGATCAACCCGGTGACCACGTCAGTGCTGGGGCGTTGCGTCGCCACGACCAGGTGGATGCCAGTGGCACGGGCCATCTGGGCGATGCGACAGATGGTGCGCTCGACCTCCTCCGGGGCAAGCATCATCAGATCGGCCAGTTCATCTATCAGCACCACAATACGTGGCAGGGTGGGCTCCCCTTTCTGTTTCGCAGTGCGGTTGTAGTCATCAATGTGCCGGGCCGCGGCTCCAGCGAACAGCTTGTAGCGGCCATCCATCTCCCAGGCAACCCAGCGCAATACTTTCACTATGCGCTCCAGGTCCACCTCCACGTGACCATAAAGATGGGGCAGCCCGTTAAAACGCACCAGTTCCACCATCTTGGGATCAATCAGCACCAGACGCAGTTCATCCGGGGTGTTGTTGAAGATCAGGCAGGTGATAATGGACTTGATGCAGACCGATTTCCCCGACCCGGTGGTGCCGGCGATAAGCAGGTGTGGCATCCTGGAGAGGTCGGCGACAACAGGTTCGCCGGCCACATTATGGCCCAGGCAAATAGCCAGGGGTGAATCGAGCCTGTGGAATTCCCGCGATTCCATCACTTCGCGCAGGCTGACAAACTGAACTCTACTGTTAGGCACCTCGATGCCGACGTAAGGGCGGCCGGGAACAGGTGCCTCGACGCGGACACGCGGGGCCGCCAGTGCCAGCGCCAGATCATCAGCAAGGGCGCTGATCTGGTTGACGCGCACTTTCCGACCGGCCGCTCCACCTCGCTCCAGGTAGCCCGGCGTGACGCCGAACTGTGTTACCGTCGGGCCAACGCGGACTTCGGTGACCTCCACAGGCAGGCCGAACTGTGCCAGTGTCTCCTTGATGATGTTCGACTTGCGCAGAATTTCCTCGTCGCTCATGGAGGGGCCTTCGGGCTCGTTCAACAGGCTGATCGGCGGCAGGGCAAGCCTGGGTGGCCTGGTGTAGGGACGGCTTTCCGGTGAGACCGGAGCTGGCGGGGGAGGAGAAGCTTGTGGCGTCGGGTATGTCGGCTCCGCCACAAGAGGGCGAGGGGCTGTCTCTGATTGTGAAACCGGCGGGTGGGAGCGCGGACGGGCGTGTGCCTGGGGCGTGAGCCTTTCCTCTCTTGCAAGCGGATGGGCTGTGGAGGGCCTGGCAGGGCGACGGTGTCTGTTCTGTACCACCATCTTGCTCCACACAGCTCCACCCAGCCTCCGCAAATCTTCCCAGGTTAAATCGAAGGTCCACCCCAGACCCAGCGCCGTCAGCGCAAACAGTACCAGGATTGTCGCCGGCCGCCCCAGATAGGTGGAGAGGACGGTTGAGATGGCCCAGCCCACTATGCCACTGCCCCATGCTTTTCCCACCGGCTCCCATGCACCGACAGGGGCGGAGACGGTATGGGTGAGGCCCAACAGGCTGAAAAGCGTTACCTCAGCGCCGACAAGCGGACGCCAGCGAATGCTTACCGGCCGGTCAAGCTGGTGGCGCAACCACAGCAGTCCTGCCAGAAGGATGGCCACGCCGGTCGGGTAGGCTCCCCATCCGAGCAGGAAGCGCAGGCGAGCCGTCCACGGATCAACCCACCGCCCTCTCGTCGCTCCCAACAGCGCCAGCAAGATGATCACCCCGAGCGCGATCACCAGCAGCGCAACGATCTGTTGGAAGAGTGGGCTGCGCAGGATGGCATACCACTTGATTTTTGTGTCCCTTTTAGCCACTTGCAGGAGACCCGTTTTGCAACTATCCAGCGTAGGGGCGCAGCGCCTGAAGAGGCCGATTTCAATCGGGCGGCGTCCAGCGCGTAACTCGAAGTGTCAATCATTATGAACCATATCCCTTAAAGTTACTGCAAATTGAGGCCTGGCAGTACAGCCCGGGTTTTTATACTGTCCGCATACTCAAGGCGATCCTGCGACGCTCTGCATCAATGCTGAGGATACGCACAGTAATCTGGCTACCCTCTTCCACCATGTAGCGCGGGTGGAGCGCACCATTCTCCCTCAATTCCGAGACGTGGAGCAGCCCCTCCAATCCCGGCTCTATCTGTACAAATGCCCCGAAATCCGCCACTTTGGTAACGACGCCGTTTACAAGCTGGCCTGGCCGGTACCTTGTTGCTGCATTAACCCAGGGATCAGGCTGCAGCCTTTTGATGCTCAATCTGACCCGTCCGCGCTCGCGGTCCACATCGAGCACGTACACATTCACGAGCTGGTCCGACTCCAGCACCTCGGACGGATGCCTGACCCGTCCCCACGCAAGTTCGGAGATATGGACCAGCCCCTCCACACCGCCCAGGTCCACAAAAGCACCGAAAGAGCAAAGGGAGGTCACCCGCCCCTGGCACACATCTCCAGGACACAGGGCATCCCCGGGCTTCTTATGGCTATCCCCATCTGGTTGCAGAGGCTGCTCCGAAAGCACGAGCCGATCCTGTTGAGGGTCCAGCTCAATGATTCTGAGGCTGAGCTGTTTACCAACCAGGCTTTGCAGCTCGACACCCCGGTCAGTCCTGGCGGCCAGGGAGATGCTTTTGATGTGTGAGGCCGGGACAAACCCCCGCAACCCATTCCATTCGATCACCACACCCCCACGGTTCCACCCTACGACCGAAGATCGGATGATTTCCCCCCTCTTCATAACCAGGCGGGCTATTTCCCAGGAGTCCGTGTGCCAGGAGTTGTCGCTATACGTGTTTTCCAGATTCCACGGCAGCAACTGGGCTTCGGCGGGCGCAGCCGGGCCATGCTCTCCGTCGCGCAGAAGCGCTGCCCAGTACCCCTCGTCCGGCGGAGCATCTGCCGGAATCCATTCTTCTATCGGCATCAGAGCCTCCGTAGAGTCAGACTTTCGCGGGCCTGGCCCAAACCGATTATATGGCAGGGTCATATGGTTGTCAACTACTGTTGGCCCACCAGTTGCTCGATCCCGGCACGGAACGTCTCCTCCATGTTCTTTCCGTAGCCCAGCCAACTCTGCCGGATCTTGCTATCACCGTCAATCAGGTAGGTGGTTGGCAGCCCGCCAATACGGTAAGCATTGCACATCTGACACTCCTCATCCACCAAAACCAACAGGTCTACGCCCGACCTTTCCAGCGTCTCTTCTATTTCGCTGGCCGAAGAGTACACGCAGACGGTGACTACGGCCAGTACCTCGTCCTGGTAATCCCTGTCCAATGCCGCCAGTACCGGCAATTCTTCCAGACAGGGTGGACAGGTAGTGCTCCAGAAGTTGAGCAAGACAAGTCCGCCGGAAAAATCGGAAAGGGAGATTGTCTCAGCGGCGGTACTGGTAAGCGTGAAGGGCGGAGCGGCTGTCCCTGCTTCCAATGGTTGAGGTATTTTCGTGGAGACGCAGCACGAGAGGGCCATCAGAACGCAACTCAGTATCACCGGGTACGGTTTCATATTTTGCCTCCTGCGTACCGCCTCCCCCGGACCGTCACGTGGAGTTGAAATGCGGCCAGGTGTAACTGCCTGCCCCTGCCGACTGAAGTCGCCCACTTTGAGTCTTCGGCCAGCGGTTGGCCTGCGCCGACAGCTGTTTCCGCGTCGGCGCAGGTGCCCGTAAAGTTCGATTTCCAATCGGCACACGACGGCAGGCAGCCGGGTAGGTAATTACGGCCAGGGACCGATTTCATCCAGGTGGCTGGGGGGCGGGCTTTTACTCCTCTGCTCCGTTACTCAGTTCCTCTTGCTCCATCTCGATCAATGCCCGGGCCACGGCCTCAATGGCAACACGTTGCTTGCGGTACAGGTCCGACTCGCTGATCGCCAGCCGCTGAGCGATTTCGCGCACCCGCCTTCCCTGGAGGAACTTCAATTCGAGAATGTTGTACAGAAGCCACTCCGGTCTGGTCATCTGCCGCTGGCCCTCCGGACGCAGCCGCTCAATGGCCTGCCTCAGCACACTTTGCAAACCATGGAGCACATTTCCGTTGTGTTCCTGTGTGGCACGCTCCACCACGTGGAGTGAGCGGAGAGGACTGGCCATCAATTTGGGGCCGCCCCAGTAGTGGTCGAGCGCATCCCGGACCCACTCGCGGAACTCTGCATCTACACCCGGGCTTAAACCAGCAAGTGCCCGTTCCCCGGTGTAATGCACAATCCCACGACGGCGCTGAATCTCCTCGATCTGGGGGATAAGCCGCTCTAACGCTCCGAAGAGGCGCTGCTGAAGCTGACGGTCTTCCAGGGCAGCCGCGGCCTGAGCAAGTAATGCCTCTATGCCAGCCCACTCCTCCTGCGCCAGCTCCGGCTGTGCCGACCGCGCTGTGACGCCCACCACACCAGTGACGCTCTTCTGGTCGCTGGTGCGCAGGGGAAACAGCCAGTAGCCGTTCCACAGGAATATGTCGTAGGGAACGGGCTGCGTCTCCTGTGCTGACTGGCTGTCCAACTTTGTCTGCCATGCCTGAGGGGGCAGATGATCAGCGGTGCCAGGCAAGAGTGAGCCACACACCACCTCCAGGCGGGTCACACCGTTCTCTGTGACCGCCACGAAGGCTGTTTCTACCCGCAGCAAGTCGCACAGTGCGGTGAGGACATTTTCCAGAAACTGGCGCAGGTCGGTTGTGGTGAGCAGACGGTTGCCCAACTCCTGGAGCCAGGCGATCTCCGGCTGGTCACGGCGATAGAGCAGGCGGTCTATGAGTGGTTTGGCAAGTTCTATGCCCAGTTGCATCAGGATGATCACACCGACGACCCCGAAGAGCATCAGCCGCCGCCCGGGCAGGCCAAGCCACCCCTCCACCTGAGAGGAAGCGATGATGACAATGACGGCCAGGGTTGCGACAAATGGGCCGCGCAGCAGGAAGCGTGCCAGCCTGTGCTTCACTACCCGGTCAGGGGTCAGGGTGCCGAAGAAGGCCACGCTATAAGAGAGGGTCACCAGCATTAAACCGACGCCGATGTTGCTCAGCACGAGCAGCAGCCAGAACGCCATTTCGCTGGTAGAAATTGGCCAGCCAGCGACAAGCAGATATGGGAAGACGCCGGCTGCTGGCGCCGCGAAGGCCGCCAGCAAATAGTTCATGCGCCGCCGTGAGGTTGAAGTAAGGCAACGGCGGCGGGCCCACAGAACATTGGCGGCCCCCCACCCGACAGCGGCAAAGAAGTAGACGGCGAAGAGAGGGAAGAGTGGCCCCCTCAGCAGGTGTGGGACGTGGTGTTCTATCTCCCCATCGCGTACCACCAGGTCGCTGAAGGCCACGCCTGTAAGCATGAGCAGGCTAAGCAAATAACTGACCCTGACGAGCACACCCCGCCATTTGTTGTGCACGCCGGTCGTGATCAACAAGGCGTTTGAGAAGGCCAGATACGCGGCCGGTGCAAAGGCGATCCCCACCCACTGGAAACGCAGCCACGGTATGGCGGCCTCCGCGTCCGTGACGCCGGTCAGGGCCAGGTCCACGAAGTAAACCACGATCACACAGGCCAGCAGGATCACGAAGGAACGCGCCACATTGTGATGGGGGTTATATACGGCCAGATAGAGCAGGAGCGCGCATGAGAAAATAACAATGCCTGAGGTCAGTACGACATTGATCCACTCAAGCAATGCCAGGAGTGTCGCTGTAGATATGAAACCCATGGCCGAAATATCTCTGCTTACCGCAAGGAAATGCCAAAGAAAAGAGCGATATCCTGAGCCGGCCAGTAGTGATCTGCGTAGCCGCAGAAGGTAAGCCCGCGCGATTTGCAGAAGCGGATCGCCGGATAATTCTTGGTCTGGACCTCGAGCAGCAGCCTGCCCAGCCCCTGGTTACGCCCCCACCATGCCGCAGCTTCCAGCAGGCGGGTGCCAATGCCCCGCCGCCGCAGAGGCCGGTCCACGATCAGCCCCTCCACCCAGGCAATGCCGTGGCCAGCATGCGCGGTAATGGCGACGTAGCCACAAATGTGCTTCTCTTCTTCGGCCACCAGCAGCGCGTCACAGTGCTGCCAGGCCATCAACAGACGTTCGCCCTGCAGCGGATATTCCACGTGCACTTCGCGGGGGAGACGTGCCTCCCTGAATGTGAGCGTGAGGAGGTGATCGCCCTCCCCGTCCCGTACATCCACCTGCCATACCCGATCGGTTGTATAAGAGTGATCAAGGGCACAGCAGGCTTCAAAGTCTCTGTACTCTGCCGGACGGATACGCATTTACTGTGCTCCCTGGCTCATTCTACCACACGCTACCAGCCAGGCAAGACAGGTGAGCTTAACCACAATCGTAATTATTCAGCCTACCCGTGCTGTGCCGGGCGGACCACAGTCCGCCCAGACCAGACTTTGCAGACACTGGCTACACTGAGACGCCCCCAGGTGGCTCAGGTGCCATCTGCTCCGCCGCACTGTGGTCCGGCGGGCACAGGCTGAATCAATACCCACAATCTTTACCGGCGTAGAGCCTTCAGCCGGATTTTCCGCCTGAAGGCTCGATTCCCGGGCGTTATCTGAGAGAGGTTGAGCTTAACCAATCCCTGATCGTGGCCTCGATTGTTTCGGCCTCCGTTGTGGCCGCGTCATACCAGTGGATGGCCGGGTCGGTGAGACGGAACCAGTTATATTGATGGCGAATGAAGCGGCGGGTAGCCCGTTTGATCTCGCTCACGACGTCCTCGATCGTGGCACGCCCCTCAAAATAAGGGCGGAATTGAGCGTATCCCAGGCTGGACATCGCCGGCAGATGCCAGCCATAGCCCGCTTCTACCAGCCGTCGCACTTCATCCTCCAGGCCGGCAGCGATCATCTGCTCGATGCGCCGGTCAGCACGGGCATAGAGGAGTTGACGTTCCATCGTCAGCCCGATTTGTAGAATGGCATAGGGCGGGCGATGCTTACGCTGCTGCTCTGAGACAGGGCGGCCGGTGATCAGACATACCTCCAGCGCACGGATGACGCGGCGCACATTACGCGGGTCAATGCGCTGTGCAGCAATGGGGTCGAGGGCAGCCAGGCGCGCATGGAGTGCCGCGGCCCCTTCCCGTGCTGCCTGGGCTTCGAGCGTGGCCCGTAGCTCTGGGTGGGGAGGAACTTGCGGGATATTCCACCCCTCAATCACGGCGCGCACATACTGACCGGTACCGCCGACAAGCATGGGCAGCCGGCCACGGGTATGAATGTCGGCGATGGCGGCACAGGCTCGCTGCTGAAATTCGGCCAGCCCAACCGTCTGCTCAGGGTCTGCGATATCAATCAGGTGGTGAGGAACACGGGCGCGTTCCTCAGGTGTGGGCTTGGCCGTGCCAATGTCCATCCCCCGGTAAAACAGGCGCGAA
Source organism: Anaerolineae bacterium (assembly GCA_034435075.1). Classification (GTDB taxonomy): domain Bacteria; phylum Chloroflexota; class Anaerolineae; order B4-G1; family B4-G1; genus JAOAAG01. The sequence goes on from DAOTYA010000100.1 coordinate 9,458, forward strand.
TCGGCAGAGACGATTTCTGCCTCCAGCCGCACGCCCAGGTGAAGGGAAAGAGCCGTCTTGCCTACGGCTGTTGGCCCGACGATGACAAGCAGGGGGGTCGCACGCGGTTGCTGTCCATCAGGTGAGGCTCTCATACACCTCTATCCTCAGCACTTTCCCCGTCCGGTCCATTTCTATCGCTACCAGCCCGGTGCTCCAGTCCGTATCGTTGGGGTCAATCCCATGCCCGGCCAGATAGGTCAGCGCCACCTGGAGCATCCGTTCCAGCTTGGCCACTCTCAGCGATTCCTCCGGTGTGCCGAAGTCATCTCCGCGCCGTGTGCGCACCTCGAAGAAGTACCAGCCATTCTCCCTGCAGGCAACGATATCCACCTCGCCCACCCGACAGCGCCAGTTGCGCTCCACGATCTGGTATCCCTGACGGACCAGCATTGCAGCGGCCAGCTCTTCTCCTTGTTTTCCAAGGCCTGCCCTGGGGTCACCCGTCCGTTTTGCCTGCATAAGCACACCAGTTCTTCAACACACACTGTGCGCATCGCGGCGCGCGGGCACGGCACACAGCTCGCCCATGTGCGATCAGGTTGAGGTGAAAGGCATAGTACGCCTCTGGCGGGACAAGTCGCTCCAGCAGCAGGTGAGCCTGTGCGCGGCTGGTATGCTCGGGGATCAATCCCAGTCGGCGGGTGACTCTGTGGATATGGGTATCCACCGGAAAGGCCGGCCTCCCCAGTGCGAATAGAAGGACGATGGCAGCGGTCTTGGGGCCCACGCCAGGGATTCCCAACAACCAGGAACGCGCCTCCTCCAGGTTCAATTCCTTCAGGAAATCGAGGCTGATCCTCCCCCGCACAGAGGTGATGTGGCGCAGGGCGTTCTGAATGCGCGGCGCTTTTGTAGGGGCCAGACCCGCCGGGCGGATTGCCTCGATCAATTCCGGGAGCGGAGCATCGCGCACTGCTTCCCACGTAGGAAAGCGCTCAACCATTTGGGCAAATGCCAGATCCCGGTTTTTGTCGTTGGTATTCTGGGAAAGGATGGTTGATACCAGGGTTGCGACCGGATCGCGGGGAGACCACGGATGGTCGCCATACTCGGCCAGCAGCCGCTGATGAATTTGAAGCGCGATAAGGGTGTTCTGGTCTTCCATAGGATGGCAGTGGGCTGGTAGACTTGCCGGCAGGCTTCAGAGCTGCGGAAGAAGTTCGGACAGATCAGTCATTCAGCCCGGTGAAACAATCTGGCGGATCGTCAGACTCCAGTTATCGTCTGAAGGGTTACGGATAGACTTAATTATACCTTTCCCGTGTCGGGGTGCAACTGGTCGTGTTATAGGGCGTTCGAAGCAGAAGCGATTTGGGCTACGCCGATACCGCTTTCCCAGCCTGGAGTCGGGTAGGTAGGGGTACCTACCCCTACTTCAGCCGATTTGAGTCACTTCTGCGCCGGCTAAAGTACCCCTACCTACCCGCTTCCGTCCTCGAATTGGGATTTGCTTCGAACACCGAGCCGCAGGCGAGTTGCCGTAGCAGTCGTTTCGGGTATAATCTACTCAGGCGGACCGGAGGGCTGAAGCAAGCCTCGCCCCAACCGATGTACAGCGCCAAAAGAGGGCAATGCCTCCTGTGCAGCCCGAACATCATCAAGCGTTTTGCAACTTTCAGGCAGTGACTGCAGGGACAGGTCGGTCTCGTCAGTGTTTTTGGGCCGCAGGACTTCCGGTCAACACAGGCCAACACCTGTACAAAGCGCCCCAAGATGCCGGTTACAACGGGCCTGAAACCACGCAGTTCCAGGGAGGGCTTTATGTCGCATCAGGCAACAGTAGGAGAGCTATTTGAGCTTGCCATAAATATTGAGAGAACCGCACAGGATTTGTACTGCGCACTGGCCAGCGGATTTGCCCACTGCCAGGAGGTGGCCGCATTCTGGGAAGCGTATGCACTTGAAGAGGCCGATCATGCGCTGTGGCTGGAAAAAGTGCGCAACGAGCTGACCCCTGAACAATTGAGCGAACCGGCAGACCCCGGCATAGTGGAGGAGGCCCGCAGGATACTCGGGGTTTCCGTAAATGACATACTGAAACGGATAGAAAACCTTGAGGATGCCTATCAACTGGTGCACGAGTTTGAAAGCCCTGAGACAAACACCATCTTCGACTTCCTTATCACTCACTTCTACATAAGGGAGGATGCGCAATCCTTCATGAGGAACCAGTTGAGGGAACACATAGATAAGATTACGACAGGATTTCCCATCCGCTTCAGCAGCCCGGCTGCGCGACGGGAGGTTAAATTGCTCAACAGGGGGTAAAAATGAATACGGCGAATCGTGTGATACTGGTCGTCCTGTTGCTCATCGTCATCACACTGTGCACACTTATTCTGATCGTACCTGTCCCGGCTCTGAACGCCCTCTCCACAACAGCGGGTAACCTGGCACGCTCGCTTGAGAGCATACCCTGGTATTTGCTGCTGCCGGTGGGTTTACTTGCTGCGCTGGTAATTGATATTATCCTTGCTCTCCTTATCTATCTGGAACTGCGCCGCCCATACAAAGCTATCCGCGTTGCGAAGGCAGCAGGAGGAGAGGTTGAGCTGGATATGGCATCGGTGGCCGACCGGCTGCGACATGAGTTGTGTGCCCTGCCTGGTATACTGAGCTGCACAACCCATCTCTCCAGCCAGCGCAAAGGCATCGCTGTCAGAGTGAATGTGGAGACCGTCCCGGATGTCACTGTACCGGACAAGTCGGCGGAGATTCTGGAGGCAGCACGGCGGGTACTGGAAGAGGACCTGGGGCTGAAGCTTGCCCGCCCCGTGAAAGCCAGCCTGCATATCGCCCCCTCTCACAAGATCGGGGCCCCAGCACACCAGCCGCCTGTCCTCCAGGCTGCACCCCCCGGTGCAGAGGAGTAGCCTTAATCTGGTGAAGCCATGGCCTCGTGCCAGCAACGGCTGGTTGTCATCACCCACAGCACGCCTGACAAAAGGTGAACATAGAGGGTGTTCAGGGGGTAAGCACACCGCTGATGTTGATTTCCTGATCGCTGACCTGTATGGCTGTGATGGTGACGTGGCCGGCTTCTTCGGGTATACCCTGCATCAGCGCGTCATTCAGCGCCTGCGTGGCCTCCTCCAAAGCCGCTGGTGGGAGCGAGAAGGGGCCGACTTTAGCATCTATAACAGTGAGCCTGACCTCTCCGTCCACAGCCGCAGCGGAGAAGGCCACCATACCTGGTAAAGGCGGCATTTCATTCTGGGTCACTGTCGCGTAGAATTCGATGCGGCCGTCACGGAACAATACCTGCGGGTCGGCGATCGGAACGTTCTCTCCTTGCCTGGCAAGCAATTCCGCCATCAAAGCGGTCATCTCTTCTTCAGTGATGGTGACTGACACGGAGCCATCCGGGCCTGCCTGAAGGCTTTGTTCCAGGCGCTCTTTCAGGTGCTCGACGGCCTCATCGGATGGGGTAACCTTGTAAGGAGGACGTGGTCCCATGAGCGTCGAACAACAACACAGGAGCTGGGCCAGGATGGCCAGACAGGCGCACAGCAGTAGAAGGCGGTTTTGCATGATCACCTCCCAGAGAGGACTGGTTTTCAGGACAAAGAATATCCCAGATTATACCACAGGCGAAATTGGAAGGAAGTGATAACGGTGCTCTGAGTATAGAAGCTCAGGTAGAGAGCCTGCTCTTCGTGGCTGAGGGGCCGGTATCTATCGAGCGGCTGGCCGAAGCCCTGGAGACCACACCTGCCTGTGTGGAAGATGCCCTGTCGCGCCTTGAGGCTGCTTATGCTGGCCACGGATTGCGCCTGCAGCGAGCCGGCAACCGGGTGCAGTTGACGACGGCGCCCGAAGCAGCATCACGTATAGAACGCTTTCTGGGCCTGGAAGTCCGCCTCAGGTTGTCGCAGGCTGCGCTGGAAACACTGGCGATCATCGCCTACCGCCAGCCGATCACCCGCTCAGAAATAGAGGCCATCCGGGGCGTTAACTCCGATAGCGTCCTGCGCACCCTGCTGAGCGCCGGGTTAATCGAGGAAACGGGCCGGGCCGTGACCCCGGGACGGCCAATCCTTTATGGCACAACCTTCGAGTTCCTCCAATACTTTGGACTGTCCAGCCTGGAGGAGTTGCCGCCCATAACGGCAGATGATGAAGAGGCTTGAGCTGCTACCTGGCATAGTGATATTTGTGGCAGGCCTGGCGCTCGCATTGTCCAGACCGGCCTGGTTAACACCATCTTCCGCCCAGGCCTACGACCTGCGAGTGCTCCAGGTATGGCCTGACCGCTATACGGGTGTCACCTCCATGCTCCTGGAAGGTTCAACCACCTACACCACGACCCCTACACTTCCCCTGGGCGTGCACCGCCACCCTGCTGGCGATGTAGTGTGGGCACGTACCTATCTCCATTTTCCGGTGAACGTTTTTCCCGCCGGCACCGATGTCCGGCGGGCGACGCTGTACATGTACGTTGACAGTGCCTCTGGCAGCGGCGAGACAGAGACGGGCATCTACCGGGTGCTTGAGCCGTGGGAAAAGGCCGCCTGGATGAGCGACCCCGCCACATGGCCGGCCCTGCTCCCTTCGCCTATCTCGGTCGCGAAGGTCCGGTGCGAAGTGGTGACAGCGCCCCTTACCGTTCCCGCTCCAGCAATGACGCCCATTCCCGTTGCCACGCCCACGGCTGTGCTGACACCCACATCTCCCCTCACGCCGGCGTACACGATCTCCCTGAGTCAGGCGGAGGGGACATGGCTGAGCTGGGACGTCACCATATTGATGCGCGCCTGGCTGAACGGAGAGATCGCTAACACGGGATTGGCCATCGCAACCGCTCCAGACCCTGCTGCCACGCCGGAGGAAGTGGGCGATCTGATCGCGGCCCGCCTTCCCATCTCCGACGCTGTAGCTACCAGGCCATACATCATCGCCGAATTCGATGTGCTACCTGTCACCCCTACCCCGCCGCCCTCGCCGCTGGGGGAGGCCCCACGGACGCTCCTGCCCGCTGCAGGAGGGAGAAGCAGGCTCGCAGGGTGGATCGTCACAGGTATCGGGGTGGTTTTACTCATACTGGCACACAGCCGCCAGCCAGGAAGGGGGAGAGAATAGCCATGGATGAATTCGGGCACGAGACTCTACCCGCTGCACCGCCAACATCCCCACAGCCGGACTGGCGAGAGCGTCTCCGCCAGTGGTACAGGCAATATCTGGCTCAAACCTACTGGCCTGCCACGATAGCCTTTTTGGTGTGCGCCGGGATACTCGGCGTATGCCTGATCGTCTACGCGCTTGCCGGGGGGAACTCTGCCCCGCAGCCCACGCCGACAGCGATCCTCTCCGTTCGACTCTCGCCTGAGGTAGCCGTCCCAGGAGAGCTGGTCGTTGTCACAGGCAGCGGCTGGCAGCCCGGGGACACTGTTTTCGTGCGCATGAGCAGCCTGTCGGGCGAGCAGCGCCAGCTACCCCTCGCTTATGCAAAGGTAGCCGGGGACGGCTCTTTCACCGCTCCCTTCCTGTTCCCTGTAGAACCGCAGTGGACATCCCTGCCCTATGTTCAGATTACAGTGCAGTCTCTGGCTACAGGCCAGGCAGCGAGCCTCATGCTTTATCTGGCTTCCACGGATACCCCAACCCCGACGGCGACACCGACGCCGCTACCCCCGACCCCGACGAGTGCCGCTCCCGTCCCTGCCACACCCACTTATACGCCGGGTCCTGCCGAGGGATGGCGTGGCGAATACTACAATAATCCTGACCTGACAGGTAGACCGATCCTGGTACGCACCGATGCGGCCGTCAATTTTGAATGGGGCACGGGAGCACCGGCTGAGGGCCTCCCGGCTGATGGCTTCTCCATTCGCTGGGTACGTATCCTCCCCTTCCGGGCCGGACTGCACCGCTTCTCCGTGCGCAGCGATGACGGCGTGCGTATCTGGCTGGACGGAGAGCTTATCCTGGACAGATGGCAGAGCGGCTCGCCTTACACGCACATAACAGAGAAAATGCTGCTGGATGGGTATCATGACCTGCGCATCGAGTACTACGAGGACAGAGGATCGGCACGAATCCACTTCTGGTGGGAACGTGTTGAGGACTTCCCCCAGTGGCGCGGTGAATATTTTCCCAATCCCGTCCTGCTCGGAGCCTCGGCATTGGTGCGCAACGACGCCTCCATCGTTTTCGACTGGGGGGAGCTGGCCCCGCATACAACACTCCCGGCGGACGGCTTTTCAGTGCGCTGGACACGTACGGTGTACTTCGACGAAGGAAGCTACCAGTTCTATGCCCTGGTGGACGACGGAGTGCGTTTGTATGTGGACGACGAGCTTGTGCTTGATGATTGGCGGGATGGTGCACAACGCCAGGTAAAGGGAGAACGCTACCTTTCAGCGGGCAATCACAGTCTGCGTGTGGAATACTACGAGCGCAGCGGACTGGCCCTCATTCAGATCTGGTGGGAACAGCCTGCATCTTACCCGGACTGGCGCGGTGAGTACTTCCCGAACCGGGGGCTGGAAGGACGCCCCACACTGGTGCGGAACGATGTAGCCATTGACTTTGACTGGATGTGGGGGGCCCCGGAGGGGCTGCCGGCCGACAACTTCTCGGCGCGCTGGACTCGCACGGCCAGCTTCGACGCGGCTACCTATCGTTTCCACCTTATCGCCGATGACGGCGCCAGATTATGGATTGACAATCAACTGCTACTTGATGACTGGCGCGATGGCGGCGCCGAGGAACTCACCGCCCAACTTCCAATGGTCCGCGGTACCCACACTCTGCGTGTGGAATTCTATGAACACACCGGTATGGCCCAGGTACGCTGCTGGTGGGAGCAACTCCCCTCACAGCAATTCCCGGACTGGAAGGGGGAATACTGGCCGAACCGGGACCTGAACGGCGAGCCGGCGTTGGTGCGTAACGATCGGCAGATTCACTTCGTTGACTGGGGGAACGGTGCGCCCGCAGCCGGGTTGCCCACCGACAACTTCTCCGCACGCTGGAGCCGGCAGGTAAACTTCGAGCCGGGTATATACAGATTCCGTGCCCAGGCCGACGACGGGATACGCCTGTACATAGACGGCAACATAGTGCTGGACGAGTGGCATACCAGCAGCGGAGAACAGGAGTATCTGGTTGAGCTGCCTCTCACCGGCTCACACTACATCGTGGTGACATACTTCGAACAGGAAGGCAGGGCGCTGGTCAGGCTCTGGTGGGAGAGAAAGGGCGATATACCAACCCTCACTCCCACTGTCACCATGACAGGCACACCCGCACCGACGGCGACCTCGACGCCGCTGCAACCCACATCAACAGCCTCACCCACCCCCACTCCTCCACCCACCTTAACTCCCACAGCCGCGCATGGTGGCGTGCGCATCAACGAAATCATGCCCGTCACCGTGTCGTCGGACGCTCTCACCGAGACGTGGGTAAGCGAGTGGATCGAGCTATACAACACCGGCCCGACCGCCGCAGACCTGAGTGGCTGGTCACTGGACGACCGGGAGGGTGAAAGCACCCCTTATTATATACCGGATGGAACATCACTGGGGCCAGGGGCATTCCTGGTCCTGTACGGCCTGCAGACGGGGCTTATCCTGGACGATGGTGGAGACGAGGTCCGCCTGTTGGATTCGTCCGGCATGATCACGGACAGCGTTGCTTTTGGACCATTGTCCCAAGGGAGCAGTCTCTCCCGGGACGAACAAGGGCTGTGGCATGTGGACTGGCCGCCCAGCCCTGGTGGCCCCAATCTGCCCACGGAGAGAGCAGCGGAGGAGATGCCACCGGCACTTCTGGAAGCGCGAGGCAGCCAGGAAAAACAGATCAGCACCGCACACAAAGTACTGCCCAGGAAAAAGCGGCCTGGTGGGGATTGACCTGTGTGTGCAGACCGATGTTGCCTGGTTTGGATCCGAAGTCCTGAGTCCAGACTATGGGAGTCAGACCAGCACTTTTTGAATAATGCTCGGGGATCGAGCCTTCAGGTGGAAAATCCGGCTGCAGCTTCCACTCCAGCGCTGATTTGTTGGTCCTGACATCAGGTTTGCACGCGAGTGTGAGATACGCATAACTTGATTCCGCGCGTCGTTCCTGCCTGACGTGCCCGCAGGACGTGACCGCCGGACGTGCCCGCCTGACGTGCCCGCCGGACGTGACCGCCGGACGTGCCCGCCGGATCACAATCCGGCGGCGGCGGTCCGGTCGGCGGTCAGCACCCGGCCGGCGTGGATTGTGATCCACGCGGCGCATAGTCCGGTCGGCAGCCAGCACCCGGCCACGTGCCCGCCAGACGTGACCGCCGGACGTGCCCGCCTGACATGCCCGCCGGACGTGCCCGC
>DAOTYA010000101.1:0-8728 GCA_034435075.1 Anaerolineae bacterium
GGCGGGCTTTTTCACCTCCGGCGCGCTGGCCGTCGCGGCAGCGGGCGTGGCTCACCTGGTCGCGGGCGGCGGGCGGATGCGGCTGCTCGTCGGCGCCCAGTTGGAGCCGCAGGACGTCGAGGCCATCCGCACCGGCCACGACCTGCGCCAGGTCGTCGCTGCCCGCCTGGACGCCGCCCTGCCCGATCCGGAGACCCTGGCCGACCGGATGATGCGCGACCGGCTGGCGGCCCTGGGCTGGATGGTCGCCGTTGGCGCCCTGGAGATGCGCGTTGTCCTCCCCAAGGGGCCAGATGGCCTGCCCCTCCCCGCCTCCGAAGCCCGCGACTACTTCCACCCCAAGGTCGGCATCTTTACCGACGCTCAGGGCAACCAGGTCGCTTTCAGCGGCAGCGTCAACGAATCGGAAACCGCCTGGTTGCACAACTACGAGCAGTTCATGGTCTTCCGCTCGTGGACAGAGGAGGGGCGGCTGTACGTGGCAGAAGCGGTCGGCCGTTTCGAGCGGCTGTGGGAACAGCGCGAGCCGGACTGGCTCGCGCTCCCCATCCCCGAGGCGGCCCGTCAGAGACTCCTGCGTTATGCGCCATCCTCCGCTCCGGCCCGCGATCCGCTTGAGCGCGCGCCTGTTACGGTGCGTGAGCGGGTCGAGCGGTTTGTGCTGGCGCCGGCCCTGCGCCAGGAACAGGTGCTGTGCCAGTTCCTGCGCGACGCGCCCCATCTGGTCGGCGCGAGCGGACTGGGGATGGCCACCTGCGCCCTCACTCCCTGGCCGCACCAGCAGGCTGTGGCGCGCCAGCTCATCGAGCGCTTCCCTGCCCGCTATCTGCTGGCCGACGAGGTCGGACTGGGTAAGACGATCGAGGCCGGGCTGATGTTGCGCCAGTTATGGCTGGATGGCCGCGTGCGCCGCGCGCTCATCCTGGCACCCAAATCGGTGCTGCGTCAATGGCAGGAAGAGTTGTACGAGAAATTCGCGCTCGACGTGCCCATCTATGACGGTGCGGTTTTTCGCAACGTCCACGGCGAAGAGCGCGCGCCGGCCACGCTCAATCCCTGGGACGACGTGAGCCTGGTGCTGGCCTCCAGCCAGTTGGTCAAACGCCAGGGACGCAAAGAGACGCTGCTGGCGGCCCGTCCGTGGGACCTGGTGCTGGTGGACGAGGCGCACCACGCCCGGCGCAGGGATTTCCTCGACCTGGAGCGCTACCGACCCAACCGGCTGCTGGAACTGTTGAACGCGTTGCAGGGCCGCACGCGCGGCCTGATCCTGATGACGGCCACCCCGATGCAGGTGCACCCGATCGAGGTGTGGGACCTGCTCAATCTGCTGGGCCTGGGCGGCGAATGGGGCGCCGACGGGCGCTTCTTCCTGCGCTTCTACGAGGAACTGCGGCGGCCTCCGGAAGAGGTGGACTGGCCCTTCGTCTTCCGCCTGCTGCGCGCAGAACTGGCGCTGGAAGACGGACGGCTGGACGAGGGATTCGCAGCGACGGCGGAGCGCGAACTGGGGCCGGTGGACTGGGCGCGCGTGCGCGCGCTGATCGAGAGCGCCGACCCCGGGCAGGAGATGCGGCGTCTTCCGCCTGAAGCGCGCCTGGTGGCGCTCGGCTTGATCCGGCGACATACCCCGTTACGCCGGCTGGTCTTTCGCAACACGCGGCACCTGCTGCGCGAATACGTCCGGCAGGGCCTGCTGCGAGACAGGGTCCCCGTCCGCAAGCCGCATCTGGAGTGGATCCCGATGCGCCCCGAGGAGCGTGCCCTCTACGAGCGCATCGAGGAGTACATCGCCCACTTTTACCGCAAGTACGAGAGCGAGCGCACAGGGTTGGGCTTTGTGATGACCGTCTACCGCCGGCGGCTGACCAGCAGTTTCTACGCCGTGCAACAGAGCCTCAAGCGGCGCCTGGCCTTCCTGCGCGGCCAGGCCGGCCTGGGGCTGGTCGAGGATGATCTGGAACAGGACGAGTTGAGCCTGGACGTGGACGAACTGGAACTGGCCGACCGTTCGCTTTTCCGCGACGAGATTGTCTACGTGGAGGATTTCCTGCACGCACTCGGGATGCTGGGAGGTCAGGACTCCAAAGTCGCCCAACTCCTGAAGGACCTGGATGAGGTCTTTCGCCAGCGTGAGACGGCGCTCGTCTTCACCCAATACACCGACACGATGGATTACCTGCGCAAAGAACTGCGTCAGAGTTACGGCAGTCAGGTAGCCTGCTACAGCGGGCGTGGCGGCGAGCGCTGGGACGGTGTGACGTGGGTGCCGGTGACCAAAGAGGAGATCAAGAACGCATTCCGGGAGGGCAAGGAGATCAAAGTCCTGCTGTGCACCGAGGCAGCCAGCGAGGGCCTAAACCTGCAGACCTGCGGTGTGTTGATCAATTATGACATGCCGTGGAACCCGATGCGCGTGGAGCAGCGCATCGGCCGTATAGACCGCATCGGCCAGAAGTACGACGAGGTGTGGATCCGCAATTACTTTTACCAGGACACCGTCGAGGCGCGGGTCTACCAGGCACTCTCCAGGCGTATTGACTGGTTCCAGGACGTGGTCGGGCCGCTCCAGCCGATCCTGGCGCAGGTCGGACGCGCCATCCAGGCGCTGGCGATGGTGCCGGAGGCAGAGCGTCGTCAGGCGCTGTCCGAGGAACTGGCACGTATCCAGGAGGCATTGGACAACGCCCGGGCGGGCCTGAACCTGGACGAGTGGGCCAGGCAGGGAGAGGAATTCGCCCCACCGGATACGCCGGTCACGCTGCCGGAACTGGCTGCCGCGTTGACGACCGCGCCCACGCTGCGGGTCCGCTTTCATCCTCACGAGACAATTCCGCGGGCCTTCTGGCTGCGCAGCGATCACGGCGAGGTCGCCGTCACCTTCGATCCGGCGACGTTCGACGCCCATCCCAACACGCTGCAACTCCTGACCTACGGCAACCCGCTGTTCGATGCGCTTCTGGCGCAGGTCGAACCGCCGGATGTGACCGAGAGCAGCGCAGGCCGTCTGCTGCGACTGAGGGTAGAAGCGCCCTGGCCGCGCGTGGCCTATTACACACGCGGCGCCGACGGACGGCCCCGGCGATTGGAGCGCCTGGCCGACGTGCGGGCGGCGCTCGAAGACTCCACCCCGGCCGATTGGCCGCAGGAAGCGATAGAGGCAGCGCAGCGCGATCTGGAGGCGCTCGTCGGAGCCGGGCGGCAGTCCGATGAACGCGCACAGACGCAGTTAGAACGGGCGCAGCGCAGCAGCCTGGAGGCCCAGGCGGCGCGGCTGCTGGTCGAGGCAGCGCTGGTGGAGCTGGCGCTGGGGCAGCAGCCCGAGTTATTCGGCGACCGGTCCTATCCGGCTGCGTTTGACGAGGCGGCGGTCGTCGGCCTGAAGCGACACGGCTACCCGTGGGCGCCACTGGTCAGGATCGCGCGTCCCCACATCCAGGCCCCGCGCCCCACCGACCCGTTCTTCATCGAGATACAGAGTGAACCCGCCGACCGGCTCAGGCAGCGCTTCGAGATATTGACGCGACGGGCCGGGTGTCTGGTAGAGGAGAGCATCGGCAAATCCCGATAACCGGCCTTCGGCGGCCAATTGTTCTCATAGGACAACTGCGAGCAGTTGTCCTACATCCCCCGACTCTTTTTGGCCTGCGGTCGGCACATGCTGATCACCGACCGCAGCCCCGCGGGCTGACTTTCAGTCAGCGCTGCAGGCAGCCGATTTTTTGAGACAGTCCAACAGATGGTGACTGATATGGCAAAGTATCGCATTGCACTGTTACCCGGTGATGGTATAGGGAAAGAGGTGATGGAAGCCGCACAGCTCGTGCTCGAGCGCATTGCTCTCGATGCCGAGTATGTACCCGCCGATATCGGATGGGAATTCTGGTGCCGGGAGGGCGACGCGTTGCCACAACGCACTCTGGAGACGCTGAAAAGCTGCACCTGCGCCCTCTTCGCCGCCATTACATCCAAGCCCAGGGAGGAAGCCGAGGCAGAGCTGGCACCGGAGTTGCGGGGAAAAGGGCTTGTCTATCAAAGCCCCATTGTGCGACTGCGTCAGCAGTTCGACCTCTACATCAATATGCGCCCGTGCAGGTCGTTCAAGGGTAATCCCCTCAACTTTCGGGACGATATTGACCTGGTGATCTTCCGGGAAAATACCCAGGACCTCTACGCTGGCGTCGAGTTCCACCCGCTCCCGGAAGAAGTGCGCCTGGCTTTGGAACGCCATAGCCGGGGTATGGTCGCTTTCAAAGACACCCCTTCGGATGAGATAGCTATCTCGTGTCGTATTCTGACCGTCGAGGGCTGCCGCCGTATTATCCGCGCCGCCTTCGAGTACGCCAGAAAACACGGGTATCCCACCGTCACACTTGTGGAAAAACCCAACGTTATCCGCGCGACCTCGGGGATGATGGTGCATGAGGCGCGCAAGATCGCTGCTCTGTATCCGGAGATCGAGCTGTGGGAAGCCAATGTGGACGCTATGGCAATGTGGCTGGTGAAGAACCCCCAAAAATATGGGGTGCTGGTCTCCAGCAACATGTTCGGCGACATCATCTCGGACCTGGCTGCTCAACTGGTAGGTGGGCTTGGCTTCGCGCCTGGGGGAAATATCGGTGACGGCTTCGCGATCTTTGAGCCGACCCACGGATCGGCCCCTAAGCACGCCGGCCTCTACAGGGCCAATCCCATTGCCATGCTCCTGGCGGTGCGTATGATGCTGGACTGGCTCGATGAGGCGGAAGCAGGCGCAGCGCTGGAGCGAGCTATCGCGCAGGTGATCGCCGAGGGCAGGGTGCGCACCTATGACATGGGGGGCCACAGCACCACACTGGATATGGCGCGGGCAGTGGCAGAACGCCTGTAAAAAATCACAGCATGAGTCGTGCTCTTTCCCACTCCTCAGGGGTGTTGACGTTGAAGAATGAGCGCAGCTCAGGATCGAACGGGATAATCTCCTCCGGCGTGAGGTAACGCACCCGCACCCGGTCGAAAAAAGAGATGATACGTCGCTGCCTGGCATGGATTGCCTCTTCTATCGGCAGCAAGCAGGTGCGACGGTAGGTCGCATGAAGGGGTTCCACCTCTTCTCCCCGACGCAGCAGGACCACGTCAAATCCAGCGCTCCACTCCACGAAGGCCCTCAACAAATCGGGATTCAGGAATGGCATGTCGCAGCCGACGGCAATGGCAAGCTCGCAGGAAGCGGCCTCCAGTCCCGCGTGCAGCCCTCCAAGGACACCCGCGCCGGCGAAGCGGTCCCGTACGGTCGGAACACCCAGCCCTGAATAAGGGCTGACGTCGCCTGCCACTACCAGGACCTCAGCACACACCTGCGTCAGACGCTCGAGAACGATTTCTATGAGAGTGCGTCCTCCCAGCTCCAGGAACGCTTTGTTCCTCCCCATACGACGGCTGGCCCCGCCGGCCAGTATCAGGCCGGTCACCAGGGGATGGTGAGAGCAAGTCATTCAGGCCCCTCCGGCTGCGAAACCATATCCATGTAAACCCGTTCCAGCAGGGGCACGATGGAATGCCAGTCGTAGCGCTGTGCTACGAACTCACGCGCTGCCTGGCCCAGGTCGAGCCGCAAGGCAGGGGAGCGTAATAATTCGATCACGGCAGAAGCGAAGTCGGCGGGGGTATCGGCCAGCAGCAACTCACGCCCGGCCGTAAAAGGGTAACCTTCGGCACCAAGGCTTGTGGCAACCACCGGTTTGCCCATCGCCATCGCTTCCAATAGCTTCAACCTGGTGCCACCGCCAATGCGCAACGGAGCCACGTAGACCGCTGCCCGGGCGATGTAAGGGCGCGTGTCCTCGACCCACCCGGTAAGCGTGATCGCCGGATTGCTGCGCAACACATCAAGCCGGCGATGGGGCCGCTGCCCAACGACTACAAAGTGGATGTCCCGTATCTCCGCCTGTATTCTGGGCAGCACTTTCGCGGCAAACCAGAGCACCGCATCCACATTCGGTCGGAAATCCATGGTGCCTGTGAAGACCAGCCCAGTGGGATGAGATGGCACAGGAACAGGTAGATAAGCCTGCGTATCCACACCGTTAGGCACCACGGCCACTTTCAGCCCAGGCCCAAGCCCGCGCAACTTCTCCGCGTCCATCTCGGAGACAGCGATCACACGGTCGGCACGGCGGCAGACCTGCGCCTCGTAAACGCGCAGCCGTTGCCACTGGATGAGGGAATATAGCGCTGCCGGCCAGCGGGTCGGCACGCGCAGATCGGTGATGAAGGCACGTTTCTGGAGCAGATACTCGCAGTTGAGATCATCGAATACGATGAGCGGGCGTGGCCGGGCCTCCGTGAGGATGTCCAGATAAGGGGCCATTTCTATGCCCCCGATGTGCACCACATCAAAGGGCTGCTTTTCCAGCAGTCCCTGCAGCCGCCTGGCATACTGCGCTGACGCCAGCCGCAACGCCATGTCGGGCCGGCGAGTGGTGAGCAGATCACGCAGACGGTCGCGGTAAGTGCGCGTGGGGGGTTCGACCGTCTCTAATTGTCGGACTCCTGGTAGCGCGATTGGAGCTGCAGACGGCCCGGATGCGTGGAACGACAGGACGGTGATTTCGTGCCTGGATGCCAGGCCACTGATGAATCCCCAGTTACGCAGTGCTGCCCCCTGTCGAGGAGGATAGGGCAATTGAGGGGTCAGGAACAGGATCCTCATTTCAGGATATAGTAAGTGCCCTTCTTGTCCCCGACCTTGAGCAGCACTCCCCGCTCAACCAGGTCCACCATGTCGAGCCGCAGTGTCTCCGCACTGACATCCGGGCAGAGGTTCTGGTACTCGCGGCTGGTGATGCGTCCATGCTGCTGTATATAAGCCAGCGCTCTGGCCTGCCGCTCGTTCATCGTGCGCGTCCAGGCCGGCACAGGGGGACGCTCGCGGATGTTGTACAGCGTCACAGTGAAGGAATAGGGGGTATCCTTGAACTTGGGCGGCGGATGGCCGGCGCGCACCATTTCCTCGATCATCAAGTCTACGCCCAGCCCCAGCTCCTCGATGTAGCCCCACTGATACAGCCCGTTGACGATACGCGGGTTACGCGAGAAGTGTTCCTCGACGATATTGTCCAGGGTGATAAATCCCGGCAGCCCGCCCGGGCTGATGATCTCCATCCGGTCGGAGAACATGCGTACCTCGATGCGCCGCCCGCCAAGCCGATAATCCCGATGGGCCACCGCGTTGACCAGAGCTTCGCGCACGGCTGCAATGGGGTACTCCGTGCGCTCCTCACGTACCAATCCGGTGACGACAGCCCCGGTGCGCATCTCCTCGCCCACCACTTCCCAGGTGCGCTGAATGATGCGTGCCAGCGGTCCGCCGATCTCCTCCCTGCGACCATAGCCGGGCTGCCCCATCTCCCCCCGTGGCTGTGTACCGACGAA
The DNA here is from genome assembly GCA_034435075.1 of Anaerolineae bacterium. Taxonomy (GTDB): domain Bacteria; phylum Chloroflexota; class Anaerolineae; order B4-G1; family B4-G1; genus JAOAAG01. Next base: position 7,414 of record DAOTYA010000101.1, read on the forward strand.
TTTTACGAAGGTGAGGCCACTCTGAGGTAGAAATGCCTGAGGATTGCGAGCAAAAAGCAGAACCCCGGCGACAGTGGGGCGACCGTCCTCGTCCAGCGCTCCCATCTCCAGCAGCAATTCATCAATTGACCTGGTCCACTCGCGTCTCTGGCGCTGTTCCCATTTATCGATGAATTCTTCAATTATATGATCGTCGAGGTCCTGCCGTGTGGCCCCCGGGGCGATCTCTGCCTCGAAGTCGCCTGTGGACCTGGTGGCCGCGAGCTGGCGGATCTGATCACCGCTGAGGGGGCGATTTTCGACGCCCGCACGTACCAGTACCCGGCCGTCCGCCAGGCTGTGGAGTTCGGGGCTGCGCGGCACGACGATGGCGAACGCCAGCCCATCCTCGGCAGCGGCCTGATGCCAGCGCACTTCAACCGGCGGCCGGCATTCCTGCACCGCGGCACGCAGCGCGCTCTCGACCTCGTCTGCGTAGACCGTACCGGTTGCCTGGCCATTCTCGTCCACGCCGATGATGATGGTGCCGCCGTCTGAATTGGCGAAGGCGACCAACGTCTCGGCCAGCAGTCCTATATCCGGCTCGGCCATGAGCGCCATTGTCTGCCCGGGGCGGTGTTCAAACGGTTTGGCTCGCATCCATCACCTCTCGCAAGTGCCTGCTGTGCAATCATATTATACAGCGAAATCGCGTTTCCCGTAAACAGGCTTGTGTCCTGCCCGGTATGACGCCACGAATGCGACGTGGCCTCTCAGACGTGCCACCGCTCCGGTCAAGTGTAGGTGTCCCAGGCCGGCGCGCCTGGAGCATGCATCAAAACACCCGCCGGACCGCGGTCCGGCGGGTGAATATGCGTGCCCGCCCCCCTGGTGGAGCTATCAGAGGAACTGGCCAGGGGATGGTTCACTTTCTCCTCGAAATTGGTTTTCACTACCCGACATAATGGCTGTCGAGCCAATGAGGGGACTACTGCCCTGACCAGGTCCCGCGTCAAATCAAAGGTCTGGAATACGTCTTCGGTAACCCCAGGCGCCGCATTGGGTAGGGAAAAGAGTTCCTCTACCAGTTGGTAAATCTCTTCCCGTAGTTCCAACGGGTTGGTCTTTTCCCGCGACGCCAACAGTTCCTGCTGTTTCTGTTCGGGAAGCACTCCTGTTTCACAGAGGCGGTCCAGTGGAGGACGGGCGCGGTCAAACCGTCGCCTGACCCGGGCAGGGCGTCCATTTTCGGCGGGGAGTGGCTCTTTGGCCACCAGCCGCATCACCGGCTGGAAGAAATTGAAGTAGACCCAGACCCGGTGGTGGATTCGGTTCA
>DAOTYA010000102.1:0-10280 GCA_034435075.1 Anaerolineae bacterium
CCGACCAGCGCGTCGGCGTCGGCCGACGCCCGGCGCGCAGCGCCCAAAGAGGCCGATTTCAATCGGGCGGCATTCGACGCGTAGCTCAGAGTGTCAACCAATTATGAACCATCCCCTTACCGGTGAAATTCTTGCCCATTGGGCAAGAAAATTCACCGTCGAGCGCCTGCTTCCTACTTCCTACCCCCTGCGAACTCGGCAGTTAAACCTCTTGGTTCCGGCTTGTCCGGGTTAGGGTTTGCTCTCTGGGACAGGGTTATCGAAGCGCTTCGATAAGAGGATACCACAAATTAGCCGATGTGTCAAGTGGAAGCCGGCGGGCATCAAAGGTTGTAGGACAACTGCTCGCAGTTGTCCTACGGAGACCTCGGTGGGTGTGCGCCTTTTTTGCACGAGAGCGAGATCAGGCTATGGGCGGCTGCGGCTGGTCTCCGACCGCGCCTGGTCCAGGCCGATTGATCCACTGTGCCATCTCACCGCGCTGCACAGGTCGCGGATCCGGCGGGCATATCCGGCATACTCTCAACTTATACTGCCCGGGTCGAGACCTGGCGCGGTCAGACGACCGGATCAGGTCACCACAGGTGTGTTAATTCTGCAGGGAATGGTATAATAATCAGGAGTTACGCAGTTGTGATTGGATTGGTTTGTGGGACAGGCTTTCCAGCCTGTCTGGACGGGACAGGCTTTCCAGCCTGTCTGGACGGCCTGGAAAGGCCGTCCCACATAGCTGGCATACCGGCAGGAAGTCAAGTGCGTAAGTCCTGATAATATCGGAGCAGGCCACCTGGGATGGTTTGCACGCTGGATGACGCTAAATCGCTCCCTCCAGCCACGTCTATTGGTACGATCCTCCGGACCGTCCCTGCGCCGACACTGCCCGGCGGTGCGGCAAGGAGCAGGTCAGCGCAGCGCGACCGATGGCCTGTGGTCCAAAAAGTGTGACTTCTGGTCACCGCTGAGTAGTTACATCGGAGGTAAAAGATGAAAAGCACCATCACCCGTGCAGAGGCCTGGGCATTGATCCAGGAATATGGCAGTTCGGAGAATCATATCCGGCACATGCTGGCCGTGGAGGCCGCCATGCGCGCCTACGCCCGCCATTTTGGTGAAGACGAGGAGCTATGGGGTGCCATCGGTCTGGTGCACGATTTCGACTACGACCGTTTTCCAGACGAGCACCCCTATGCTGGCGCGCGTATTCTGCGGGAAAAGGGTTATTCAGACGAAATTGTCAACGCTGTTCTCTCGCACGGAGATACCGGTGTCCCCCGCGATACGCGCCTGGCCAAAGCGCTGTATGCCGTGGACGAGCTTACGGGCCTGCTGGTCGCTGTGACGCTGGTTCGGCCATCCAGAGACATCCGTGAGGTAGAGCTGAAATCGGTGCGCAAGAAGTGGAAGGATCGCGCTTTCGCAGCAGCGGTCAACCGCGAGGAGATTGAGCATGCTGCTGAAGCGCTGGGTGTGGAGTTGTGGGAGCATGTCAACATAGTTCTCGAGGCGATGAAAGGTGTGGCCAGCGAGATAGGCCTGGATGGGCAGGCTGGGGGACAATAAGCTTTGCCCAATGTGTAAAGAGACTTCTCAGACACACACTTTCCCAGGGCGGTTTGCCAGCCTGAGCGAGATTTCCGCGTTTGTCACCCGCGCTGCCAGAGAGGCAGGGCTTGATGAGGATGCCATCTGTGCCGTACAACTTGCAGTAGACGAGGCCTGCTCCAACATTATAGAGCATGCCTATGGTGGTGAGGACATCGGCGAGATCGAGTGCACATGCCGTGTTGACACGGATGAACTGACGATCATTTTGCGCGATCGGGGTCGCCCGTTTGATCCAACGCTTGTGCCACAACCCGATCCCAATCCGGACATCAGGCATTGTGCAGTAGGAGGACTGGGCCTCCACTTCATGCGCAAAATGATGGACGAGGTCCGCTTCGAATTCACTCCAGACGCGGGCAACATCCTGACCATGGTTAAACGGAGGAGCCCTCGCATTGAGTAGCAGGTCACAGCGGGATGCCATATACCGGCAAATCCTCCTTCTGGAACAAAAGCTAATGACCCGGCCGCAACTTCCAGCTCAGAAGGCTGCCATCCTCGAGACGGTAACCCGACTGGTGGCGGGGGAAGCCGATATATGGCTGGACGAAGCGCTCTGGGAGCAGCCATGCCAGTGGAAGAAAGGCCATACTGACGCGGCGGAGGTGCCTTCAGCAGCGATGGTAAATGTCTCCGGTGCTACCCCGTCCGCCGACAGCTCCATGTCCGTCACACTCCCTCTGTCCATCCAGACACCGGGGGGGATAATCACACTGGGAGCGCTGGAGGTCAGGCGGCCCAACGGCCCTCCTTTCGACCGGCGCGCACTCAATTTGCTTAATGAGCTGGCCACGCATGTATCCACTGCTCTCTACGCTGCCCGCCGGGCTGCTTTTGTGGAGCACTGCGCCCGGTACCTGGAACTGGCACAACAGATCAGCGCTCAGGTAGCAGAGAGCACCAGCCTGAAGGAACTCGCTCACCACATAGCGGATTTACTCCTCCGCGCCTTGGGCTGTGATCACGTGGCCATCTTTGCCCTGCACCCCGACCGGGACTCCCTGAGCCTGGTGGGCAGCGCGGATAAAGCTGTCCAACCCGGGCTATTGGCAGCACACCAGGTGCAGCTAGGCGAGGGACTCATCGGGCGGGTTGCACAACTGGGGACAGAGCTTGTGGCGAATGGTACGGGCCGCGAGTATATGCTGCCAGCAGCGGGTTCCGAAATCGCCCTGCCGCTCAGAATCGGTGACCGCCTGATCGGGGTACTGGATGTCCAAAGTGAGCATTCTCACGCCTTCGACGAAGCCAGCCTGTCCCTTCTGCGCGCCCTGGCAAATGATGTGGCTATGGTCATCGAGCAGGCCAGACTGCAGAACTTCCTGGAGCAACGTACAGGGCAGCTCTCAGCCATAGCTGAGGTCAGCCGGGCCATCACCTCTATTCTGGATATTGAGCGCCTCCTTGAAGGTGTGGTAAGGCTGATCCATGAAAGGTTTGCTTACCCCTATGTCTGCCTGTTCACCATAGATTATGCCCGCAGACAGATCGTTTACCGGGCAGGTATCGGCCCGGTTCCACAGCTCCCCCGGGCTGGAGAACTGGCATTCAGTCTGGACGGTGCCGGCATCGTGCCATGGGTAGCCCGCCACGGAAACACAGTGCTTGCCAACGATCTGTTGGAGGAAGAAAGAACACCCGGCTTCGACCCCGTGCCGACCCGGACGCGGGCTGAGCTGGCCATCCCGCTGGTCTTTGGCGAGAAAGTGCTGGGCGTGCTTGACGTGAGGAGCGAGCAGCCCGGTGCATTCAATGAAGAGGACCGCCGTCTGCTCGAAACCCTCGCCGACAGTATCGCCGCTGCGATCAGGAACGCCAGCCTGTATCGCTCTGAGCAGTGGCGGCGCCAGGTAGCGGACAGTCTGCGGGAAATGGCCGGCTATCTCCTGGCAGATGTGAGCCTGGAGCGTAAATTTGATGCCATCCTCGCCGGGTTGGAACGTATTCTCCCCTTTGACGCTGCCGCCATCTGGCTGCTGAATAACGACTCCTTATGCCTCTCCGCAGTACACGGCTATACCGCCGAAATGTGTCTCATTGACTCGCCTGGCAGTGATTCACTGCCGGGCCAGGCTTTGTCGGCCGGGCAGCCAATTATCCGCACCCCTGACTCACCGCCCGAACCCCTGGGGATGGTCCTGGGATTCCCGCCTGATTATTCAGCTATTGCAGCGCCCATGCTTGCCGGCGAGCGATGCCTGGGAGTGTTGACCCTTGTCCACCGTACCTCTGGTCGCTACGGAGCCGAGTCCCGTCTGATCACAGCCGCTTTCGCCAGCTATGCTGCCATCGCCATCGAGAACACCCGGCTTTATCAAGAGGCCCAGGAGCTGGCCCGCATCTCTACGGTGATGCTCCAGGTGGCCGAGGCCACCAACTCTCTTACCACCCTCGATCAGGTACTGGACACTGTGACCCGTCTGCTTCCGCCGCTGGTAGGCGTGGAGCGGTGCGCTATTCTGCTGTGGGAAGAGCACGCGGAGAAATTCGTCCCCGCGGCTGCATACGGCCTGAACCCGCTCCAGGATGAGAACTTCTTTACCTGGGCCGTGACGCCTGCCCATCAACCTGTCTTCGAGGAACTGCGCCAACATAAAGCACCGGTGTTCATTTACGACACCGTGAGCGATTCCAGACTACCGGACCTGACGATATGGGACCTGGGCTTTGAATCGGCACTTCTGCTCCCATTACTTTCTCAAGACAATGTCATAGGGGCTATGCTGGTAGATTATCAGGGTGACTGGTTCAGGCCGGAGGGGCCTGGCATTGCACTCTATGACGAACGCCTGGCGATCATTCAGGGCATAGCCATGCAGACGGCAACTGCTATCGAAAATGCCAGGCTGAGAGAGGCACAACAGGAAGAAGCATATGTCTCAACGGCCTTGCTGCAGGTGGCCCAGTCGGTGGCCAATCAAAATACACTGAGTGACGTGCTGGAAACCATCGCCCGGATCACGCCAATCCTGGCCGGAGGAAAGGGATGTGCCATTTTCCTGTGGGACATAGAGCGCTCAGCCTTTCGTCTGGCCAGCGCTTACGGCTTCGGCCCACTTAGAGAATGGAGCGGTAACCTCGCATCTTCGGGGCAGCAGTACGCCCCGGGTGAGTTTCCGCTCCTCGACTTTGTTCGTGAACAGCTTGTTCCCGCTACCTGTCAGGTCAGTGACGCAAACATTGCCGTGCCCCCAGAGCTTGCCCGTCTGCTGGAGAAAGAACACGCCGGATTGCTGGCATTACCACTGGCATTGCAGGGGAACCTGCTCGGCGCCATGCTGATTATGGAGCAGGCCGGTTCACCCCATCCTTTGGGCCGTGGGAAGGAGGCGCGGCGCATGGAGATCATCGCCGGCATCGCCCACCAGACCGCGCTGGCGATCCAGGGCGAGCTGCTGCGCCGGGGGATGGCTGAGCGCGAACGACTGGAGCTCGAGCTACAACTGGCCCACGAAATACAACAGGCTTTCATGCCTGCTCAATCACCACTGCTGGTGGGTTGGGAACTGGCTTTTAGCTGGCGGGCTGCTCGCCAGGTGGCTGGTGACTTTTACGACTTCTTTGAGCTGCCGGGGGGAAAACTGGGGCTGGTGATCGCCGACGTGGCAGACAAGGGCATGCCGGCGGCGCTCTTTATGGCCCTCACCCGCACACTGATACGTGCCGCTGCACTGGAGGAGTCCACACCTGCGAGCACCCTGGCTCGCGTCAACGACCTGCTCGTCCCGGATGCTCAGTCCGGTATGTTCGTCACCGCCGTGTACGCAACCGTCTCGCTGGAGACCGGCGAGCTGGTTTACGCCAATGCTGGCCACAACCTCCCGCTTCTCTTAAAGACCCGCACAGGAGAGCTGGAGCAGTTGCGTAAAGGCGGAATGGCCCTCGGAGTGCTTGAGGGAATCCGTATCCAGGAGCACCGGATATTGCTGAACCCCGGTGATTATGTGATCTTCTACACCGATGGCATTACCGAGGCTTTTACTTCTGAGGGCGGTGAGCCTGTGGAGTCCTATGGTGAAGAGCGTCTGTGGGCCACTGTAAAGGCAGCCAACGGCAGCTCTGCCCAGGCTATGCTGGAAGCGATCGAAAGCTCAGTGGACGCCTTTGTCGGTGATACACCGCCCTCAGATGACCGCACTATAATGATCCTGCGACGCAACGGCGGCGCAGAGAATCAGGGATGAAGATGCAACTCGAGTAATATTGGACAGGCTTTCCGGGACGGGCTTTCCTGCCCGTCCGGACAGGCTTCTGACTGTGCGTGACGACCTGTACTACTTGGCCAGCCGCACCTCTTTAGTGCCTATCCGAAAAACCGTACTGGCGGCATCCCTATGCCGCTTATACCGACGCATAGGGATGCGTCGGTTACGTTTTTCGGATGGGCACTTAGCTACCGGGAGCCCGGCAATCCGGTAACGTCCAGGAAGCGCTCGTAAGCATCATCCCAACCGCCCAGGACGCCTGGCTCGTAAGTGGTCACTTCGAACGAGTCCCGGATAATCTGCCGCCCCTCTCTTAACGACGCGATATGCCCCAGTGCCATCATCTGCGTGATAATATTCCCCGCCGCCGTGGCCTCAACCGGGCCCGTGATCACCTGACGGCCGGTGGCATCGGCCGCGAACTGGTTGAGCAGCCGGTTGCGCGTACCACCCCCTACGATGTGGATAGGCTCCAGACGGCGACCCATAATCTCTTCCAGCCGCTCCAGCACCCAGCGGTACTTGAGCGCCAGACTCTCCAGAGCGCAGCGGATGAGCTCGCCCTTGCTCTGCGGAACAGGCTGCCCGGTTTGCGCACAAAAAGCGCGTATGCGGGCGGGCATGTCACCAGGCTTGAGGAAAACGGGGGCATCCGGGTCAACGAATGAGCGGAGCGGCGGAGCACCGGCGGCCAGGGCGGTAAGCTCATCATACGATAACTCCTCCCCCTCGCGTGCCCACGTCCGCCGACACTCCTGTACCAGCCACAGCCCCATAATGTTTTTCAGGAAACGGAAAGTGCCCCCCACTCCTCCCTCGTTAGTCAGGTCGAAGGCCAGGCTTTGCTCGTTGATGATCGGCTCCTTCACTTCCGCGCCCATCAGCGACCAGGTGCCGGAGCTGATGTAGACAAAGTCCTCGTTCGCAGCCGGCACGGCGGCCACCGCGCTGCCGGTATCGTGACAGGCCGGAGCAATGACCGGAAGCCCACCGCATCCCACCTCTTCCGCCACCTCAGGTAGCAGTTCGCCAAGCACAGTTGCAGGCGGGATGATCTGGGGGAAGATATGAGAGGGGATGCCCAGTCGCTCGAGCAGAGGCCTGGCCCAATCGCCTGTGCGTGGATTGTAGCACTGTGTGGTCGTGGCGATGCTGAACTCGCACACCCGACGCCCACTGAGCCAGTAGTTAAACAGGTCAGGCATGGTCAGAAAGGTTGCGGCGATCTCCAGAGCAGGAGAACGGCGGACGACCATCGAGAGCAATTGATAGAGACTGTTCAGTTGCATGAACTGAATGCCAGTCTGGGCAAAGATCTCCTCACGAGGCACGCGGCGGAAAGCCTCCTCAAGCATGCCATCGGTGCGGCTATCGCGGTAGTGATATGGGTTGCCGATCAGGACTCCGTCCCGATCCAGCAGAGCGAAATCCACGCCCCACGTGTCCAGCCCCACACCGGCCAGACCGTCCCCCTGCTCCTGTACGGCCAGGCCCAGCCCGGTTTTGATCTCACTCCACAGCCGCAACACATCCCAATGCAGGCCATCGGGCAGGCGGACCGGACCGTTTGAGAAGCGATGCAACTCACGAAGGCGGAGTTGCCTGCCGTCGAATTGTCCCAGGATTGCCCGTCCGCTTTCCGCCCCCAGATCAAGCGCCAGAAAGCCACGTAGTTGAGACATGTTTATCCCTCATTTCATCTGGAGTGTTTGTTGGGTTTTCAGCCTGTCGGCAGCCTGGAAAGGCCGTCCCACATTGGCCTTGCGCCCGTCGAATGGACTTTCAGCGTAACTACCCAGTGCCCCGGCTCGGGCCGGTCTCCAGACCGCGCCCGACGTCGGGAAGTGGACGCCGTAATCCGGCCAGATACCGCGTTGGGTGGCTCGGTCAGAGACCGGCCACAGCGTGGGTAGTTAGAGACCGGCCACAGCGTGGGCGGTATGTCAGCCATAGCACCGGGCGCGCGACGGCCCATCATTCACGTACCAGGACGATGCGCCTGAAGCCCTCGGCATAAGGGACGCCAGCGACCTTGCCGCTTTCAGCGGCACGGGCGCGGAGCATATCCGCCGGGTCCCAACCGTCGGGGAACTGGCTGGCATGTTGCCGTAAAGCCTCGATCTTCAACTCGATCGTCTCAGTTATGTCAATCCAGGTGTTGGCATGGGAGCCGGTGGCCACAAACACTTCTTGCACCCGATGCGGCGCCAGCCCCTCAGCCAGCAAGTCGGGAAAGACGAGAGGCATGGCGGCCGTCGGCGCAACGGCATCGAGAGTCGCCTGGCCGACGGCCCGGTGATCGGGATGATTGATATAACCATCTCCGATGAAAAGCTCGGTGGGATCGAAGCACACCACCACATCCGGCCTGAAGCGACGTATCTCGCGCACCAGATCACGGCGCAGAGCCAGTGTCGGCTCCACCTCGCAATCGTGGTAGCGCAGAAAGATAATGTCCTCCGCATCCACGCCGACGATGCGGGCAGCAGCGAGCTGCTCGGTTTCGCGGATGCGTGCCAGCTCCGCACGGGTCAGGTCGGGTCTGTGAGTGCCGGCGTCGCCGCTGGTGACGATCACATAGCGCACCCTGGTGCCTGCCCGTGCCCATTTGGCTGCCGTGCCCGCGACGACGAACTCAATGTCGTCAGGGTGGGCTGCGACGAACATGGCCCTTTCAGGATGTAGCAGCCCCGACATCATTCACGCGTATTTGCCGTAGAGTGGCCCGAAGTTGGCGCAGGCACGGAAGTCAGCCCCTTCCAGGTCCTTCGTTCCGAAAGCGTTCCAGGCACTGGGCCGGAAAATCTTCTCTTCGGGCACGTTGTGCATGTACACGGGGATACGCAGCATTGAGGCCAGCGTGATGAGGTCGGCGCCGATGTGGCCATAGCTGAAAGCGCCGTGGTTGGCCCCCCAATGGTACATCACCGAGTACACGTCCCGGAACGGCCCGCTCCCGGTCAGGATGGGGACGAACCAGGTGGTCGGCCAGGTGGGGTTGGTGCGTTCATCAAGTGCACGGTGCACTTCCTCCGGCAGTTCCGCGATGTAGCCCTCGGCGATCTGGAGCGCCGGCCCCAGCCCCTTGACCAGATTGAGGCGGCTCATGGTCACCGGCATCCCACCGCTGGTGACGAAGCTGGTTGACCAGCCACCGCCGCGGAAGTACTCAACGATGGCAGCATGCCATGTGGTCGCGTCAAGACAGCGCGCTACCTCCTCCGGTGTGATCTCCCAGAACGGCTTGATGGCGGGTTGGCCATCCTTTGTCTGCCTGCCGGTGCCATCGAGGGCCGCAGGACCGGAATTGATCAGGTGTAGAATTCCACCCTCGGCCAGTCCGGTCGGTTTATAGCCGGTCACCCGCTGGATCGCCTCCGGGCTCCAGTAGGTACGCACGTCGGCGAAGACCTGAGCCGTGCCGGTCAACAGATGGCCGAACAGCATACAGACACCGTTCAGGGCATCGTTCTCCGTGGCCAGAATGTACGGCTCGCGTATGCCGTTCCAGTCGAAGGAGGAGTTGAGGATGGCTTCCATAAAATCGCCGTTGGGGAAGTGGTCGGTCCACTGGCGCTGCCCCTGAAAGCCGGCAGCGATGGCGTTATGTCCGAGCGCCTCCTCGCCAAAGCCAAGCTCTGCCAGGCGCGGGTTGCCCACCATCAGGTCACGGGCGATCAGCGCCATTTTGACCGAGAGTTCCCAATCCCTGTCCTTTTGCTCGCGGCTGCGCTGCTTTTCCGGCGGGTTATAGTCCCGCCCCTCTTTGCAGTTCTCCCTGACCCAGGCGATAGCGCGCGTGAACTCATCAGGATCGTAGATGCCCTCCTCAAAGCGGCGGACAAACTCGCTCATATCTACCGACTCAACGCGCATGCCCAGGTAACTCTCGAAAAAGGCATGGTCCACGATCGAACCGGCGATGCCCATCGAGACACCGCCCATCGAGAGATATGACTTGCCACGCATACGGGCCACGGCCAGCCCGGCGCGGGCGAAGCGGAGCAGTTTCTCCTGCACATCGGGAGGGATCGAGGTGTCGCCGGCGTCCTGCACATCGCGTCCGTAGATGCTGAAGGCGGGCAGCCCTTTCTGATTGTGAGCGGCCAGCACGGCCGCCAGGTAGACGGCGCCAGGCCGCTCGGTGCCGTTGAAGCCCCACACTGCCTTCGGTATATATGGGTCCATATCCATCGTTTCCGAGCTGTAGCACCAACAGGGCGTCACCGTGAGCGACATCCCCACTCCTTCACGGGCGAACTTCTCAGCGGTCCGGGCCGCCTCGGCCACGCCGCCGATGCACGTATCAGCAATGACGCATTCAACCGGCAGGCCGTTGTGGTGGCGCAGGTTATCTGTAAGGAACCGTGCCACAGCCTGGGCCAGTGCCATCGTTTGACCCTCCAGCGACTCCCTTACCCCACCCAGACGCCCGTCAATGGTGGGGCGGATGCCGATTTTCGGCATCTC
>DAOTYA010000103.1:0-12652 GCA_034435075.1 Anaerolineae bacterium
CGCTCAACGTCATTCGCCAGCAAGGTTTCCGCTACGTCCCCGATGGACATAGAGCCGCATCGGCACTCCCAGACCGGGGCCTGGCATGGCTGGGCGTTTGTTAGAGCATTGACAAACCCTCAACCGAACCCAGGGCTTGTTAATGCTCTGATGAAGATGCTCGTATTGAACCACGAAGCGAAGCGGAGTGGTGTTGAAAAGGCCCAGTGCCCGACTACGAACGATCAAGATTAGAACGTTGATAAGCCCTGATATAACAGGCAGACTTGACAAAATTTTTTCTGCGTGTATCATTAAGCATGTGCAATTTATCCTGTTAAGCGCGCCCGTACCTCAATTGGACAGAGGAGCGGTCTACGAAACCGAATGCTGTGGGTTCAAGTCCCGCCGGGCGCGCCTGCTCTTCTGTCGGTGCCACGCAGGACAGCTTTCCGGTCAGCAGCCTGGGAGACTGTCCCACGGGCCGACCTGATTGCAAGTGTGCAAATCCTGTGAATGATGCCCATGTAGCCCGACCGGCACATGGAAGCTGACTTTTAGTTGTGAGCCTGTCATAAACCTGCATGCATCCGCACTGGTACGTATCCTTTGCCCCATTGATGTCCCCTTGGGTCTGCCTGAGTAAGGATACCGGCACGGAAGCCCCAGGATGCAACCTGTCGGGGAACTGGCCATGAATGATACCCTTCTCTGGATGGCAGCGGTTGGAAGCGGCCTTTTGGGCCTGCTGCTTCTGCTTGTGGCAGGGGCGGTGGCGCTATACTGGAAGGTTGCGACACCGGTTCCTTCCAGACGCTCACACCCGCGCGCAGATACAGCCTACGCCGGGGAAGAACAACGGCCTGTGGTTACTTCCACCGCAGGTGGCGGTCCATGGTTATGGGTCAAGGCATGGATTTTCGCCATGATCCATGCCGGTACTGTCAGTCTGGTTTTGGGAGGGATTACCTTCTTTGAGGACATAGCAAGGGCAAGTGAAGAGATTCACCGCTCCGGGACGGTGACATTCCCCAGACAGCTTCTGCCCGGTGCCCTGTCTGAGGCGTCATCAAACCGTCACCTTCCCAGGCCCGAGGGTAAGAAGTCATCCACAGGCAAGGGCGTGGTCAGGAGGCTTAATCGTCCTGCCGCCTCTTCAAGCCCGGTCACGTGGGAAGTGGTAGGCGAGGAAAGCATTACTGAGCATACCGAAGGTTGAACTGGTGTGACCTGCAATAGAGCACCGGAATTGACAGATTCCCCCACCCCAGGTACCTCTACTTTCTTGTCCGACTTGCGACTGTGCACAGAGCGGCTTTTGTGCACCTGCGCCAGGATGATCGTGTCAATGTGCCTGCTGTTTGTGGGTCTCGCAGGTGGGCAGAGATGGGACGATCCGTACCTGGATTGGGTGATGGCCGGGCGTCATCTCTCACGGGGCACCGTTACACCTGCGCCTGCACCACTACTTATCCCCAATCATGCACGGGTGCCAATCCTTATGTACCACTACGTATCTGAGCTACCTGCCGACGCTGATCGGATACGCCTTGACCTGACCATCACGCCGAACAACTTCCGGGCGCAGCTCCAATACCTGTCCGACGCCGGGTATCACACCATCACGTTGAGCGATCTATACCTTCACCTCACCCAGGGTCTCCCACTGCCGGAGAAACCGGTGATCCTGACCTTTGATGATGGGTACAGGGATGCTTACGAAGTGGTGTTTCCCTTATTGCTGGAATACGGCTTCACGGGCACCTTCTTTGTCCTGGCCACACCGGCTCACTTCGAGGCGCCGGGCTATCTGACCTGGGCGCAGATGAAGGAAATGGCCGACGGTGGGATGGATATCCAGGCGCACGGGCGTGATCATGTGGACCTGCGTGGGCGTTCATATGAGTACCTTGTGTACCAGATTCTGGGCATCCAGGAAGCAATCTACTACCATACTGGTCACCTGCCGCGCTTTTTCTGCTATCCATCCGGCCGGTACGATGAGCAGGTGATTGCAGTGCTCAAATCAGCCGGATACTGGGGTGCAGTGACGACAGAGATGGGCTACGATCACTCCCTGGATAAAATTTTTACGATGCCACGCATACGCATACGTGGGAGCGATACATTGGCCAGCTTTGCAAGGAAAGTAGAGGGGCGTTAGGGAATTCCAATCCGTGCATGGCTGAGCTGATCGGCGGACTGGTCATCAAAGCACAAAGTGGTTTCTTCACCGTTCACACAGAGAACGGTGATTTTGTGTGTCAGCTACGGGGGCGCTTGAAGCAGGAGCGCCTCGACACTGATCTCATCGCCGTCGGAGATCGGGTGCGGATACGTCCTGCCGGCAAAGGCGCTGGCGTGATTGAGGAAATACTGCCACGGGAACGTGTGCTGGCGCGTCTGGCGCCACTCCCGGGCGGGCGTGGAGCCCGCCGCTGGGATCGGGACGGCTACCTCTCTGAACGGGAGCAGGTTATCGTTGCCAACCCTGACCAGGCTGTTTTCGTGCTTGCCTGTGCGCAACCCTCACCCAACCTGCGCATGCTGGACCGGCTGCTTGTAGGAGCGGAATACCAGCACATTCCGGCCATCGTATGCGCAAACAAGACCGATCTGGTGGGCCGGCGTCATGCCCGGCAGCTCTTTGGCGTCTATGAAGAGATCGGCTACCGGGTAGTCTACACCAGCGCGGTTACTGGTGAGGGGGTGGAAGATCTGCGCGATGCACTGCAGGGGAAAATCTCGGCCTTGATGGGGCCATCGGGCGTGGGCAAAACGAGTCTGCTTAACGCCATGCAACCTGGGCTGGGATTACGAGTGCGTCAGGTGAGCCGGGCCACAGGCAAGGGGCGTCATACCACTGTCGTGCCCCAGCTCGTACCTTTAAACGTAGGAGGTTGGGTGGCCGATACGCCTGGCATCCGTGCCCTGGCCCTGTTTGACCTGGACCCGGAAGAAGTAGACGCTTATTTTCCGGACATCGCCCCGCTGGTGAGACACTGCCACTTCTCCGATTGTACTCACACTGTCGAACCTGGTTGCGCAGTCAAAGAAGCGGTGGAGACGGGTAGGGTGAGTCAGCACCGTTATGAGAGTTATGTAAGGCTGCGGGAGGAACATCAGAAGCTGGCAGACATGTATTGGTGGGGGATATATTGACAGGGATACCCTCTCGACCAGCCCCCTACTTGAGGGGGTGTTTTTGCGCCCCTTGACATATGCAAATGGCGGTGTTAGAATGCAACGCCGTTGCATTTCGACTGAGGAGTCACGGGACATATGGATAATGAGAGTTCTGCTGTTGCCTGGCATGCCTGTACGGTTCAAGAAGTAGCTGAGAGGTTAGGCTGTGATCTGACAAGAGGCCTGACAGCGGCTGAAGCCGCCGTCCGTCTCAGCCAGTACGGCCCAAATGAACTGGTGGAACTACCACGTCCAGGATTCTGGCGCATGCTGCTGGACCAGTTCAACAATTTCCTCGTCATCATCCTGATCGTCGCAGCATTCATCTCCCTGCTGCTGGGGGATACTCTGGAGGCGGGGGCGATTATGGCCATCGTGCTGCTGAATGCCATCATCGGCGTCATTCAGGAGGGAAAGGCAGAGGAAGCCCTGGCCACGCTCAAAAAGATGGCTGCTCCGGAAGCCCACGTCCTGCGAGATGGCCACCGCATCGTTATACCCGCCCGCGAAGTGGTGCCTGGTGACCTCGTGTTCCTGGAGGCCGGTAATTACGTGCCGGCCGACCTGCGGCTGATCGAAAGCGTCAATCTCAAAATCGAGGAGGCCTCGCTGACCGGGGAATCGGTGCCGGTGGAGAAAAAGGCGGACGTCACGCTGGCAGAAGATGTCCAGACAGGCGATCGGGTTAACTGTGCCTTCATGGGGACCACCGTGACCTACGGACGGGGTCGGGGCATCGTGGTCGCCACCGGCATGCGGACCCAGATAGGCCAGATTGCCGAGCTGATCCAGTCATATGAGGAAGAGCCAACCCCCTTGCAGCGGCGGCTTGACCAGTTGGGCCGCTGGTTGGGGTGGGGCTCCCTGGCTATCTGCGCCATCGTCTTCATCGAAGCGATTATCCAGGATACCGAAATTTCCCTGATCTCCAGCCATGGGCTGGCTTATTACCTGACCCATACCAGACAGGAAATTGTGGACCTGTTCATCGTCGCTGTCAGCCTGGCCATCGCAGCCGTGCCAGAGGGATTGCCGGCTGTAGTGACCATCTGTCTGGCGTTGGGAATGCGCGAGATGGTGCGGCGGCACGCTCTCATCCGTCGCCTGCCAGCGGTGGAGACACTGGGAAGCGCCACCGTCATCTGCTCCGATAAGACCGGCACCCTGACCAAGAATGAGATGACAGCCGTACAGCTCTACGCTGCCAACCTGCGGCTTAACGTGAGCGGTGAGGGCTACCAGCCCATCGGGGAATTCACCAATGATGGGGTATCAGTCAACCCACGCGATAGCGCTGAAATTATGACCCTGCTCACCGGCAGCCTGCTTTGCTCAGATGCCCGGTTGGAGGTACTTGAGGACGAGAAAGGAAATCATCGCTATCGCATGGTCGGAGACCCCACCGAGGGGGCAATGGTAGTCGCGGCAGCCAAGGCCGGCCTGTACCGCGAAGAGGTGGAGAGCAAATTCCCGCGTGTGGCAGAGGTGCCCTTCGACAGCGACCGCAAACGTATGAGCACCGTTCACCTGCGCAGGGATGGCAAAGATGGCCTGCCACCCTATATTGTCTACGTCAAAGGCGCGCCAGATATAATGCTCTCCCTCTGCAACACTATCCTGGAGGATGGGAAAGATGTGCCTTTGATACCTGAGCGGCGTTTGCATATTGAAAACACCATCCGTGAGCTGGCGCGAGAGGGGCTGCGTGTGCTGGCAGTCGCTTACCGTTATCTTGACAAAATCCCCCAGGAGGTCAATGTTGAGACAATCGAGAAAGACCTCTCGATGATAGGGCTGGTGGCAATGATAGACCCGGCCAGGCCAGAGGTTAAACCGGCGGTGGAGCTGGCACGACAGGCGGGTATCCGCACCATCATGATCACCGGTGATTATCCTGATACGGCCCGCGCCGTCGCGCAGGAGATCGGCCTGTGGCGGCCTGGTGGGCGGCTCATCACCGGCGCAGAAATGGACATGATGAGCGACGAGCAACTTGTCAGTTGCATTGAGGACGTTGATGTATTTGCTCGCGTCTCCCCTCAACACAAAGTGCGCATCGTCGAGGCACTCAAGGCACGCGATCACGTTGTGGCCATGACAGGCGACGGTGTTAACGACGCGCCGGCTCTCAAACGTGCTTCTATAGGCGTGGCGATGGGCATCACGGGCACCGACGTATCTAAAGAGACCGCTGATATGGTGCTCACCGACGATAATTATGCCTCCATTGTCTCGGCCGTGGAGCAGGGGCGCATAATCTACTCCAACATCCGCAAGTTTGTGTACTACCTGATCTCGTGTAACCTGGCCGAGATCGCAGTGATTTTCCTGGCCACGCTGGCCGGCTCGCCTCCGCCTTTGAGCGCCATCCAGCTCCTCTGGCTCAACCTGCTCACCGATGGTGCGCCCGCGCTGGCATTGGGGCTGGAGAAGGGCGATCCGGATATTATGGAGGAGCCTCCACGTCCGGTGCGCGAGCCGATCATCAACCGGCCTATGATTGCCGGCACCATCATCCAGACGATTGCCATCACAACGGTGGTGCTGATCGCTTATTACACGGGCCTGGCGTGGGCCCCACAAAACTATGCCCTGGCCAGGACGATGGCCTTCGTCACACTGTCGGCTTCCGAGCTGGTGCGTGCTTATACAGCGCGTTCTGAGCGCGTTTCCCTGTTCCGGCTGGGGGTTTTCAGCAACCGCTATATGCAATACGCGGTGTCGGCTTCTATGGCTCTCCTGCTTGCGGCTGTGTATCTCCCGTTCATGCAGCCGATTTTCGGCACTGTGCCCCTGCGGGTCAGGGAGTGGTCGGTAGTGCTGCCGCTGCTGTTTGTTCCTGGTATAGCCGCGGAGCTTACCAAAGTGGCGCTGCGGTGGTATCGCGGCTGGCGGCGAGCTGTGGCGACGGCAGCCTGAACCTGGCAGTCAGTTGAGGCGACCAACAGTTCCCCCCAACTGGTGCGAGGCATCTGAAGAGGGCGGTTTCAGTCAGTCTGAACAGTCACCGTTTAAAGAACCTATCCGAAAAACCGTACAGGCGGCATCCCTATGCCGCCTGTACCGACGCATAGGATGCGTCGGTTGCGATTTCCGGATAGGCTCTAAGAACTTGCGGTTTCAATGACTGGAGCCTTGTTAGCCTGCAATACCGGACTTGTGCTTTTTGCCGATGTATGGTATAGTGTAATTGACCCTGCTGTGTGCGTGATCGCCGCTTTTGCGTTTTGAGCCAACACCCATACCAACGGGAGCCGTCTCTTCAGCGTAGGGATGCGATAGCCTTCGGGCAAGGCAGACCACTGAGCAGGCCCCCACCTGCGATAGCAGGTTCAAAACTGCGGGCACACGGCACAGCGGGGTCTCCCCATAGGCATATAATCTCAAACGCCACCGGCACCCCGGTGGCGTTTGCATACCCTCGAGGTTTCTATGCTAAGAGAACGGGTTGCCAACGATATCTACGTTTTCACCAGTGATCTGTACGCGCAGGTAACAGCTGGCGCAATCGTAACCCGTGAAGGTGTGATCCTGATAGATAGCCTCCCTCTGCCCGTCGAAGCACGCGAGATGAAATCATTCCTCGAGCAGGTGTGTGGCACCGGTGTGCGCTACCTTCTCCTCACCCACTACCATGCCGACCACACATATGGTGCGTATCTCTTCCCTCAGGCCGATGTCATTGCCCATCAGCACTACCGGCAACTGGTCACAGAAATAGGGATCCCTGCCCTGGAGGCAGCACGCCAGGAAGAGCCTGCGTTAGAAGAAGTCACTATACGTATGCCCGACATAATTCTGGATGAAGGGGATATGGAGCTGTACCTGGGGGAAAAACAGGTCCAGATCATACATTCTCCAGGACACACCCCGGATTCACTTATGCTTTACGTACCCGAAGATCGCGTGCTGTTCGCTGCCGACACAGTGCTCCCGGTGCCTTCGATTGTGGATGGGGACATTGATAAGCTGCGCACATCCCTGCGCAAAGTACTGGAGCTGCCTGTCGAGAACCTGGTACAGGGGCATGGGGAAGTTATCCTGCGCGGAGAAGTTCAGGGCGTGATACAGGCCAGCCTGAACTACCTGGATGCCATCGAGGAAAAGGCAGCCAAAGCGGTCAAACGGAGAAACCGGGAGGCGCTCCTGCACAACAATATCGAATCCTGTGGACTTTCACGCATCCCGTTGAACGGGTTGGTCCAGCAAGTTCACGTTGCCAACCTGCTGTACCTGTACGATAGTATGGTGACACAAGAACGGTCCTGAAGAGTGACTTTCCTGCTACCCTTCCGCAGGTTAGAACGCACCCCAACCTGAAAGAGGGCAGGCAGTCAAAAAGTTATCGGAGCAGTGGGAGAAGGGGACTGGACGGTGAAACTAAGCCGTGAAGAAGTGAAACATATTGCCATGCTGGCCAGACTGGCTCTGGACGAGCAAGAACTGCTTCTCTACCAGGAGCAGCTCTCGTCCATCCTGGAATATTTCGGGCGTCTGCAGGCACTCGATACTGAGGCCATCCCGCCAACCGCAACCGTGCTGCCGGTTCGCAGCGTGATGCGCGATGATGAGCCCGGGGAACCATTTCCTCAGACAGAGATACTCGCCAATGCTCCTTCTGCCGACGCGGGGTGTTTCAGCGTACCGGCAGTGCTGGAAACATAAATTCCCTGATTGTCGAGTCGGTTAATGAAGCTCTACTCACTTACCATTCATGAGGCTCGCACCCTCCTCGCCAGGCACAGCATTTCCGCAGTAGAGTTGACCGAGGCTGTCCTGGAGCGCATCCTGGAAGTGGACAACTCGGTTCGAGCCTACCTTACATTGACGCCCGAAGAGGCCCTGGAACAGGCTCGTGGTGCTGATGCTCGTCTGGCCGGGGGTGATGCTGCTCCGCTTCTGGGCATTCCCATGGCGATTAAGGATGTGTTGTGTACGGCGGGGATCCCCACCACGGCCGGCTCTCGTATTCTGGAAGATTTCATCCCCCCCTACGATGCGACCGTTGTCGCCCGCTTGAAGGCAGCCGGGGCTATCATCCTGGGCAAGACGAACACCGATGAGTTTGCGATGGGTTCCTCCACCGAAAACTCGGCCTTCTTTGTCACGAGCAATCCATGGAATCTGGAGCGGGTGCCTGGTGGATCAAGCGGTGGAAGCGCTGCTGCGGTCGCTGCCGATGAGTGCCTGGGAGCATTGGGATCGGATACCGGTGGTAGCGTGCGTCAGCCGGCTGCTTTCTGCGGCGTGGTGGGGTTCAAGCCGACCTATGGGCGTGTGAGCAGATACGGCCTGATCGCCTTCGCTTCTTCGTTGGACCAGGTCGGAGTGTTGGCAAAAGACGTCACCGATGCAGCCATACTGCTGCAGGTGATCGCCGGCCACGACCCCCGCGATTCTACCTCGGTTAATTTGCCAGTGCCGAACTACGCAGAAGCCCTCGTCGGGGACTTACAGGGCGTGCGGGTGGGGGTGCCAAAAGAGTACTTTGCCGCTCCGGAGGTAATGCAACCTGAGGTGGAAGCCGCGGTGCGCGCGGCGGTTGATGTGCTGGCCACACTTGGCGCCGGGGTGCAGGAGATCAGTCTGCCCCATACTGAATATGCACTGCCGGTATACTATCTGATCGCTCCAGCCGAGGCCAGTGCCAACCTTGCCCGCTATGATGGTGTACGCTATGGGCTGCGCGTCGAGGGCGGTGGGCTGATCGAAACTTACAATGCCACCCGAGGGCAGGGGTTCGGCCCGGAGGTCAAAAGGCGTATTATGCTTGGAACATACGCTCTGTCTGCTGGCTACTACGATGCCTACTACCTTAAGGCCCAGAAGGTGCGCACACTGATCAAATCAGATTTCGATGCGGCGTTCAGGGAGGTGGATGTGATCGTGGCGCCCACCTCCCCTACCACAGCCTTCCGCATCGGTGAAAAGGTCGCCGACCCGCTCCAGATGTACCTTTCCGATATCTTCACGCTCTCTATGAACCTGGCGGGCATCTGTGGGGTCAGTATCCCCTGCGGATTCGATGCTCACGGCCTGCCCATTGGTATGCAGGTGATCGGCCAGGCTTTTGAAGAGGAGCGGGTGTTGCGTGTAGCCTATGCTTACGAGCAGGCCACGGAGTGGCACCTGCACAAGCCAGCGTTGGGTACCGGTACCGGTACGTAACTGTCGCTTCTCCACCTGTTGCACTGAATCACCCCAGTTGAAAGGCATATAGATGCTCACCCTGGAAGATAAAATCACCAGCCGCACAGCCCATATCGTTGTGATCGGCCTCGGCTATGTTGGTCTGCCTCTGGCCACGGCCTTTGCCCGCGCCGGGTTCCGCACCACTGGAGTGGACACGGATCCTCATAAGGTTGAAGCGGTTAACGCCGGTCGCAGCTATATCCCCGACGTGGCCGAGGAGGATGTTGCCCGCTACGTACAATCCGGTCTGCTCGCTGCTACAGTAGAGTACAGAGTGGTGCAGGAAGCTGATGCCGTCTTTATCTGTGTGCCCACCCCTTATGATGCTCAACGGGCCCCCGACCTCTCCTACATACGCGCAGCCTCCGCAGGCATCCTGCCGTATCTCAAACGTGGGCAACTGATTGTGCTCCAGAGCACCACTTACCCGGGCACAACCGAGGAGGTTGTCCAGCCCGTTCTGGAGCAAAGCGGACTCAAGGCCGGGCAGGATTTTTACCTGGCGTTCTCCCCGGAGCGCATTGACCCGGGCAATAAGCAATGGTCAGCTTACAACACGCCCAAGGTCGTGGGAGGGCTGACGCCGCAGTGTACACAGGTGGCCTCAGCATTGTTGCGTCAGATGGGAGCGCCGGTGTACCCTGTATCGTCCCCCCGCACCGCTGAGTTGACCAAGCTACTGGAGAACACCTTCCGCGCCGTCAACATCGCTCTGGTGAACGAGCTGGCGCTGTTGGCTGAGCGGATGGGGATTGACTTCTGGGAAGTTATTGAAGCAGCCAAAAGCAAACCTTTTGGCTTTATGCCTTTTTACCCGGGGCCCGGCGTGGGCGGTCACTGTATCCCGGTTGATCCTTACTATCTCTCATGGAAGGCCCGCGAGTACGATTACTATGCCGAGTTTATCGAGCTGGCCGGAGAGGTTAACCAGGCCATGCCTTACCATGTGGTGAATCTTATCTCTCATGCCCTCTCCTGGCATAGAAAATCCCTGAGAGATGCTCGCATCCTGGTGCTGGGCGTTGCCTTCAAGCCGGACATTGACGACGCCCGGAACTCCCCTGCGGAAAGGGTGATTGAATTGCTTCTGGGCCGTGGAGCTGTGGTGCGTTATCACGATCCTTACGTGCCACGCTTCCACATAGGAAATGACGTTTTTCACCGTGCGCCGATAGTCCTGGAATCTGTGCCTATGACGCAGCAGGAGCTTGCCGAAGCCGATTGCGTCGTCATCATAACCAACCACCACTCCATTGATTACGTCAGTGTAGTCCAATACGCTCCTCTGATTGTGGACACGCGCAATGCCACCGCCGGCATAACGGGAGCAGCAAAGAAGACCGTACGGCTGGGAGCTCCGTTCGCACTGCTATGAACAGCTTCCGCGTCTCCTCCCGACCTCCGTCACCCAGACGGTTGAGAGTCGTTCAGGCTCTTACCGTGGTGGTAATTCTTGGTGCACTGGGAGCAGCAGTCTACTTCCGCGAGCGACTCCAGGAGCTGGAGAAGTACGGCTATGTGGCTGTTTTCCTGGTCGGGCTGGTGAGCAACGCCACACTTATCTTCCCGGTGCCGGGGCTGGCCGTCAGTTCGGTGATGGGAGGGGTGTTTAACCCCTGGATCGTCGGTCTCGTCGGTGGCCTTGGCCAGGCTTTTGGAGAACTGACAGGCTATATGGCCGGTTACAGTGGCCAGGAGCTGGTCAGTGAGAGCCCTACTTATCATCGCATGCGCGGCTGGATGGAGCGCTACGGCACCTGGGCTATCTTTATCCTGGCGCTTATTCCCAATCCCATCTTCGATATAGGCGGTATGGTGGCAGGAGCGCTCCGTATGCCGCTGTATAAGTTCATGATTAGCTGTGCCACCGGCAAGGTGATCAAGAACATTCTGTTTGCCCTGCTTGGTTATTATGGGATAGAGGCGCTGTTTAGAATTTTTGGGTAATTACCCACCCGGCTGCCCGCCGCCGTGCGCGATTGGAAATCGGCCTTCCTGGGCGCCTGCGCCGACCGCTGACCGAAGGCCCAAAGCGGGCGACTTCAGTCGGCATGGGTAGGCGGTTACCAAAGTTCAAGCTGAAACAGGACATCCACCGTCACTGGCCACAACCGTCCAAACCGCTTCAGGGGGCCATCGTGATCCTTAAGTGCCTATCCGAAAAACGTAACCGACGCATCCCTATGCGTCGGTATAAGCGGCATAGGGATGCCGCTTTTACGGTTTTTCGGATAGGCTCTAACTGAACTGTATTGGGGCTAAAGCCCGTTTCACTACGACAGGCTGATAGCCCGTCTCCGGTTCAACCACGTGGTCAGGGAGGAGCGCTATGCCACGCGGGAAACGCGAAAGTCACTGGCTGGTCATCCGACGTTGCCTTGCCATCATCCGGCGGGTCCAGCGCGGGCCTGCCAGCCGCGATGAGCTGATCAAGGCCGTGTTGACACAAGAAGGAGCGGACGCCTACGGTAATGCCCAGGGCGACACCCTGTACCGGCGCCTCGAGAACGACCTGCAACGCATTCGGAACATCTTGCAGGTGGATGTGTACTTCAGCCGCCAGGAAGGCGGCTATATCATCCGCGATACCTGGCTTCCGCTCCTGGAGCTGCCTGACGAAGACCTGGCGACCATTGCCTGGCTGGAGGAGACATTCGACATAGAATCGCCTCAGCATGACGCAGTTTACGGTCTTCTTGGCCGTTTGCGACTGTATCTGCCGCCGGAGCGCCGCGGGGAGATCGAGCGCCAGCGCACGGCACTGACCATAGACCTGCGCACGCGCGATCAGGATGTCATCCGGCCTGACGTCTGGGATGGTTTGACCCGGGCGCTGAATGAGCGTCGGCGCGTTGAGTTTGACTACCTCTCGCCGTGGTACGAGGATTGTCTTCCCCGGCGTCACGTGGTAGAACCCTACAAGCGCTATTTTTCAGATGGTCACTATTACCTGCGGGGATGGTGTCTGGCTATCAGTGGCCCAGAGGGAGAGAGAAGGCCGGGCAGTTACATCCATTACCGCCTGGGGCGTATCTCCAATCTCCATGTGCTTCCCCAAAAATTGCCCTCGTTCCCGCCGCCTGCGCCCAGTTATCCGGTCGTCTACCAGCTGGCCCCTCAGCTTGCGCGATCAGGCGTCACGCGCCACCCAGAGATTACCATCCTGGAGGTCGAGCAGCGCGATGACGGCAGTGCCCTGGTACGTGGCGAGACGGACAGTCTTTTCTGGGCGGTGCGGACGCTTCTCCGCTACGGCCCCAACTGTCGTGTCCTGGGCGGAGCGGAGATGCTGGCG
>DAOTYA010000104.1:0-29550 GCA_034435075.1 Anaerolineae bacterium
GCGGGGCAGATGGCACCTTTGTGCCACCTGCGGGTGTCTCTGTGTAGCCAGTGTCTGCAAAGTCTGGGGCGGACTGTGGTCCGCCCGGCACAGAATGGGCAGGCTGAATAATTACGTTTTTCAAAGTTATCCGTTGATACTCGAAAACTGTGTGGCGGGCTTTCCAACCCGCCTTGACAGCCTGGGAAGGCTGTGCTGACCTTAAACTATAAGACGGTCTCTAAGAGCCTATCCGAAAAACCGTACAAGCGGCATCCCTATGCCGCTTATACCAACATAGGGATGCGTCGGTTATGTTTTTCGGATAGGCACTGAGTTCAACGCCTTTCAAATAACGCTCGGGAATTGAGCCTTCACGGAAAGTCCGGCTGAGGCCTCTACGGCGACTTATTTGGAGGTATTGGCTTTGAGTCTGTGATCGGATTTTATTGTTCACGTCACCGTCGCCGGATTGGAGTCTGTCACTAGAAAGGATTAAGGGGATGATATTGGGGAGTAAGTCTTATGCCCGCATCACCAATACCGAAAGGTTGCCACGCCTCATAGAGGTCCAACTGGAATCATTTCGGTGGTTCCAGGAAGAGGGGTTGGCTCAACTCTTTGATGAAATCTCCCCTATTGAGAGCTTTACCGGGACCTTGAAGCTGTACTTTCCCGGCTCCAAAGCCAGGGAAGCACACTTCGATCTGAAGTACCGCTTCGGCGAGCCGAAGTATACCGAGGAAGAATGCCTCGAGCGGGATATCACGTATGCGGCACCGCTGTATGTGGACGTGGTGCTTGACAACCGTGAAACGGGCGAGGTCATCGAGTCGGAAATCTTCCTGGGGGATTTCCCAATCATGACCGAAAATGGCACCTTCATCATAAACGGCACCGAGCGGGTAGTCGTCAGCCAGTTAATTCGCTCTCCCGGTGTCTATTTCGATGTGGTGGAGGACCCGGTCAGTGGTCGGCGGCTCAGCACGGCCAAGCTGATCCCTGACCGTGGGGCCTGGATGGAGTTCGAGACCCGTAAGTCGGACTATCTGACCATTAAATTCAACCGTAAGCGTACTCTGCCTGTCACGATCCTGCTGCGGGCGCTGGCTGCCGTTAACGATCTAACGAATGATGATTTTCTCACGAGCGGCACCGATGAGGAGTTGCTTGAGCTTTTCAAGGAGGCAGATACCAACCCGGGGCATCAATACATCCTGACCACTATCCGGCAGGAGCCGACCTGGGAATCACGGGATGGCCGAAACATAGCCGAGGAGGCACTGTTGGAATTCTACCGCCGCCTGCGCCCGGGTGACCCGGCCACATTGGAAAATGCCCGTGAGTATCTTGAGCAACAGCTCTTCGACCCGCGCAGGTACGATCTGCAGAGAGTGGGGCGCTATAAGCTGAACCAGCGGCTGGGCCTCGATTATGATCTGGACCATCGTACGGTTACCAAAAGGGACATCGTCGCCCTGGTTGAGCGCATGATCCGCATCAATAACGGCGTCCTGGATGCCGACGACATAGATCACCTGGGTAACCGACGTGTCAAGACGGTGGGCGAGCTGATTCAGAGCAAGCTACGCATCGGTCTGCGCCGCATGGAGCGCCTGGTGGTGGAGCGCATGTCCATCCGTGAGTCGGATTCCCTCTCGCCGGTGAGTCTGATCAATATCCGCCCGGTGGTGGCGGTGATCCGCCAGTTCTTTGGCTCGAGCCAGCTCTCGCAATTTATGGAGCAGACAAATCCCCTGGCCGAACTGACCCACAAGCGTACTCTCTCGGCACTGGGACCCGGCGGCCTGCGGCGAGAGCGCGCTGGCTTTGACGTGCGCGATGTCCATTACAGCCACTATGGACGTATTTGCCCTATCGAGACACCTGAAGGCCCCAACATCGGGCTGATCGGCCGGCTGGCCACTCATGCTCGTGTCAATGCACTCGGCTTTGTCGAGACGCCTTACCGTAAGGTGGTTCGTGCTGTCCAGCCTGATGCCGCGTCGCTCGCCGGTCACATTCTCAGGGAGGATGTGGTGGATCCTGAGAGCGGCGAGGTTGTGGCACAGGCAGGTACCAAAGTGTCGCCGGAACTGGCGGAGCGCATCGCGGCGTTGAATTTACAGGGCGAAATACCTGTTGTGCCTAGGGTCACCGATGAGCTGGTCTACCTCTCGGCCGACCGGGAGGACATATATGTCATCGCCCAGGCTAACGCCGAGCTGGATGAGGAAGGGCATTTTGTCCAGTCACGCATCTCGGCTCGCCATGCGGATCGCTTCCTGATGGCCCCGCCGGAGAGGATTGATTACATTGATGTGGCTCCATGCCAGATCGTGGGTGTCTCGGCTTCACTCATCCCCTTCCTGGAGCACGATGATGCTAACCGGGCCCTGATGGGCTCAAACATGCAGCGTCAGACTGTGCCCCTGATCCGACCCGAAGCCCCCCTGGTGGCAACGGGGATGGAGTGGCGGGCTGCGTTAGACTCGGGGCAGGTGGTCCTGGCCAGGGATGAAGGGGAGGTGATCAGCGTTACCGGAGACCAGATAGTCGTCCGTCATCCCGGTGGCCTGCACACGTATCGGCTACGCAAGTACCAGCGGTCTAATCAGAGCACCTGTATTGATCAG
Organism: Anaerolineae bacterium; assembly: GCA_034435075.1. Classification (GTDB taxonomy): domain Bacteria; phylum Chloroflexota; class Anaerolineae; order B4-G1; family B4-G1; genus JAOAAG01. The sequence continues at coordinate 2,616 of DAOTYA010000104.1, forward strand.
CGCCCTGTGGTCTTCAAAGGACAGCGGGTGCACAAGGATCAGGTCCTGGCGGATAGCTCTTCCACGGAGAACGGCGAGCTGGCTTTGGGACAGAATGTGTTGTGTGCCTTCCTCTCGTGGGAGGGTGGTAACTTTGAAGACGCCATCCTTATCAGCGAGCGTGTGGTGCGCGAGGACATGTTCACCTCCGTGCACATCGAGAAACACGAGGTGGAAGCCCGCGATACCAAACTCGGGCCCGAAGAGATCACGCGCGACATCCCAAACGTTGGTGAAGAGGCGCTGAGAGACCTTGATGAAGAGGGGATCATCCGTATCGGGGCCGAGGTCGGTCCGCTGGACATCCTGGTGGGCAAGATCACGCCTAAGGGTGAGAAAGAACTAAGCCCTGAGGAGAAACTGCTGCGCGCCATCTTCGGTGAAAAGGCTCGCGAGGTGAAAGATTCCAGCCTGCGCCTGCCTCACGGGGAACGCGGCAAAGTCGTGGACGTTAAAGTGTTCAACCGCGACGAGCATCAGGACCTGAAGGTCGGTGTGGAGCGCCTGGTGCGGGTCAGTGTGGCCCAGATACGCAAGATCACCGAAGGCGATAAGATGGCAGGCCGCCATGGGAACAAGGGTGTGATCTCAAGAGTGGTGCCGATTGAGGACATGCCCTTCCTGGCCGATGGTACGCCGATAGACCTGATACTCAACCCCCTCGGAGTGCCAGGGCGTATGAACATCGGCCAGATTCTGGAGACCCACCTGGGGTGGGCAGTCCATCGGCTGGGATTCCGGGCCATCACGCCGGTGTTCGATGGGGCGAACGAGCTGCAAGTCGAAGCCGAACTGGCCCGTGCCTGGATGATAGATCGTGCCTGGAACGAAATAACCGAGCGTACCTGGACCTGGCTCAAGGGGCAGAATTACCCTCTGGAGACGTTGCGGGACGATGAGGAGGCCCGACGCCTTTACATTGTGGCCTGGCTGGGTGATCGCGGTTATGATGTGGACCGGTTGCTTTCAGACTACGTGTATGCCCGGCGAGCAGTGTTGCGTGAATGGCTTAGAGAGCGAGGATACGACCCTGAGGTGTTGCTCTCTTTTGAGGATGATACGCGCACTTTAGCCCAGCGCACTGAGGCGGATAAACTTGCCAGGGCTGCCTGTCTGCGCATCTGGCTGGAGGATCGCGGTTATGACGTGAGCAACCTGGATGATAATGCGGTGGAGACATTAGCAAATCAGGTGAGCCTCTCTTCGTCTGACCCTCTGCCTATCCTGGGCAAAATGATCCTCTATGACGGCAAGACGGGTGAGCCTTTCGATCGGCCGGTCACGGTGGGCATGATATACATGATGAAGCTGGCCCACCTGGTTGAGGATAAGGTGCACGCACGCTCCACAGGGCCATACAGCCTGGTGACCCAGCAGCCCCTGGGTGGGAAGGCGCAGTTCGGTGGTCAGCGTTTTGGCGAGATGGAGGTGTGGGCGCTTGAGGCCTACGGTGCAGCCCATACACTTCAGGAGATGCTCACCATCAAGTCGGACGACGTACAGGGGCGGGTCAAAGCCTACGAAGCCATCGTGAAAGGGGAGCCTGTACAGGAGCCAGGCGTTCCCGCCTCGTTCAAAGTATTGGTGAAGGAGCTTCAGAGCCTTGGCCTGGCCGTCGAGGCGATCACCCAGGATGGTGAGGTACTCAATTTTGGCAAGAGCGAGGACAGGACCAGATTGCCCGTTTTAGGCGCAGGCCTTTTAAGTCCGGGGCGGCGGGAATACCAGTCGTGATGTAGTGAGAGCAGGCTTTAGCCGGTCATGATGACGTCAGGTGTGGTCTGGAGGCCGGCCCGAGCCTGGTGGACATAGAGATTGGAGGACAACTGCTCGCAGTTGTCCTACGGTGTGAGAACCATTTGACCTTTTGCAATTTTGTGGTAAAATAATGCTCCGCCGGGTAGCAGCTATGAGCTCCTGCTACCCTGATTGACGGGTTAGCTGCTTGGGAGACGGAAGGCCATCGGTACGGTGGATGGCCTTCTTCACTGGTTTTACCAGGATGTATACATAGAGGGTTACTATATGCCCACAATCAATCAGTTAGTACGCAAGGGAAGAAAACCAAAGTCACGCAAGTCAAAGGCGCCTGCGTTGCACTACACATTCAACTCATTCAGGCAACGCCGTATTCGCCGCCCTGAGGGAGCGCCACAGAAGCGGGGCGTGTGCACCAGCGTGCGCACTATGACGCCCAAGAAGCCTAATTCTGCGTTGCGCAAGATCGCCAGGGTGCGCCTGACAAACGGCATCGAGGTGACAGCCTATATTCCTGGAGAAGGTCATAACCTGCAGGAGCACTCGGTGGTTTTGATCAGGGGAGGGCGTGTGCGGGACCTCCCTGGCGTGCGGTATCACATTATACGTGGCGCCCTCGATGCAGCGGGAGTGGATAAGCGACACCAGCAACGCTCCAAGTATGGTAGCAAGCGGCCCAAGAAGTAATGGACAGGTGAAGGATGCCCAGAAGATACCGTCCTCCTAAGCGCAAGGTCGAGCCGGACGTCCGTTACAATAGCGAGACGGTCGCCAGGCTGATCAATAAAGTTATGAGGAAAGGCAAGAAGAGCCTGGCAGCGCGCATTGTGTACGAGGCTCTTGAAACTGTGGAAGAGCGTATGAAGCGCCCTCCGCTGGAGGTGTTGGATGAGGCCATCAGGAACGTCTCGCCGGTTCTGGAAGTGAAGCCGAGACGTGTAGGTGGGGCCACTTACCAGATTCCGGTGGAGGTCCCACCGGATCGTCAGGTCAGCCTGGCAATGCGCTGGCTGTTGGCCGCTGCGCGCAGCCGCCCGGGCAAGAGCATGGCTGAGAAGCTGGCCAACGAGTTGATGGACGCTGCCCGCGGCACAGGCGCGGCGATCAAAAAGAGGGAAGATACCCACAGGATGGCTGAGGCCAACCGTGCCTTTGCTCACTACCGGTGGTAGTGGACCTGGCGGTGACACTCTCGCACGGAGGGATGCAGGGAGCATTGTGAAATTGTGAGTTTATGAACGCGCCCCACTCGCTCAGCCGCATCAGGAATATCGGCATCATCGCCCACATTGATGCGGGGAAAACTACTACGACGGAACGTATCCTGTTCTATACCGGTCGTACCCATAAGATGGGCAATGTGGATAACGGTACGACGGTCACGGACTGGATGATCCAGGAGCGGGAGCGCGGGATCACCATCACGGCAGCGGCCGTGACCTGCTTCTGGCGAGGATGCCAGATTAACATTGTGGATACCCCGGGCCACATTGACTTCACCGCTGAGGTGCAGCGCAGTCTGCGCGTCCTCGACGGTGGGGTGGTGGTCTTCGATGCAGTGGCGGGTGTGGAGCCACAATCGGAAACAGTATGGCGACAGGCTCAGGCATTTAAAGTGCCGCTGATCGCCTTCATTAACAAGATGGATAAGTTGGGGGCAGACTTTGCGCATGCGGTCCAGACCATCCGGGAAAAGCTGCCCGCTCATCCTGTCACTATCCAGTGGCCTGTTGGCTGTGAGGCTGACTTTCGCGGCGTGGTGGATTTGCTGGAGATGCAGGCCATTATCTGGACGGATGAGCTGGGGGTCTCCCCGGAGGTTGTGCCAATCCCCCCTGAGCTTGAGGAGTGGGTGCTTGAAGCGCGGGAACAGGCTATCGAGCAGATCGTTGAAACCGACGACGAGTTGATGGCGCTGTATCTCGACGGTGAGGAAATCGCACCGGCCCGCCTGCGTGAGGCACTGCGACGGGCCACGATAAGTGGACAGTTGAACCCGGTGCTGTGTGGATCGGCATTGCGCAACAAGGGCATCCAGCCGCTCCTGGACGCGGTGGTGGATTACCTGCCCTCGCCGCTGGACATTCCGCCGGTGGAGGGGGTCAATCCCTACACCGGCAAGGTGGAAAAGCGCCTGGCCGATCCGAATGAGCCGTTGGCTGCGCTGGTCTTTAAAATCGCAAGCGACCCTTATGTGGGGCGGCTTGCCTATTTCCGTGTCTACTCGGGTAGGATCAGAGTCGGGTCGAGTGTGATTAAAGGCAAAGCCGCTCCCGCAAAGCGCAGCGAGCGGATCGGTAAGTTGCTCCGGATGTATGCCGATCGGCGCGAGGAGATTCAGGAACTCAGTGCCGGCGACATTGGTGCGACGGTGGGCCTGAAGGAGACTTTCACCGGTGATACTTTGTGCGCTCCCAACGGGCCGATCGTTCTGGAACGTATTTCCTTCCCGGAGCCAGTTATTTCAGTGGCGATAGAGCCTAAGACCGCGGCCGACCAGGACCGACTGAGCGAGGGTTTACAGAGGCTCGCGGAAGAGGACCCCACCTTTATGGTACGTGTTGATGAGAACACCGGCCAGACGCTGATCTCAGGGATGGGCGAGCTGCATCTTGAGATCATCACTGACCGCCTGATGCGCGAGTTCGGTGTGGCCGGTCGGGTAAGCAAGCCTCGTGTTACCTATCGGGAGACAATCACTCAGAAGGCTGCAGGCGAGGGGTTGTTTGAGCGGCAGGTCGGGGGCAGGATGCACTTCGCGCACGTATGGCTGGAAGTGGAGCCGCTGCCCTCGGGTACGGGTTTCCTGTTTGAAAACGCTGTCCGTACCGGGGATTTGCCTGCTGCCTTTGTCGGAGCGGTTGAGCGGGGCTGCCGCGAGGCGATGGAAAGCGGTGTACTGGCCGGCTACCGGCTGGTGGACGTCAAGGTTCGCCTCACGGCCGCTGAGGTAAACGAGGAGACCTCATCCGAGCTGGCTTTCAAGGTGGCTGGAGCGCAGGCCTTCACCCAGGCGGTGGAGAAGGCATCGCCTGTATTGCTGGAGCCGGTGATGGACCTGGAGGTGGTTACGCCGGAAGCGTTCACAGGCGAGGTAATGGGTGATTTGAACGCCAGGGGCGCAGAGATTCGGGAAGTGACCTCGCGAGCCGGTGGGGTGCAGGCGATCCGTTCTTATGTCCCTCTGGTGAAGATGTTCGGATATGCCACCGATCTGCGGAGCCTGACGCAGGGAAGGGGAACTTTTACGATGGAATTCCATCACTATGCGGAGGTAGAGAGACAACGGATGGAAGCCATTATATATGGCGGAGTCTGGTAAAGCCGATATTTGAAAGGAGTAAGACATGGCTAAAGAGCAATTTGAACGCACCAAGCCACACGTAAATGTGGGCACAATCGGTCACATTGACCACGGTAAGACGACGCTTACGGCAGCGATCACAAAAGTGCTGGCTTTGAAGGGGCTTGCCGAGTACAAGGCCTATGACGAGGTAGCCAAGGCGGACGCCAAAATGTTCCGGCGTGATGCGACCAAGATCCTTACCGTGGCCATTGCCCACGTTGAATACGAGACGGATAAGCGCCACTACGCGCACATTGACTGCCCCGGACACCGTGACTATATTAAGAACATGATTACCGGGGCAGCTCAGATGGATGGGGCAATCCTGGTGGTTTCTGCCGCGGATGGCCCCATGCCGCAGACACGCGAGCATGTGTTGCTGGCCCGTCAGGTGAATGTTCCAGCTATCGTGGTCTTCCTGAATAAAGTGGACCTTATGGATGATCCGGAACTGCTGGAGCTGGTCGAGTTGGAGCTGCGCGAGCTGCTCGACGGGTATGGTTTCCCCGGTGATGAGACGCCTATCGTGCGGGGCAGCGCACTCCAGGCATTGCAGAGCACCAGCACGGACCCCAATGCACCCGAGTATCAGTGCATTTGGGAGCTGATGCGTGTGATTGACGAGTACATACCCATGCCGGTGCGTGAGGAAGACAAACCGTTCCTGATGCCTATCGAGGATGTCTTCTCCATCAAGGGCCGTGGTACGGTGGTGACCGGCAGAGTCGAGCGTGGCAAACTGGTACCGATGACCCCTGTGGAGATCGTCGGCCTGCGGGATCAGCCTCTCAAGACCGTGGTCACCGATATGGAAATGTTCCGTAAGAAGCTGGACGTGGTGGTGGCAGGCGACAACGCCGGCCTGTTGCTCCGGGGCATAGACCGTGATGAAGTCCAACGTGGCCAGGTGGTCGCGGCGCCGGGCAGCATCAAGCCCCACAAACATTTTATGAGCCAGGTGTACGTGCTCCAGAAGGAAGAGGGTGGGCGGCATAAAGCCTTCTTCTCAGGTTATCGTCCACAGTTCTACATCCGTACCATGGATGTGACCGGTGAGATCACCCTGCCGGAGGGCGTCGAGATGGTGATGCCCGGTGATGATGTCAACCTGGAGGTCAAGCTGATCGAGCCGGTCGCTATTGAGGAAGGGTCTCGCTTTGCGATCCGCGAGGGTGGCCTGACCGTAGGTGCGGGTGTCATCACCAAGATTTTGGACTAGGTGAGGTGGTATGGCCAAGCAGAGGATCCGCATCCGGTTGAAGGCTTACGATCACCGCGTGCTTGATGAATCGGCCAGACGCATTGTGGAGAAAGCGGAAAGCTCCGGCGCCGCCGTTGTCGGGCCGGTGCCTTTACCAACCAAGGTAGAACGTTTCACCGTGCGTCGCTCCACGTTCATTGACAAGGACTCGCACGAGCACTTTGAGATCCGCACCCACAAGAGGCTGATTGATATCATCGAGCCGGATAACAAAACCATAGATTCCCTGATGCGGCTGAATCTGCCGGCTGGCGTGGATATCGAGATTAAAATTTAGTAGTATACCCTCCCGCAGATTGGATAGCGGCCCAGCAGGGGGCAAGCAGCCCGTTGCAGCACACTACGATGTGGAGATTGCGTCCAAACCTGCGGGAGGACAGGTAGCTATATTTAGAACCTGTCCGAAAAACCGTACAAGCGGCATCCCTATCCGAAAAACCGTACAAGCGGCATCCCTATGCCGCTTATACCGACGTACAGGGATGCGTCGGTTTCCGGATAGGTTAGTACAAAAGAGCCTTGCAGGACGGCTTGACCCGGAGGAGGGAGTGCCGCTCTCTCCTCCGGGTTTTCCCTGAGGGGGATGATGTGGCCTCGCGTCGGGCCGGCAGTCCCAACTTTATGTGAAGAGGTGTCAGGTTGAAGGCGATCTTAGGCAAAAAAGTGGGTATGACGCAGATATTTGACGAGCGCGGCAATGCCATCCCGGTCACGGTGATCGAGGCCGGTCCCTGTTACGTGACCCAGGTGAAGACTTTGGAGAAAGATGGCTATCAGGCCGTACAATTGGGCTTCGAGGTGGTGCACCCACGTCGCCTGAGCAGGGGGGAAAGGCTGCATTTGACGCGCAAGCGTTTGCCTGCCCTGCGCTATTTGCGCGAGTTCCGGCTGCGTAAGGATGAGGAGCTAAAAGTTGGGCAGCGCATTCTGGCGAACGTGTTCCAGGTAGGTGACCGTGTGGATGTGGTCGGCATCTCTAAAGGGCGCGGGTTCGCCGGTGTGGTGAAGCGGCATGGCTTCAGGGGCGGGCCGAAAACCCATGGTCAATCCGATCGGCTGCGCGCTCCCGGGTCTATCGGTTCCACGACCACGCCCGGCCGGATTTGGAAGGGGCAGCGTATGGCCGGACGTATGGGGGGTGCACGCGTAACGGCTCAGAATTTGCGTGTGGAGCTCGTGGATGCAGAGAGAAACCTCCTGGCTGTGCGTGGTAGTGTGCCCGGAGCAAAGGGAGGGCTTGTGATGATCAGGCAGGCCCGTAAGTCACGGGAACTGGCCAGGCAGCCGGGTGAGTAGGGGGGAAGCGATGATCGTGCCGTTGTACAACGTACAGGGAGAAGTGGTCGGGGAAATCGAGCTGCCCGCGACGGTCTTCGAGGCTTCCATTAACGTGCCTTTGATGCACCAGGCTCTGGTGCGTCAGCTTGCCAACGCCCGGTTGGGCACACACAAAACGAAGACACGTGGAGAAGTTAACCGCTCCAAGGCCAAGTGGTATCGGCAGAAAGGTACAGGACGGGCACGTCATGGAAGCCGCAATGCCAACATATTCGTCGGGGGTGGTGTGGCTCATGGCCCTGTGCCACGCAAGTACACTCAGAAGATGCCGCGTAAGATGCGTCGTGCGGCCATTCGCTCGGCGCTTTCTGTGAAAGCCAGGGAAAAGCAGATATTTGTGCTGGATGCGTTGGAGATGGAAGCGCCCAAAACCAGAGAGATGGTGAAACTTTTGGGGAGGCTGGGGTTGGATCAGCAGGTGCTGCTGCTCCTGCCGGAGCGCAATGATCTGGTGGAAAAGTCAGTGCGCAACCTTCCTGCGGTCAAGACTCTGCTGGCCAATTATCTTAACGTGCGCGATCTCCTGGGGTGCGATCATTTGCTGATGCCACGCCAGGCACTGGAAGTGATCGAGGCGATTTGGGGATAGGAGAGCTATGAATCCCTACCAGGTAATTATCCGACCGCTTGATACAGAGAAGGCGCGTTACCAGTCCACTGAGCTGCGACAGTACGCTTTTGAGGTACACCGTCGAGCCAACAAGATTGATATCAAGAGGGCCATTGAGGCGATCTATGGTGTTAAAGTGGCATCGGTGAACGTGATGAACATGCCTGCCAAGATCACCCGCCGCTACGGCCGTCGGCCTGTGGTACGTCGCCCGGTCTGGAAGAAGGCATTGGTAACGCTGGAGCCGGGGGAACGGCTGGAAGTATTTGAAGGGGTGTAAGTATGCCACTGAAGACGTACAAACCAACTTCACCCGGCCGTCGGGGACTGATCAGTCTGACATCAGAAGACGTGACACGTGCTGAACCGGAGCGTGCACTGGTACGTGTATTGCGGAAGCGCGGCGGGCGCAACGCCCAGGGGCGTATCACGGTGCGCCACCGGGGAGGTGGGCATAAACGTCTGTACCGCCTGATAGACTTCAAACGTGATAAGTTCGGCATCCCGGCGCGGGTACACAGCATCGAATACGATCCCAACCGCTCCGCCCGCATCGCTCTGCTGGTCTATGCTGACGGGGAAAAGCGGTACGTTATCGCCCCGTTAGGGCTGCAGGTTGGGGATACCGTGATGAGTGGGCCGGAGGCCGAGGTGCGCGTGGGTAATGCCCTGCCGCTGGAATTGATCCCACTCGGCACCCTTGTCCACAATGTGGAACTGTATCCTGGCAGGGGTGGGCAACTGGCGCGCTCGGCGGGCACCTCAGCCCAGGTGTTGGCTAAAGAGGGGAAATATGTGACCTTGCGCCTCCCCAGCGGAGAGATACGGCTGGTGCGCAAGGAATGTATGGCCACCGTCGGTCAGGTAGGCAATGTTGATCACGGAAACATCAAGCTTGGCAAGGCCGGCCGTAAGCGTTGGTTGGGCTTTCGCCCGACGGTGCGTGGCTCGGCGATGACGCCCCGCGATCACCCGCATGGCGGCGGTGAGGGGCGTGCTCCGATAGGTATGCCTGGTCCTAAATCGCCGTGGGGTAAGAGAACACTGGGCGTCAAGACACGTCGTAATAAAGTCACTGACAGGTATATCGTGCGCCGGCGTGGTAAACGGCGGCAGCAGTAAAGCTGGTGGGAGGTGGTACAGGTTATGTCGCGATCACCGTTAAAGCGACCCATACCTTATGTGGATCCAAAGTTGTTGCGGAGGATCGAAGAACTGAACCGACGTGGGGAGAAGCGCCTGATCCGCACCTGGTCGAGGGCTTCGACGATCTTCCCTCATATGATCGGTCATACCATCGCGGTACACGATGGGAGGCGCCATGTGCCCATATACATTACGGAAGATATGGTAGGGCATAAGCTAGGCGAGTTCGCTCCTACCCGCACATTCCGCGGGCACGTGGTAAAAGAGAAAAAGGGCCGGGTGCGATAGGGGGAGAGAAATGGCAGCAGAAGAACGGGTCGTGGCCCGGGTCAGGCATGTGCCTATACCGGCATCCAAAGTGCGGCGTGTTATTGATCAGGTGCGAGGCCAGCACGTTGACGACGCCCTGGAGACATTACGCTTCCTCCCGCACGCAGCGGCACGGCCGGTTGCGAAACTGATCCAGTCCGCTGTTGCGAACGCAGAGGAGAATTTCGGCATCCCGCGAGGCGATCTGTACGTGGCGCGCATCGTGGCCGATGAAGGCCCGGGTGTGATGCCCGGTAAAGGGTGGAGACGGAATTACGGTGCCCGTGGCCGCTGGCGGCCGATACGTAAGCGCTCCTCGCATATCACGGTGATTCTTGAAACAGGTGAGTGAGTAAAAGGAGGAAGCGGGTTGGGACGCAAAGTTCACCCTTATGGAATCAGGTTGGGCATCATCAGGGATTGGAAAGCACGCTGGTACGCAGAGGGCAGGCAGTATTCAGACCTGCTGCATGAGGATATGGCCATCCGTCGCCATATCTACGAAAGCGTGGAAGGTGGTGGCATTTCGCGCATTGACATTGAGCGTTCCCATAACCAGGTCACGGTGACCATCTGGACGGCCAGGCCCGGCATTATTATCGGGCGCAGGGGAGCTGAGGTGAAAGGGCTGCGCGATCGTCTGAGGGAAATTACGGGCGGCAAGCAGGTCACCGTGGAGGTCCACGAGGTTGAGCAACCTGAGCTTGATGCCAGGCTGGTGGCGGAGAATATCGTTGCCCAGTTAGAGCGACGTGTCTCACATGGACGGGCTATGAAGCGCGCTGTTCAGGCAGCCATGCGGGCCGGTGCTCAGGGCATCAAAGTGCTCTGCAAAGGCCGTTTGCACGGGGCCGAAATGGCCCGGCAGGCCTGGTTGCGGGATGGTCAGGTGCCCCTTCAGACGCTCCGCGCCGATATTGACTATGCCCAGGAAGAGGCGCTTACCACTTACGGCCGGATCGGGGTGAAGGTCTGGATATACAAAGGGGAAGTTTTGCCCGAGGCCAAAGCCCAGGAGGAGCCATTTGTAGCCTGACCGTGTATGCTGACTTCTGGATGACACAGGCCAGAGAGCGTACATTTATGCAGCAGACGCCAGAGTTGTTATACAGTATTGGGCAGGGGAGAGTCAGACGTGTTACAGCCAAAGCGGATGAAATATCGCAAACAGATGCGAGGCCGGATGAAGGGTAAGGCCACCCGTGGTGTTGATGTCGCTTTTGGGGACTATGGATTGCAGGCGCTGGAGCCAGGGTGGATCACCGCGCGCCAGATCGAAGCTGCACGGCGTGCTATTGTGCGCTTCGTGCGTCGGCGTGGCAAGTACTGGATACGCATCTTTCCCGATAAGCCGGTCACGGCCAAACCAGCCGAGACGCGGATGGGCAAGGGCAAGGGTACGGTTGATCACTATGTGGCGGTGGTGAAGCCTGGTCGGGTGATGTTTGAGTTAAGCGGCATTTCAGAGGAAGTGGCACGGGAGGCGATGCGTCTGGCCTCTCACAAGTTGCCGATCAAATGCCAGTTCGTGGTGCGCGAGGGTCTGGCAGCTGAAGCGGAGTAGGAGCGGAGATGCAGGCACGGGAAATACGCCTCTGGGCTACAGAAGAGATCCAGCAACGGCTGGAGGACGCTTATCGTGAGCTTTTTGTCCTGCGCCGTGAGATGAGTATGGGGCGGCTTGAGGACACCAACCGTATCAGGATGGTTAAGCGAGATATTGCCCGCATGAAGACAATTCTGCGCGAGCGTGATTTGCTTGCCGGATTGCTTGGGGAGGAGGTGGCACAGTGAGGTATAAAGCCTCAAGAAAACGCCTTGTGGGCAGCGTGGTCAGCGATAAGATGGATAAGACGGTGGTGGTGCGCGTGGAGCGTATGGAGCGTCACCCCCGTTATGGGAAAGTGCTGCGTCGCAGGAAGAAGTATAAGGCCCACGATGAGGAGAACCGTTGCCGTGTGGGCGACCTGGTGCGCATTGTCGAGTCCAGGCCCTTGAGCCGCGAGAAGCGCTGGGTCGTCGAGAAGATCATCGCGCGGGCAGGAGAGCAGCAGGCGACAGGGGTTGAGCTATGATCCAGCAAGAGAGCATTTTAAAAGTGGCTGATAATACCGGTGCCAGAGAGGTGTTGGTCATCCGCGTGATGGGTGGCTCGAAACGTCGCTATGGTCGCGTGGGCGATGTGGTGGTGGCGACCGTGAAGCAGGCCACTCCGCGTGGTCAGGTGAAAAAGGGCGACATTGTGCGCGCGGTAATTGTACGCACGGCGAAGGAGTATCGCCGCAGCGATGGCTCCCTCATCCGCTTTGATGATAACGCTGCAGTGATTCTGGATGGGACAAGCTCCAATCCGAAAGGGACACGCATCTTCGGCCCGGTAGCTCGCGAGTTGCGCGAAAGGGGCTTTATGAAGATCGTCTCGCTGGCTCCTGAGGTGCTGTGAGGGGGTGGTGGAGTGGCCAGGATTAAGCAAGGAGATACCGTGGAAGTGATCGCCGGCGAGGACCGGGGCATGCGTGGCAAGGTGCAGCAGGTGTACTCCAAGAAGGAGCGGCTTGTCGTTGCTGGCGTCAACATCGTTAAGAAGCATCAACGCCCGATACGCGCCGGTCGAACCCAGGTGCAGCCGGGTATTATCAGGTTTGAGGCTCCGATTCACATTTCGAATGTGATGCTGGTATGCCCGAGGTGCGACCAGCGCACGCGGGTAGGCTTTACCTGGCAGGGTGAGCGTAAGGTGCGCATATGTAAGAAGTGCCACGAGGTCATTGACTGATCGGGCTGCCACGACAGAGGGTGAAAGAGATGCAACGGTTGCGTAAGCTTTATTATGAAGAAGTGCGCCCCAGATTGATGAAAGAGTTCGGGTACAAGAACGTGATGGAGGTGCCGCGTCTCCAGAAGATCGTCGTCAATGTTGGGGTGGGCGAGGCTCTGGATAACGCCAAGGCACTGGACCACACGGTAAGGGACATTGCCACGATCACCGGTCAGCAGCCCGTGATCACCCGTGCACGCCGTTCTATCGCCGGTTTCAAGTTGCGCGAAGGCCGCGCCATTGGGGTCAAGGTGACACTGCGCGGAGAGCGCATGTGGGCTTTTCTGGACCGTCTGTGCAATGTGGCGCTGGCCCGTCAGCGCGATTTTCACGGCGTGCCCGATACGCTGGATGGACACGGGAATTTCACACTGGGGTTGCGTGAACAGCTCGTCTTCCCCGAGATCAACTACGATACCATTGACAAGATACGGGGCATGGAAATCAGCATCGTCACCACGGCGAAGACGGATGAGGAGGGGCGTCGCCTGTTGGAACTTCTGGGCATGCCTTTCCATCGTCGTGGGCGGGCATAGAGAGGATCGAATATATGGCGAAGAAGTGTATGCCTATCAGAGAAATGCGGCGTAAGTATCCCACGCAGGTGAGAAACCGCTGCAAGATATGCGGCCGTCCACGCGGTTATATGCGACGCTTTCAACTGTGTCGTATCTGCTTCAGGGAATTGGCGTTACGGGGTGAGATCCCTGGCGTTAGAAAGTCCAGCTGGTAAGCGAGGAACGAGGGGCTTATGACTACGTCTGATCCGATAGCTGATATGTTGACGCGCATACGCAATGCCCTCATGGTGGGTCATCCCAGTGTGCAGGTGCCGTCTTCGAAACTCAAGGCGGAGATCGCCCGGATCCTGAAGGAGGAGGGCTTCATCGAGGATTACTATGTGACGCGCGATCGTCCCCAGCCCCAGTTGATCATCACGCTTAAATACGTGGGTGAACGAAAAGATCGCCGCCCGGTAATCACAGGCCTGAAGCGGGTCAGTAAGCCTGGACGGCGTGTATACGCTGGCGTCTCCGAGATCCCCTGGGTACGCAGTGGCATGGGGATCGCGATCCTCACCACGCCTAAGGGGGTTTTGACAGGACAGCAGGCACGGCGTCTGGGTGTGGGGGGTGAGGTGATCTGTTACGTTTGGTAACTTGGAAGGAGGTTCCGGTGTCACGTATTGGTCGTATGCCCATTCCGGTCCCCGCCGGGGTGAGGGTGGATATTGAAGGTAACCGGGTCACGGTCACAGGAGCGAAGGGCACACTTTCCCGTGAATTCCATCCGGATATGGAGATCAGGCTCGAAGACGGGGTGTTGAGGGTGTATCGTCCCACCGATCAGCAGCAGCACAAAGCTCTCCATGGTCTCACGCGGGCGCTCCTGAATAATATGATTATCGGCGTGAGCCAGGGCTTCAAGAAGCAGTTGGAGGTGCAGGGGGTGGGATACCGTGTTGATCTGCAGGGCGATGGGAGCCTGTTACTCCAGTTGGGATTCTCCCACCCGGTACGGATTTTCCCTCCTCAGGGGATCCGTTTCGATGTGGACCCGCGCACGAAGGTGATCACCGTGAGCGGGGTGGATAAGGAGCAGGTGGGACAGGTTGCCGCCAATATCCGCGCCTGGAGGCCACCGGAGCCCTACAAAGGCAAGGGAATTCGCTACATTGACGAGCCAGTGCGTCGTAAGGCAGGCAAGTCAGGTAAGCTGTCCAGGTAGAGGTTGAGATATGCCAGAGATTGATCGTCGAGCAGCCCGCCTGAGAAGACACAGACGGGTGCGGAAACATGTCAAAGGAACAGCGGAACGTCCGCGTTTGAACGTTTTCAGGAGTCTGCGTCATATCTACGCTCAGGTGATTGATGACACCCGTGGGCACACACTTGTCTCCGCTTCCACCGTGGAGCCGGAGGTAGCTGCCCGGGTCCACGGGCTGAACAAGACGGAGCAGGCACGTGTGGTGGGTGCGGTGCTTGCAGAGCGTGCGTTGAGTGTTGGAGTCCGCCGGGTTGTTTTTGATCGCGGTGGATATAAGTACCACGGCCGGGTCAGGGCGTTAGCGGACGCTGCCCGCGAGGGTGGGTTGGAATTTTGATGCAGGTCGCTTTCAGATCGCGGAGGCGGAATGGCCATAATTGACTTGCGGGATCACGAGGTATTCGAGGAACGTAGCGAGCTGGACGAACGTGTTGTGGATATTACCAGAGTGGCCAAAGTAGTAAAAGGGGGACGCCACTTCGCTTTCCGCGTGGTCGCGGTGGTCGGCGATAACCGTGGCCAGGTGGGTGTGGGCATCGGGAAAGCCCGTGCCGTCCCTGACGCGATCCGCAAGGCCACAGAGCGGGCGCGGCGGGATATGCGGCCGGTACCGCTGGTGCAGACCACCATTCCGCATGAGGTGGTGGGACGTTGCGGAGGGGCACAGGTGTTCCTGAGGCCCGCCGCGCCTGGCACGGGCGTGATCGCGGCCGGCGGAGTGCGCGCTGTGTTGGAGGCGCTTGGGGTACATGATGTACTCACCAAGTCACAGGGCAGTTCCAACATGCTGAACGTGGTATGTGCCACCCTGGATGCAGTGAGGCAACTGCGCAGTTCAGAGGAAGTGGCGCGTGAGCGAGGCGTGCCCGAGGCCAAAGTAATGCCTTTTTGGAGGCGTGGAAGATGAACCAGGCACAGGGCAATGGCATCTTGCGTATCACGCTGGTCAAAAGCCCCATCGGGTATCCTGAACGGCAGAAGCGTACGCTCTATGCATTAGGGCTGCGACGGATGTACCAGACGGTCGAACACAAGGACACGCCGGTGATCCGCGGTATGATCGCTAAGGTAATCCATCTGGTGGAAGTGACACACGGGAGCGAGGGATGAAACTACACGAACTTAAGCCGGCTGAGGGCGCCGTACGTAAACGCAAGCGGGTGGGGCGCGGCATCGCTGCCGGGCAGGGCAAGACGGCTGGACGGGGTACGAAGGGGCAGAAAGCCCGCAGTGGTGGCGGTGTGCCCCCTTACTTCGAGGGCGGTCAGCTCCCTCTGGTGCGGAAGCTCCCCTTTATGCGCGGTATGGGATTCCGTAATCCGTGGCGCGTTCGCTTCACGCCGGTTAACCTGGAGCGGCTGGCAGGCTTTCAGCCCGGCAGCGAGGTTACCCCGGAAGTGTTGGCTCAGGTGGGGGTCATCAAGCGCGCTGATGAATTGGTTGTGATCCTGGGCCAGGGTGAGCTGAAGCATGCACTCACGGTAAAGGCACATCGCTTCTCCACCAGTGCCCGGGAGAAGATCGAGGCCGCTGGCGGGGTGGTGGAGGAGCTCCCCTGGCAGCGAGGTGGTTACCGCACCAGGTAGTGCGAGAGTCAAGAGAGGGGGAAAGATGATTCAGGCCCTGCGGAATGCGATGACACTGCCCGACCTGCGGCGTAAACTCCTGTACACGCTTTTGATCCTGGTCATTTATCGGCTGGCAGCCCATGTGCCGGTGCCAGGGGTGGATCAGGAGGCTCTGAAGGGCTGGCTGATGGACACCACGAGCGGCGCTGGCCAGTTGTTCAACCTGCTGAACCTGCTTTCCGGCGGGGCAGTGTCGAACTTCTCAGTGATGGCCAACGGGGTTTACCCGTACATCACAGCCACGATCATCTTCCAATTGTTACAGCCGATCATTCCCTCCCTGCAAAGGATGGCCGAGGAGGGAGAAGCAGGGCGGCGGAAGTTGAACCGGCTGCAGTATTACGTCACCATCCCGCTGGCCATGTTACAATCTTTCGGTCAGGCCCGTATCTTCAGCTCCGGCCTTGAGGGCAGGCCAATTCTGCCTCATTTCGGGTTCAGCCCGGCGGAGAATATCCTGCCCACGATCTCAGTGTTGATCGCTATGACCGCAGGCACGATGTTCGCCATCTGGCTGGGCGAGTTGATCACGGAGCAGGGCATAGGAAATGGCCTCTCTCTAATTATCTTCAGCGGCATCGTGGCCGATGTGCCGTTTAACCTGCGGCGTATCTGGATCCAGTCACCCGAGGAGGGGGTGGGGATGGCACTGGTGCGGGTGGCGGTCTTCCTGGCCATCACAGCCATCACGATGTTTGTGATCGTCGTGGTGCAGGAAGGGGAGCGGCGCATTATGGTGCAGTACGGCAAGCGGGTGCGGGGTATAAAGGTGTACGGCGGAGGCAGTACCTACATCCCGCTGCGGGTCAACATGGCCGGTATGATCCCGCTGATCTTTGCGCAATCATTCCTGACCTTCCCGGCGGTGATCGCTCAGTTTTTCGTCGGCAGTGAGAGTGTGGGAGTCTCCAGGTTCGCCACCGAGGTGATGAATTTCTTCAGCGGTAACAGCCCCTGGTATGGTCTGCTTTATTTCCTGGCTGTGGTGCTGTTCACATATTTCTATACCGACATTATGATACAGGAACAGGACCTGGCCGGTGCATTGCAGCGCCAGGGGGGGTTCATCCCGGGCATTCGGGCCGGCAAGAAGACGGCCGAGTACATTACTGCGGTGTACCGGCGCATCACGCTGGTGGGGGCGCTCTTCCTGGGCGGAGTGGCTGTGTTGCCCTTCATCGTAGACCTGTTCTTGAAGACTCGGGTGTTACTCATCACAGCCTCTGGCCTGCTGATCGTAGTGGGTGTGGTGATTGACACTATGAGGCAGTTGGAAGCACAGTTGCTGATGCGTCACTATGAAGGATTTATCAGGTGATTGTGGAGGTGTAATGAGAGTTTCACCCTCAGTTAAACGACGCTGTCCCAAGTGCAAGATCATCCGGCGGCGCGGTGTGATCAGAGTAGTGTGCGAAAATCCCAAGCACAAACAGCGACAGGGTTAGATAGAGGTGAGATATGGCGCGTATTGCGGGAGTGGATTTGCCCAGGGATAAGCGGGTCGAGATCGGCCTGACGTATATTTACGGCATAGGTCGCAGCCTCAGCAACGAGATATTGCGCAAGGCCGGCATCAATCCCGATATTCGTGTCAAGGACCTCACTGAAGCGCAGGTATCAACGCTGCGTGACATCATAGATCGGGAATATCAGGTGGAAGGCGATCTGCGCCGTGAAGTGCAGATGAACGTCCGACGTCTGGTGGATATCGGGTGTTACCGTGGTCTGCGTCACCGGCGCAATCTTCCGGTGCGAGGCCAACGTACCAGGACTAACGCGCGCACCAACCGGGGACCGCGCAAGACGGTGGCCGGACGTGGGCGGCGGCGTGGAATGAAGAAGAAGTAATACGAGGTGACCTTGAGTCACTGTTGGGGTGTTACGGATCAGGAGGAGTAATGGCACGAGCCAGGCGAATGGCGAGACGGCAGGCAGGCCGTAAAGTCAGGAAGAATGTGCCAAGTGGTCAGGCACACATTCATGCCACGTTCAACAACACGATTGTCACTATCACTGACCCGCAGGGTAATGTCATCAATTGGGCCAGCGCTGGTACAGTAGGGTTCAAGGGCGCGCGCAAGAGTACTCCCTTTGCAGCCCGGCAGGCGGCCCAACAGGCAGCTAAGGATGCTATGGACAACGGAATGGTAGAAGTGGATATCTTCGTCAAGGGGCCTGGCCCGGGGCGTGAGGCAGCTATCCGTGCGCTTCAGGCAGCCGGGTTAAGAGTGCGTTCCATCGCGGACGTGACCCCTATACCACACAACGGATGCCGCCCTCCGAAAAAGCGGCGTGTATAGAGGAGTGGGAAGATGGCCAGATATATTGGCCCGGTTTGTAAACTGTGTCGCAGAGAAGGCGAAAAGCTGTTTCTGAAAGGGGAGCGTTGCCTGTCTCCCAGGTGTTCTCTTGAGCGCAAGCGAAACTATCCTCCAGGGGAGCATGGCCGCATGGCTCAGTTCCGTGGTCGCCGCCCGACCGATTATGCCCGCCAGTTGCGCGAAAAGCAAAAGGCGCGGCGTATTTACGGAGTGCTGGAGCGACAGTTCCATCGTTACTTCCGTGAGGCTGAGCGCAGGCCAGGGGTGACCGGCGAGAACCTGCTTATTATGTTGGAGAGCCGGCTTGATAATGTCATCTACCGCCTGAAGCTTGCCGATTCGCGCGCGCACGCCCGCCAACTGGTCCAGCACGGTCACTTCCTGGTCAACGGCCGTCGTACTAACATCCCCTCGATGCTGGTGCGGCCAGGAGATCGTATCACTGTGCGGGAAGGAAGCCGTCGCCGCCCGTACTTTAAAGAACGGGCCAGATTGCTGGACGCAGGGGCTGTGCCAGGCTGGCTGAGCCTGGATGCCGAAGCGCTCGAGGCCAGGGTGTTGAAATCTCCCACGCGCGAAGATATTGATATGACGATTAACGAACAGTTAATCGTAGAATACTATTCACGTTAAGGGAATATCGGACGTCTCGCCTCTGGCCTGCCAGTAAGGCAGGCCAGAGGCAAGCAGAAAGAGGAGGGGTTAGTTGTCATTTCAAGTACTGCCTAAAATAGAGACGGATGCGATTTCCCAGACCTACGGTCGGTTCATCGTCGGCCCGCTGGAGAGCGGCTTCGGTGTGACGTTGGGCAATGCGCTGCGCCGGGTGCTTTTGGCAGCGCTTCCAGGGGCAGCCGTGACATCGGTACGCATCTCAGACGTTCCGCACGAATTCACTTCCATCCCGGGTGTGCGGGAGGATGTCATTCAATTCATGCTCCAGGTAAAGCAACTGCGCCTGAATATGGACAGCCAGGAGCCGATGCGCATGCTCCTCCAGGTGCGGCATGAAGGGGTCGTGACGGCCGGTGATATTCAGGCTCCACCTGAGATCGAGATTTTAAACCCCGACCTCTACCTGTTTACTGTGGACTCACCGGACGTTAATCTCGATATCGAGTTTAAGGTCGAGCAGGGGCATGGCTATTTGTCTTCCGATGGTCGTGGTCGGATGCCGCTGGGCGAGCTGCCGGTTGACGCGATCTTCAGCCCCGTCCGTCGGGTCGCCTTTAACGTGGAGCGCGCCCGGGTTGGTCAGGTGACCAACTACGACCGCCTGACCATGGAGATTTGGACCGACGGGCGTATCGCGCCGTTGGATGCGCTTAAGGAAGCGACCCGGATTCTGATCCTCCATCTGCGCCTGATCGCCGGCGTCACGGTTGAGGAGGAGGTCGAGGAGGTCGAGGCGAAACCTGGTCTGCCGCCTGAGGTGTACGAGATTCCCATCGAGCAGCTTGAGTTGAGTGTGCGCGTGTTCAACTCTCTCAGGCGCACTGGCATCACCACCGTAGGCGAAGTGCTGGAAATGTTGAGTATGGGGAAGGAAGACGCTCTGTTGACCATACGCAATTTTGGCCAGAAATCAATGGACGAGTTGCTGAAGAAGCTCGATGAGAAGGGCTTCCTGGAGCTGGTGCAGAGGCGTCAGCAGGAAAGTGAAAAAACCGGAGGTGTGTAAATGCGACACCGCGTCGCAGGTAAGAAGCTGAGCCGTTCCACAGGCCATCGCACAGCTTTGCGCCGCAACCTGGTGACGGAGCTGATTCATCACGGGCGGATTGAGACGACCGAGGCAAAAGCTAAAGCGGTCCGTGCGCAGGCCGAGAAATTGATCACGCTCGCCAAACATGGCATTGCCGCGGAAAAAGTCGCCCCGGCCAGGGCAGTGCATGCTCGCCGCCTGGCCGCTGCCAGGATCAACCGCTGGGCTGTTGAACCAAACGGGACGCGGGTTGATCTTCTGAAGAAATTGTTCGAAGAGATCGCGCCCCGCTATGCCGACAGGCCCGGAGGGTATACGCGCATCTATAAGCTGGGGCCACGGCGTGGCGACGCTGCTCCGATGGTACTGCTGGAGCTGGTTGAGTAAGGCGCAGGGGGCGCCCCGTCACTGTGATGCGGGTACGGGCAGTCGTGGCCTACGATGGAACTGAGTACAGCGGTTTTCAAAGGCAGGCCAATGCCCCTACCGTGCAGGCTGCGCTTGAGGCCGCTCTGGCACAGATAGGCCAGGAGAATGTGACCGTTCTGGGGGCAGGACGCACTGATGCCGGGGTGCACGCTGTGGGCCAGGTGATCGCCTTTGATACCTCGTGGAAGCATGGGCAGGAGGCGCTGTTGCGGGCGTTGAACGCCGTGCTCCCGGCCGACATCGCGGTCCGTGCGGTTGAGGAGGCAGCATCTGATTTCCACCCGCGTTATGATGCTCGTAGCCGGTGTTACCGCTACACGTTGTACAACGCCCCGGTGCGGTGTCCGCTCGCCCGCAGGTATAGCCTCCACGTGAGCGCACCACTGGACGTCGAGTCAATGCGGCGGGCGGTCTCTCTCTTGCCCGGCACACATGACTTTGCAGCCTTTGGTCAACCGCCGGAGGGCGAGAGCACGGTGCGCACTGTGTTCAGAGCGGAATTGCAGGGCACTCCACCCTGGTTGATGTTTGAGATTGAGGCGAACGCCTTTCTTTACCGTATGGTGCGCAGTATTGTGGGAACCCTGCTGCAGGTTGGCCACGGTGAGATAAGCGTGGAGGATTTCGCCGCCGTGTTCGAGTCGTGTGATCGGAGCAAGGCCGGGCCTACCGCACCTCCACATGGCCTTTGCCTGATGGAAGTGAAGTACTGAGGGGGATAGGTGAACCGTGGATAAAACTTACGTTACTAAACAAGAGGATATTAAGCGGGAATGGTATGTGGTGGACGCCACAGGGAAGACGCTGGGACGGCTGGCCGCTCAGGTTGCCTCCAGGTTGCGTGGCAAGCATCGGCCGATATATGCGCCCGCAGTAGACGCAGGCGATTATGTGATTGTTATTAATGCCGAAAAAATACGCGTCACCGGGCGAAAGTTGGATCAGAAAATCTACTACCGCTACTCAGGTTATCCCGGTGGGCTGAAGCAGATTACGCTGCGCGATCTGCTCAAAAAGCATCCTGTTCGGGCAGTTGAGCACGCGGTGCGTGGAATGTTGCCCAAAAACCGGTTGGGACGCAAAATGTTAAAGAAACTTAAGGTCTACGCGGGACCCCAACATCCCCACCAGGCTCAGCAGCCTAAACCCCTGGAGCTTGAGTGAGGCAGGAGGAGAGGATGGAGTATTACGAGGGAGTGGGACGAAGGAAAACAGCCACGGCACGGGTACGTTTATTCCCAGGTGGCAGTGGCGTTATCACGGTCAACGATCGGCCGGTCGAAGAGTATTTCGTGCGGGAAATGGATATATCAGTACTCAAGGAACCGTTGAAGGCGACGGCAATGGAAAACCGCTTTAACATCAGCATCAGGGTGAAAGGCGGCGGAGTCAGCGGACAGTCCGGTGCCGCCTCCCTGGGCATCTCGCGGGCTTTGTTAAGGGCTCATCCGGAGTTGCGCGAGACACTGCGCAAGGGTGGCTTCCTTACCTGTGACGCGCGGGTCAAGGAACGTAAGAAGCCCGGCCTGAAGCGTGCCAGGAAAGCTCCTCAGTATACCAAGCGCTAAAATCTCAGGGAGCCCAAATACAGAGAACTTCAGAGCAAGGTCGCCCGCGGGCAGACCTTGCTTTTTTCTGTACCGGCAGAGGTGAGCGTATGAGCTGGAGACGATTGTACCAGGCGTTGCTTGCCGGAGCATTATGGGTGGCTTCTTTTCTTGTATGCCTGGTGAGCGTAAGTAGCGCAGGCCGCTCTGATTCCGAAGGACCGGGTGAGTTCTATCTTTACCTGCCGCTGGTTGCCTGCAGCACTCCCTCCCCTGCTGGCAGTTATTTCTGTAATGAGTATGAGTATGGCCTGATCTGGAGCAGTGAGGTGATCACGCTCAATGTTGACGGAACCAGTGTCTACTCGTATAATCCCCCTTATGCTGGCGTCGTAACCGGCACGTGGGTCTACACGCCGGCCACGCGTGAGGTGGGCTTCACAAATTTCCGCTGGCTTACTGCAACCTTTTATGCACCGGACAGGATATGGGCGACCAGGTACGTGCCAGAGGTTGGTTTTTGGATTGCACTTGATTGTGCGCGTCGTTAGCCGGAATCCTGAAACCGCCGCCTCCGTAATCCGGACGGAAGTTACCTGCACAGGTCCTGATACGTGGCGTGTTGTACAGCCAGACTCTGCAGAGTATTCAAAGCCAGATGTTGAGCGACTACCGTGTACGGCAGAGGGAGTATCTTTTGGAAATCAGCCGCGCTATGACCGCGCAGCTCAATCTGGATGAGCTGTTGCGCATGGTGCTTGAAGCAGCTGCGAACATTCTGGCAGGACAGGCTGGCCTCATTGCTCTACGTGAACCTGACGGGAGCTTCGTCGCCCGGGCGAGCTACGGGCTGCCTGAGATATTGGTGCCTTATTTTGCACCCCTTTTCACCGACATACCTGAGGATGTCAACGTGCAGCGTTTCTACATACCCGGGCTGGGCGAGAAGCTGGTTGCGGTGGCGACGCGCCTGGGTCTCCATCTGCAGCAGGTGGTGGCGCTGCCAATGGCCATCAAGCAGGAACTCATCGGTGTGCTGTACATCTTTCGTGCTTACGGTGCCCGCTTTACCGCCAATGACCGTCAGATTCTGGCCAGTTTCGCTGATCAGGCTGCCATCGCGGTACACAATGCACAGCTCTATGAGCGCCTCTCTCAGGAGAAGCGCAGGCTGGATGCGATTGTGGAGTACAGTGCCGATGGAGTGATGATCCTTGATCCGGCGCACCGGATTACCCTGTTCAACCGTGCCATGGCCAGGTTGACCCGCTGGTCGGCGGCTGAGGCAATAGGCCGGCACCACGATGAGGTAATCAGGTGGGCACGCCTGGAGACTGAGCTGGATCTGAACAAGGCAGTAGCCGGGGGATGGCCATTGCCCTCAGCCTCTCCGCTTTATGTCGAGGGGGATTTGCGACGTAAGGAGGGGGGCGTTGTCAGTGTCGGTATCACTTACGCGCCACTTTTCGACCGGGAGGGCCGGCTGGTCAACATTATCGCCGATGTGCGGGATGTCACGCGTTTCCGGGAGGCCGATGAGCTCAAGTCCATATTTATCTCTGTCATCTCTCACGAATTGAAGACCCCGGTCGCGCTGATTAAGGGGTATGCGGATACACTGATGCGTAAGGATGCCTCCTGGGATCAGGAGACGGTACAGGAGAGCCTGGCAGTCATTGTAGAGGAAGCAGATCGGTTGAATCAATTGATTGATAACCTGCTTGACGCCTCGCGGCTACAGGCGGGTGCTCTACCGCTGGAGAAAGACGAGGTGGCGCTCGATGTCATCGCCGGCCGTGTCGCACGCCTCTTCAGCACGCAGACTAAAATCCACAACATCATGCTCAGGTTTCCCCCGCATTTCCCCACGGTAATAGGGGATGCAGCAAGGCTGGAGCAGGTGTTGAACAATCTGGTAGCTAACGCCATCAAGTATTCCCCCGGTGGTGGAAACATCGAGATTAGCGGTCGCGCCACGTCTGAGGAGGTGATCGTGACCGTTTCTGATAGCGGCGTTGGCATTCCGTCCGAAGAGCTGCCGCATGTTTTTGAGCGTTTCTATCGTGGTCAACGTGAGCGCCACCAGCGCACGCCCGGCGTTGGGCTGGGATTATACCTTGCCAAAGCCATCGTCGAGGCGCACGGTGGTCGCATTTGGGCCGAGAGTACCCCCGGGCAAGGCTCGGCCTTTTCGTTCGCTATACCTTTGAAAGTATCAAACTGAAAGGAATCTATTATGTCTCAGGTATTGGTTGCTCGTATCACTTGTCCTAACTGTCGTAATGTGTTTCAGGCTCCTGTTGAACAGATTCTTGATGTTGGGCAGGACCCCACTGCCAAGATCCGCACCATCAATGGCCTGGTTAATATCGTTCACTGTCCTCATTGCGGTATGGATGGCCATTTAAATCTGCCCTTCTTCTACCATGACCCCAGGCATGAACTGGCGCTGGTGTATATGCCTATGGAAGCCGGGCGGGATGAAATGGAACGTCAGCGCTTCATCGGCAGCCTGACCAGCGCCGTGATCAACGGGCTGCCTGTAGAGGAGCGGAAAGGTTATCTGCTTCAGCCCCAGGTAATGCTGACCATGGAAGGGCTGGTAAACAAGGTGCTCGAGGCCGAGGGGATCACCAAAGACATGATCGAAGCGCAGAAGGCTAAGGCCGCTTTATTGCAAAGGCTACTTGAGGCCCCCTCGGAGGAGATCATGGAGTTAATCATAAGGGAAAATGATGCCTCCATTGACGAAGGATTTTTCCGTATCCTGGTCATGAACCTGGAAATCGCACGCGAAACAGGGCAGCAGGCCGACGTTCAACGCTTGATGCTGGTCCGTCACAAGCTACTGGAGTTGAGCAGTGAGGGGCGCAGGATCAAGTTACAGAGTGAGATGCTTGAGGCTCTGCGCAACGAGCCTACCCGTGAGAAGCTCCTGGAGCTGTTGGTTGATGCCCCGGATAAGCGAGTGCGGGAAGCGCTTATCGTGCTCGGCCTGCCGCTGGTGGATTACCGCTTTTTCCAGGCGCTCACCGCGCGTATAGAGGGCGCTGCTGCCCAGGAGGAGAAGGAGCGGTTAGCCGCGCTTCGTGCTGAGATTTTGGAGGTACGCGGCAGGGTCGAGGAGGCGACACGCGCTTTGTATGCGGAGCGTTCTGCGCTGTTGCGTGCTCTGTTGCAGAGTGAGAACCCCGAGGCACTGGCGCGCCGTCGTTTTGCAGAAATAGATCAGGCCTTCATCAACCTGCTGGCAGCCAGTATTGAAGAGGCTCGCACTGAAGGCGATATGGCCACTGTCAGAGCACTGCAAGAGGTGTGGAATATGATACTCAAGCTGACGGAGGAGACGCTGCCGCCGGAGATAAGGCTCTTCAACACGTTGATGAGTGTTGAGGATGAAGCTGAGGTCGAGAGGCTGCTGCAAGAGAACCGTGATTTGCTAACCGAACCTCTGTTGCAATTTATGGAGCAGGCTGCAAGCGAGATAGAGGGTGAGGACGCCGAAGAAGCTACCAGAAGAGTGAAATTTATCCTGGAGAAGGCACGGGCGCTGACACAACCTGCTTCCGGTTTGGTAACTCGTCCTGCCTGAGCGAAGGACAGGCGGGGTGTGATCTACACGTGAACGGTATTGCGGCGGTCCCGGCCGCTGAAAAACGGCCGGACCGCCGGTGCAGGGTACTGGCAGCGGAGTGCCCTGGCCCCGGCGCAGACCGACCATCGGTTGCAGGCCATAAGGCTGACCTGCATAGGTGCGGCCGGGCCGTAAGCTGCATACCTGTAGTCATTGCGGGGTGGCAGGTCCGCTCTCTACTGAGAGCTACAGCCACCCCGCCTTTGCGTACAGCGCGGCGAAGTGGTGGGTGGGGCCGTGGCCGTGGCCCAGGTCCAGGGAGTGGCGCAGCGCCAGGGTGATGTACTCCTTGGCCTGCCGGACGGCCTCCCCCACGTCCAGCCCCTTCGCCAGCCCCGCCGCGATGGCCGAGGCGAAGGTGCAGCCCGTTCCGTGGGTGTTCTTCGTCTCCACGCGCGGGGACTGGAAATGGACGAACCGCTCCCCGTCGTACAGGACGTCCACGCTGTCCCCGCTCAGGTGTCCCCCCTTGACCACCACGTGGCGGGCCCCCATCCGGTGGATGGCGACCGCCGCGCGCTCCATGTCCGCCAACGTCTGGATGTCCATTCCGGTCAGCACGCGCGCTTCGTGCAGGTTGGGGGTCACGACGACCGCCAGGGGCAGCAGCAGGCGGATCAGCGCCTCCCGCGCCTCGGGCCGCAGGAGCGGGTCGCCGCTCTTGGCGACCATCACCGGGTCCACGACCAGGTTGGGAAGGGCGTGCTCCCGCACCTTTGCTGCCACCACGGCGATGATGTCAGCATTGGCCAGCATCCCCGTCTTGACCGCGTCCACGCCGATGTCGGTGACCACGGAGTCTATTTGCAAGCCCACGAGGTCCGCCGGGAGTTCGTAGACGCCCTGGACACCCACGGTATTCTGGGCCGTGATGGCCGTCAGCGCGCTCATCCCGTAGACACCCAGCGCGGCGAAGGTTTTCAGGTCAGCCTGGATGCCGGCCCCGCCGCCCGAATCCGAGCCCGCAATGGTCAGACAACGAGGAATCTTCATCGGACCTCCTCATTTGCAGGAAGAGGGGGGGTGGGGCAGCGGCTTCACTGCTGCTCCCAAACCCCATTATCCCCTCTCAACTTTGCCGGAAATGGTCCCACCCGCCTTTCTGAAGGGGCATGGTGGTCCCGTCGGCCCGCCGGAGGGTCATCCCCTCCTCCGGCGGGACCACATCGCCGATGACGGAGACCGGGGTGCCGGTCTCCTCCTCCACCCGACGGGCCAGTTCTTCCGCCCGGTCGGCCGGGGCGGTGAAGAGCAACTCGTAGTCCTCCCCGCCGAAGAG
>DAOTYA010000105.1:0-11728 GCA_034435075.1 Anaerolineae bacterium
TCAGTTGTAGGGCAACTGCTCGCAGTTGCCCTACATTGTGGCCGGTCGTGCGGCGTCGGGCGTGGTCTGAAGACCGGCCCGAGCCAGCGGATGCAAAAATATGACGGACACCCGACGGGGGGACTACATTTGCATCGCTTTCTGAACCGTGGTAAAATATGCACCTGATAAAGGCGGTTAGAAAGCCAGAGCATCTTGATTTTTGTTAAGGAGGACTCGTGCCGCTAAGCAAGAGCGAAAAAGAAGCGATCATCCAGGAATACGGCCGTGCACCCAACGACACCGGTTCCCCGGAAGTCCAGATCGCGCTGTTAACCATGCGTATCAATCAATTGACAGAGCACCTCAAAATCCATAAACACGATGAGCACTCCCGCCGGGGGCTGATCAGGATGGTAGGTCAGCGACGGAGGCACCTGACCTATCTCAGCCGCAAGTCCCCTGAGCGCTACCGCGAGCTCATCAGGCGTCTCGGGCTACGCAAATAAGCCCGCAGGGAGACGTTGTGCATCTGTCGTAGGAGTCGGCAGGTGCAGGTTTGAAGAGAAGGACCGTAACCAGACGAGTAGATGAGGCCTGCCCATCTACTCGTCTGATGTATCAGTATTGGCACACACCATGATAGGGACAACACGTGGGCTTGATTGAACCTGCGTGTACCAGCGTTCAAGCGAAACTTGAAAAATCTAAGGGAGGCGGGCGCGGGTCCAGGTATTGGGGAGTGTGGCGTAGCATGCGACCGCTACGAGATACTCCCCAGTCCCTGACCTGGCGTCTGACCTCCCGCAATCTCAGGAGGTAAAAATGAATAGTCACCGTTTCACTGCCATGCTGGGAGGCAAGACCGTCACATTTGAGACGGGCAAGCTGGCCATGCAGGCTGGCGGAGCCCTCACCATACGTCAGGGCGACACTGTGCTGCTCGTCACCGCGACGATGGCGCGTACCCCTGCCAGAGAGGCAGACTTTTTCCCTCTCACTGTGGACTTCGAGGAACGCCTCTACGCCGCCGGCCGCATCCCCGGCTCTTTTCTGCGTCGGGAAGGTCGCCCCACCGAGTCGGCCATCCTGGTTGCCCGCCTGGCCGACCGTCCCATCCGCCCTCTGTTTCCCGATGACCTGCGTAATGAAGTGCAGATCATCATCACCGCCCTCTCTCACGATGAGGAGTGCCAGCCGGACATCCTCTCCGTTATCGGTGCTTCGGCTGCCCTCACCATCTCCGACATCCCGTTCAATGGCCCGGTCGGCGCCGTGCGGGTGGGATATATCAATGGGCAACTGGTCATCAATCCCGGCGTCTCGCAGATGGAAAAGAGCGCGCTCGACCTGCGCGTCGCGGGTACCGCCGACGCGCTGCTGATGGTCGAGGCCGGTGCTGAAGAGATCGAGGAAAGTGTTATGGTCGAGGCGCTCCGCCTGGGCCATCAGGCCATGCAGGACGTCATTCGCGTTCAGAATGAGATGCGCCAGGCGGTCGGCAAGCCCAAGGCTGAGTACACCCCCTACGTGCTGCCCCAGGAGCTGGTCCAGCTCATACGCCAGGAAGTGTCAGACCGCCTGACAGAGGCCATTTACGGGGCAAAAGACAAAATGGAGCGCAATGAAAAGCTCCGGCTTCTGGAAGAGGAGCTGGTCGGTGACCTGGGCGAACAATGGGATGCATCTTGCATACGTGCGGCACTGGCAAAGGTGGAGCGCGAGATCGTCCGCAGGCGTATACTCGAAGAGGGTATCCGGGCCGACGGGCGCGACCAGTACACCATCCGCCCGATGTCAGCAGAGGTAGGGTTGTTGCCTCGCACGCATGGCTCAGGCCTCTTCACGCGCGGGGAGACACAGGTGCTCTCGGTGGCTACCATGGGCACACCGCATGAGGAGCAGACGCTGGATGACCTGTCGCCTGAGGAAACCAAACGCTACATACATCACTACAACTTCCCACCCTATTCGACGGGCGAGGTCGGGCGAGTCGGGAGCCCAAGGCGTCGCGAAATCGGCCACGGTGCCCTGGCTGAACGCGCTCTCCTGCCGGTGCTACCGGATAGCGACAAATTTCCCTACACCATCCGTGTTGTCAGCGAGGTACTCAGCTCCAACGGCTCGACCTCAATGGCCAGCGTGTGTGGCAGCACCCTGGCACTGATGGATGCCGGCGTGCCCATCAGGACCCATGTCGCAGGGATCGCTATGGGGCTGATCATGGAAAACGGCCGCTACCGTATTCTGAGCGACATCCAGGGGCTGGAAGACCACGTGGGAGATATGGATTTCAAAGTTGCAGGCACCCGCAAGGGAATCACTGCCTTGCAGATGGATATTAAAGTTTCTGGCGTCTCCTACGAGATCATCGCCGAAGCCCTGGAGCAGGCCCGTCAGGGGCGCATGCAAATACTGGACGTGCTCGAGGCCGCGATCCCGGCTCCACGAGAGGAGATGTCTGCCTACGCTCCTCGCCTGACTGTGATGCACGTACACCCCGACAAGCTGGGGGCCGTGATCGGTACGGGTGGCAAAACCGTCAGAACGATCCAGGAAGAATGCGGCGTGCGCATAGACATCGAGGACGATGGTACCATATACATCGCTTCGACGAACGCTGCCGGTGCGGAGAAGGCCCGGCGGATGATCGAAGGGCTTACCGAGGAGGCCGAGGTCGGACGTATTTATACCGGGCGCGTGGTGCGCATCACCGACTTCGGCGCTTTCGTCGAAATCCTGCCCGGCACAGATGGTATGGTCCACATCTCCCAACTGGCTGATTATCGCGTCTCCAGCGTCAAAGACGCCGTGAACGTCGGCGACGAGATCATGGTGATGGTAACGGATATAGACCCGGATGGCAAGATCCGCCTTTCCAGGCGGGCTGTGCTGGAAGGATGGACTCTGGAGGAAGCACGGGCTGCTGACAGGCTGGCAGGGGGGCGGGGCTGCGCCAGAAGCAGCTCAGGTGACTCCAAAGGGCAGCGCCAACAACCGCCTCGCCGCCGTCAATCTCAGCGCTCCTAGCCAGAGGATTTCTATGGAAGAAGAAATCAAAGAGAGCCGCCCAGGCCTGATGGCACGGGTTCTCAGGCTGCCACTGATCATTCTGCGCGAAATTCTGGAGACCGTTGTTCCCGCGCTGCTCATCGCTCTGGTCATCAACCTGTTTCTGGCTCAGGCTACCCAGGTGCTGGGCCAGAGCATGGAGCCGAACCTCCATACCTCACAGCGGGTGGTGGTAGAAAAGGTGACCTACCGCTTCTTTCACGGGCCCCGACGAGGTGACATAGTCGTCATTGATATGCCCGATCAGTCAGAAATGTTGATCAAACGCGTGATAGGGCTGCCCGGAGAGACAATCGAGATACGCGGCGGACAGGTTTACATAGACGGGCACCCCCTGGAGGAACCCTGGCGTGTGCACCCCGGCGGAAGCGATTACCCCCCACGTCTCATACCTCCTCTACACGTCTTCGTCCTGGGCGACAACCGGGGCGCCTCTAATGACTCTCGCAGCTTTGGACCGGTCCCGATCGAGTACATTGTGGGACGGGCCTGGTTCTCTTATTGGCCCAAGGAATACATAGGCCTTGTCAAATAAGAGCCTATCCGAAAAATGTAACCGACGCATCCCTATGCGTCGGTATAAGCGGCATAGGGATGCCGCTTGTACGGTTTTTCGGATAGGTTCTAAATAGCGAGGGTGAGGGAGTGAGCATGGAGAATCCTGAATCCATGCTTCCCTGGATGAGGGGGACGCCTGCTCCTGCGGTGCTCCATAACGTGCGATGTCGTACCGGAGATCATACAGGTTACATACCGTTGCCAGAGTGTCCCAATTTCGCGGGCATGGCCGTAATCTCAGGACAACTGCGAGCAGTTGTCCCACAATTTTTGGACACACCCGCCAGAGCGCTTTCTTGACAAAGCCACAAATACAGTTACAATGGGAACACCACACCAGAAAACAAAACGGAGGTAAATAAAATGGCCTATGTGATCACCAGAAAATGTGAGCGCGCCGGGCTGTGCGCGGATGTCTGTCCCACTGATTCTATTCACTGGGTAGACGATGATCCGGAATGGCCCACCTACTACATTAACCCGGATACCTGTATCGAGTGTGGAGCCTGCGAGGCCGAGTGCCCCAACGAGGCAATCTTCCACGAGGACGACGTGCCCGCGGAATACAAAGACGACATAAGGCGCAACGCTGAATATTTTGAGAGCGGACCGGGCGCCGACCAGGTGTAAATTTAACAACAGGGGAAACTCGCAAACGAAAGGGGGTGAACCGTATGGCAATGAAAATCACCGATGACTGCATCGCTTGTGGCTCTTGCGAGCCGGTGTGTCCCGTTGGGGCCATCTCCGAGGGGGAGGAACATTATGAGATAAACCCTGACGTGTGCGTCGAGTGCAAGGGCTACTATGACGAGCCGCAGTGTGCGGCAACCTGCCCTAACGATGCCATAGTGAAGGCCTGACAGCTCCGGCCAGTTCGATTGGATTTTTTCCCTGCTGATGAGATCACCCGCTCCCTTCGGGGAGCGGATTTTTAATCCCAATAAGCCGGGAGGAACTATTCAGACGGTGACTAAAGTCACCCTTTTGGGCCTCCGGTCAATGGTCGGCCTTCGCCGACCGGCGTGCGTCGGCGCAGGCCGACGCACGGCGCAGAGCGCCCCAAGAGGCCGATTTGAATCGGGCTGAATAGTTACAGCCAGGATACCCCCAAGGCACCGGATGGACCTTGTGTTAAGTGGAGGAAACATGTTGAGCCGAGACTACAGGGAAGTAATCGAGCAGCCCATAGGTGATGACAAGTCTATCCGTTGGGTTATTGGTAAACCGGAAGGAGCACCCACCTTCGCCATGCGCGTAGTCGAGTTCCAGCCGGGGGCCGTTTTCAACCCCCACCAGCACCCCTACGAGCACGAGATTTTCGTGTTAGAGGGAGAGGGGGTTGCTCAGGGGCCTGAGGGAGAGATCGCATTACACCCGGGCGTGGCCGTGTATATCCCCCCCGATGAACCACATGGTTACCGAAACACCGGTGAAGGCGTCTTACGCTTCATCTGTGTCATTCCCCACCCCAAAGGGTAACAATGCTACGGCTGGGAGCACACGAATCCATCGCCGGTGGGCTGCATAAAGCTTTCGATCGTGCCAGAACGGTGGGATGTGACGCGCTACAGATTTTCGTTAAGTCCAGCCGGGCCTGGGCGGTAAACCCGCTGAGCGACGAGGAAATCGCCCTGTTCAGGATGAAGGCCAGCGAGACCGGCATCAATCCGGTAGTTGCCCATGCCTCCTATCTGCTTAACCCTGCCACGCCGGACGATGAGCTATGGGCGCGATCCCGTGATATGCTCATCATCGAGCTGGAACGGTGTGAAGCACTGGGAATACCATACCTGGTATTACATCCCGGCTCGCCCAGAGAAGCTGGTGAGGAGGCAGGGCTGGCGCGGATAGCCAGGGCGCTCGGAGAAGTGCACGCTGCCACGCCGGGATTGCAAGCCCGCATTCTGCTGGAAACGACAGCCGGTCAGGGCTCCGACCTGGGGTATCGCTTCGAGCATCTCGCCTGGTTGTTGGAGCATACCCCACAGGGTGAGCGGCTCGGCGTTTGCCTGGATACATGCCACGTCTTCGCTGCCGGCTACGAACTGCGTACACCTGAGGGATACGCTGCTACCATGGAGCTATTCGACCGCATCGTGGGACTGGAAAGGCTATACGTCATCCACCTCAATGATAGCAAGGGCGATCTGGGAAGCCGCAAGGATCGCCACGAGCACATCGGCAGGGGGCGTGTTGGTCTGGCTGGATTCCGCAACGTGCTCAACGATCCCAACCTGGAGGGCCTGCCAGGCCTGTTGGAGACTCCTAAAGGGGCCGATCTAAGGGAGGATAAGGAGAACCTGGCGGTGTTGAGGTCACTGCTTCCCCAATCAGCGACCATGGACCGCTCCAGGTAATACGCACCTGCGCCAGCCGTCCCAGCCAGTCCTCTGTGCTTTCAAAAAAGACCAGCCTGTCGGTGCGGGTGCGTCCCCACCAGCGTCCTTTGCGCTCATCCCTGCCTTCGACCAATACTTCGACCGTCTGCCCGAGAAGGCGGGCGTTAAGCTCCTCCGCAATGCTGGTTTGCAGTTCCTCAAGTGCCTTGCGACGCCGTTCCTTCTCCTCCTCCGGCACATCGTCGGGATAACGGCGCGCTGCCAGCGTCTGGGGGCGGGGCGAATAACGCGCGATATGCACCTTATCCAGGCGTAGCCCGGCCAGCAGCTCGTAAGTGCGGCGGAATTGCTCTTCCGTCTCCCCCGGGAAACCAACAATTATGTCAGTAGCGATGGAAACGCCAGCGATCCGCTCACGGATGAGGGCGACCAGATGGCAGTACTCTGCGACCGTATAACCGCGCCGCATACGAGCCAGCACCTCGTCATCGCCGGCCTGCACTGGTAACTCGATATGCTCGCACACCTTCGGCAGCTCAGCTACTGCGTTCAGCAACTCCTCGGTAAACCACCTGGGATGCGAAGTGAGGAAACGGATACGCCAGAGGTCCGCGATCCGGTGGAGGCTGCGGAGCAGCGCGGCCAATGTGGTCTTTTCCGGCAGGTCAAGCCCGTAGCGATCCACGATCTGGCCCAATAACGTGATCTCCCGCACCCCTTGAGCAACCAGAGCCTCGGCTTCCGCTATGATCTCCTCCACCGGCCGACTTCGCTCTGCTCCCCTGCGATAGGGGATGACGCAGTAAGTGCAGCCCGTTGAGCAGCCCAGGACCACGGGAATGCAGGCCGTAACCACCCTGCCACGCGCGCTCAACGGCAGAAGCCGACGGTCGGACTTCGTTCCTTCCGCTGCATACCCCCGTTCTCGCAGCATTCGCAGCAGCGGCTCCGGCTGCGAGGGTGGCATCCATACATCCACCCAGGGGAAACGCTCCCGCAGGTGATCAACCTGGCGCGGCCCCACCAGACAGCCCATTACCCCGATGACCAGTCCTGGGCAGCGTTCCTTTAGCGGCCTGAGTGAGCTGAGGCGTCCATAGACCTTGTCCTCGGCGCTTTGCCGCACGACACAGGTATTAAGCACGATCACATCAGCCTGAGCGGGTTGCCCGGTTGGTGTATAACCCAGCTCCTCCAGAGCGGCCGCCAGACGCTGAGAATCAGCGGTGTTCATTTGACACCCAATGGTCCATAGATGATAGCGAGCTGGCATAATTCACCTGGTGTACCGGCACAGCCTGCAATCGTAACCCAACCGTACTTCTCTCCGATGCCTGGTGGTCAGATAATCCCTCCTGAGATGGAGGTGGGGAATTATAACATGAAACACACGCCACACAATTCTGGGGGCAGTGCTGCTCCCATTGACTGATCCCACCCGTCACAGTATAATAACGCTCAGCCGTTTACATGCGAGCATCTGACCGTTCAGCTTTCCGTCTGAGATGAACTCTGATCCTGACGCAATCGCGATCCGGTTCGACAAGGTCTCAAAAAAGTTTACCCTCCACCCGGAGAGGGCACGCTCATTCCAGGAGCTTGCTCTCAATATGCTGCGGCGGGATCAACGCCGCACTCCCGAGGAATTCTGGGCTTTGCGTGACGTCAGCTTTACCGTCAAGCGCGGTGAAGCACTGGGCGTCATCGGCCCCAATGGGGCCGGGAAGAGCACGCTACTTAAACTTATATCCGGTATCATCGAGCCAACCTGCGGACGAATCGAGATCAACGGAAGGGTGGGAGCCTTGCTTGAACTGGGAGCGGGTTTCCACCCCGACCTGACGGGGCGGGAGAATATCTACCTTAACGGCTCGATCCTTGGCCTGAACCGTGCCCAGATCCGGCAGCGACTCGATGAGATCGTGGCCTTTGCAGAGCTGGAACGCTTTATAGATGTTCCGGTCAAACACTATTCCTCAGGAATGTATGTGCGGCTGGGGTTCTCCGTTGCCGCGCACACTGACCCGGAAATCCTGCTCATAGATGAAGTCCTGGCCGTTGGCGACCAGAATTTCCAACACAAATGCCTGGAACACATCCTGGAGGTGCAGAAGCGGGGGGTCACCATTTGCTTCGTCTCCCATGATTTGGGTTCGATCCGCAGACTGTGCAACTCCGCCATCTGGCTCGGCGACGGGAGGGTGCGGGCTGCCGGAAACGTTGATGATACCATCTCGGCTTACCTGCGCCACGCTGCAGAGGAAGAAGAAACCCGCATGGAAACGACTGTCGCCTACATGCCAGCTCAGACGGAGAAGGTCCGGCCTGCGGCGCGCATCGTGGAGATTACAGCACTTTCGCTGCTCAATGCTGACGGAGTGGAACACAGTGTGTTCCGGGCAGGAGAGGGCTGGCAGGCCATGTTACGCTACCGGGCCTCCCAGAGAGTAGAAAATCCGATCATCCGGCTAAGCATACAGCGGGATGACGGTCTGTGCGTGTGCACGATGCGCACATCTCTACCCTGCGTCAAGGGCGAGGGGAAGGTATGCTACCGGCTGGAGCGTTTGCCACTGCTGGAGGGGAAGTATTTGCTCTCAGCGGCGGTATGCGACCATACCGGTACGGAGGTGTACGATCAGCGTACCGCACTGTATAAAGTGCGACAGACGGGCCATGGAGAACGATACGGGCTGGTCAGCCTGGGTGGAGAATGGATATGGGATGGCCCCGAATTCACCCCCCCAATAGCTCCATACGCGAAAGCCGGGAGTAAGAAGCTTGAGCGGCGTTGGGGCAGCGGGGATGTGGAGATCACCGCCGTCTCTTTTTTCGATGCCGCCGGAATGGAACGGCGTGTGTTTGAATCGGGTGAGCCATGGGGTGTGCGACTATACTACCGTGCCGCCAGGCGTATCGAGAGGCCGGTTTTCGGTATGGCCATCCACCGTGACGATGGGGTCCATATCTGCGGCCCCAATACCTGTTTCTATGGCCTGGAGATCCCCTTTATTGAGGGCGAGGGAGCTGTTTCCTATCGAGTGCCGGCGCTTCCGCTTATGGAAGGTACTTACCTGGTTTCTGTGTCCTCCCACAACGAGGCCGACACAGTAATGTACGACTTCCACGACCGGCTCTACCCGTTCAAGGTACATCGGTTCTCTACCGAAAGTGAGTCGGGTGGAGTGGTTGAACTGGCAGGGAGCTGGCGTTGGCAACAAATGGATAGCTATTTGGCGTCCAGGCCGGATTGCAGCCCCGGCGAGGTCCTTCAGATATGAATAACAGGAAACGACCCGGGCGCATCTGGGCCAGGCACCCGGAGAGCGGGAAAAAGGTGGGCGGATGATAGAGCGACCATCCTCCTGCCTGGGGCACGTGTTGGTGATCAGCCACGATGTGGTCGGAGAACGGATGGCCGGGCCGGGCATCCGGTACTTCAACCTGGCGCGGGTGCTGGCACAACACTTCCCGACGACACTGGCCGCGCCCGGCACAATAGATTGTCCCGCCGAGGGCTTCGCGACCTGGTCATACCAGCCTGGACAATGGGAGACACTCGCGCCGGCAGTAGAAGGCGCGCGCGCGATCCTGCTGTGCGGCGACGTGTTGGCCTGGTTTCCCGCGCTGAAGGAGTGCGGCATCCCGCTCATCGTGGACGGCTACGACCCGCACACGCTGGAGACGCTGGCGATGCTGGCCGGCCATCCCGATCAGGAGCAGCGGCATGCCGATCGGGAGCGGATTTTGCAGATGCAATGCCGCGCCGGCGATTTCTTCATCTGCGCCAGCGAGCGGCAGCGCGATTGGTGGCTGGGCCTGCTGGAGGCGAACGGACGGATAAACGCACGCACGTACAACGACGACCCGTCGCTCCGGCGGTTGATTGACGTGGTGCCGTTTGGTCTGCCCGCGCAGCCGCCGCGCCACACCAGGCAGGTGCTCAAGGGGGTGTGGCCGGGCGTCGCGCCGGAGGACAGGGTGGTGCTGTGGGGCGGAGGCCTGTGGCAGTGGCTCGACCCGCTCACGGCGATCCGGGCCATCGCACAGGTGCAGGAGCAGCGGGGTGACGTGAAACTCGTCTTCCCCGGCACGCGCCACCCCAACCCGATTGTGATTGACATGCCGATGCGTCAGACAGCCATCCGGCTGGCCGAAGAACTAGGCCTGTTGGACCGCTGTGTCTTCTTTGGCGATTGGGTGCCCATCGAAGAGTGGCCGAACTATCTGCTGGAAGCGGACATCGGGCTGTCGCTGCACTTCGACACGCTGGAGACGCGCCTGGCGTTTCGCAGCCGCATCCTGGACTACGTGTGGACCGGGCTGCCGATGGTGGTCACGCGCGGCGACGCGACAGGCGACCTGGTGGCGGAGCGTGGACTGGGCCTGGAGGTGGATTATCAGGACGTGGACGGCGTGGCGCGGGCCATTTTGACCCTGCTGAACGAGCCGCGCGGCACGCGAGGGGAACGGTTCGAGACGGCGCGGGCAGAGCTGACATGGGAGCGGGCGGCGCGGCCGGTGGTGGACTTCTGCCGCGCGCCACGCATCGCCCCTGACCGGGGGGCCAGCCGGGTTAGAGCTGTGAACGCGGCCACTGATGACAGATTAGCTGAACTTCAGGGAAAGCTGGAGCGTAGTGAGGCGGAAATCGCCCGTCTGCGCGAGCTGGTGGCAGGATATGAGCGGGGGCGGTTCATACGCCTGATGAAATGGCTGCGGGGCCTTCAGGCCAGGAGGCTGGATGGGGGAGATTGAAACACTGAGGAGTTATTTCGAGGCGCAAGACGGCATCCTGCTGGCGTATCTCTTCGGCTCGCGCGCGGAGGGCAAAGCCGGCCCACAGAGCGACTACGACATCGGCATCCTGGCACAATTTCCCTCTGCTGCGCTGCGTTACCGCCTCAGCTATGAACTTGCCCGTCTGCTGAACGTGGAACGGGTGGATGTGCTGTTGTTAAATGAGGCGCCGGTGGAGCTGACCTACTGTGTCATTGCCCAGGGACGGCGAATCTATCAGCAAAGTGTGGCGGTGCGGGTGGAATTCGAAGCGCGTGTCCTCGGCCTGTATGGGGACTATTTACCCGTTTTGAGGCGTCAACGGCAAGAGATTTTAGAAGGAGGACAGCATGCGGCCGGAGTTCGTCGGAATCGAGAGGCGCTTAGACGAACTGAGCGAACGCTTGCGGAGATTAGAGGTGCTCCGGGAGAAACCGCTGTCTGATTTTTATCAGGATGCTTATCTGCGCGACATTGTAGAGCGCAACCTGGAGATCGCGGCCCAATGTTGCATTGACATTGGGAGTCGCATCAACTCGCTGGAGGATGCCCCCAAGCCGCGCGATTATTTCGAAAGCATCCTCTGTCTGGGACAGCTAAACGTGTTGCCGATGGATTTTGCGGTTGGATGACTTATATCAATTTGTGGAATATGTCCGTCGTTGGCTGAAAGCCAGGGTTGCGGAATGAGAACCGGGGGGCAGATGAAAGCATCTGTGATCGTGCTGGCCTGGAACGGGAGGGAATATCTGGAAACCTGTCTGAACGCCGTGTTTGCTCAGGACTACCCCGATTTCGAGGTGATCGTGGTGGACAACGGCTCCACTGATGGCTCGGCGGACTTTGTGGCGGAGCGCTTCCCGCAGGCGCGGCTGATCCGCAACGAGCGTAACCTGGGCTTTGCGGCGGGGAACAACGTGGGCCTGCGCGCCGCGACCGGGGACGTGCTGGTGCTGCTGAATCAGGATACCCAGGTGCAGCCGGGGTGGTTGAGGGCG
>DAOTYA010000106.1:0-2470 GCA_034435075.1 Anaerolineae bacterium
CCCTACTGATCGAGCAATTCCCTTAGTGGGTGGCGATAGAGAGCTAAGATGCTGACAAGAGCAATGTGGTGGACGAGCTACTAATAGAGGTGTTGCACAATTATTTCACTCTCCATTTGTAACTACCCAGGCTGTGGCCGGTCTCCGACCGAGCCACCCAATCCAGCAGTTATTTGGCCGGATTACGGCATCCACTTCCCATCGTGGCGACGTCGGGCGCGGTCTGGAGACCGGCCCGAGCCGGGGAACTGGGTAGTTACCTCCATTTAGCTCACGGGTAACTATTCAGGCAGTGACTAAAGTCACCCTTTTGGGCCTCTGGCCAACGGTCGGCCTTCGCCGACCGGCGCGCGTCGACGTAGGCCGACGCCCGGCGCAGAGCGCCCAAAGAGGCCGATTTCAATCGGGCTGAATAGTTACGCTCACGGATACACACGGATTTTACGGATCATAAGGGATCAATCCGTGTTTTTCCGTGTCGATCCGTGAGCGATGTCCCGCTTTTCTTTATTAGAGTTGTTGCACAATTATTTCACTCTCCATTTAGCTCACGGATACACACGGATTTCACGGATCATAAGGGATCAATCCGTGTTTTTCCGTGTCGATCCGTGAGCGATGTCCCACTTTTCTTTATTGTGCAACAAGTCTGCTATACGTCCATTCAACGAGGTGCGGAGCCGCGCGGCTCCGCACCTCCTGGACAGGTTATGGATGGGTGATTGGACGCGCCTTACGCCTGCGCTTTATCAAGCTGCTCCTGAAGCGTCTTCTGGGCCTCGGCCAAAACCTTTAGCGGATCGGCGCCCTGATCCGTCAACACTGCCTGGACCGGCACGTCCACCGCGGCGTACACTTCCTGCGCCATGAACGGCGGCTCGGCTTTCATCGCGATCTTCGCGCTGTCCTCGATGAAGGGTTTGAAGTTTTCCAGCGGCAGGTTGGCGTATTTGCTCAGTATCGCGAACCGTTTTTCCTGCGTCTCGCCGACGAAGAGCGGGGGTTCGGGCGCGCCGATGGCATCTCCCCTTTGCTGTTTGCGCTTCAGGTCCGCCTCATACCGCCCCAGGTCGTAGAAGCGGTAGATGACGTAATCTACTGCCGCGTCAATGACTTCCGGCGGTGACTTGGCGTTGAAGAGGAAACCGTAGCCACCGAACAGGGTCGCGTTGCCGCCATTTTGCGGCATGGCAGCCACGCCGAAGTCCTCGGGGTTGACGCCCAGATTATCCACCATGCCGGCGATGGTGTCCGAACCTGTGACTCCCATCGCGATCTGTTCAATAGCAAGCCATTCCTGGATCTTGCCGGCGTCAATGAGCACCTCCTCAGGGATGGACTGATCCTTCCAACGCATATCGTAGAGTTGCTGGATCCATTTCCGGCCGGGTTCCTCATCGAACGTGGCCTTCCACTTGCCGTTGGCATCCTGGCGCTCCATATCGCCGCCGCCGGTGTAGGTCCAGCATGTGAAATGCCAGCCGCCCTGATTGTTGATGGAGGGATGAGCGAAGCCTTTCGCATCGGTCGAGGAGGTGACGGCTGCCGCAGCCGCGCGGAAATCGGCCCAATTCTTGGGCGGGGCGTCCGGATCAAGCCCGGCCTGCTGGAACAGCTTCCGGCTATAGGTCATGCAGAGCACGTAAATACCGATCGGCACACCGTAGAAGTGCCCCTGCTCGTCCGAAAAAGGCACCAGCGCCGAGGGATTCAAGTCGCGGCCCAGGTCCTTGCCACGGAACAGTTCGGTCACGTCCGCCGCGGCGCCCGCCTTGATGAACTTGGGCGGGTCGGTGAACCAGATGCCGAAGGTGTCTTCCAGCGTGCCGGCGGCCAGACGCGCCCAGTAGACGTCGGGGAGGTATCCGCCGGGGTGGGGGATCAGCTCGACATCCGGCCGCACTTTCTTAAACCCTTCCACCAGGTCGAGCCACCACTGGTAATCCTCCGGCTTGTCGTTCATCAGGTCAGGCGCGTCAGTCGTGATCACGCGGATCGTGCGCTGGGGCACTTCAGCGGTGACCTTAACCTCTACTTCTCGGGTAACCTCAACCTGGCGGGTCACTTCCACCTCTTTAACCTCGCCCTCGACAATCTGGGTCACCACGATCTTTTCGGGCGTGGGCTGGGCGCAACCGGCCAGGGTCGCTCCCACAGCACCCAACCCAGCCAGGCGTAGAAAATCACGCCGACTCAGGGATTTTTGATCCATTTGTCTTCCTCCTTAAAAAATTTACCAGAGCCTCAAATGTCAAATGCGGATAGCCATATACTGCGCTGTGGATTGAATCACTCTCCGGACTTCTACCTCCTTTCCTGCTCTGTCTGGGCGTAGTCCTGGCAAGACCCTTTACAGGCACCTTTCGGGTCTTCCCGAATTGCTACGTTCCTTCCCCGATCAGTCCAGCCTCATGATACCAACAAATTCATGGCCGCTCAATACCTGTTCGGCCAACCATCGGCCAACCAT
>DAOTYA010000107.1:0-12601 GCA_034435075.1 Anaerolineae bacterium
TGAACCGAATCCACCACCGGGTCTGGGTCTACTTCAATTTCTTCCAGCCGGTGATGCGGCTGGTGGCCAAAGAGCCACTCCCCGCCGAAAATGGACGCCCTGCCCGGGTCAGGCGGCAGTTTGACCGCGCCCGTCCTCCGCTGGACCGCCTCTGTGAAACAGGGGTGCTCCCCGGCCAGAAACAGCAGGAACTGTTGGCGTCGCGGGAAAAGACCAACCCGTTGGAACTACGGTAACAGATTTACAGAACGGTGGAGGAACTATTTTCCTTACCTGATGCGGTGCTTCGGGTCACCGAAGACGTATTCCAGACCTTGCAGTGCCTTCAAGTCCGTCCTTCCTCTGACACTGCCCTGTAACATCATCATTTGATAGAACAACCCCTCTTCCGTAAAATTATCAGTAATTACCTGCCCGGCTGTCTGCCGTCGTGTGCCGATTGGAAATCGCCCTTTGGCGCCTGCGCCGACGCGGAAACAGCGGTCGGCGCAGGCTGACCGAAGGCCTGCGGCCCAAAGTGGGCGACGAAGGGGCGATTGATTAATCGCCCGTTCGGCATAGGCAGGCAGTTACGAATCCGCGCACTAATGCCAGGAGTTGACCAGGCGTCCGTCATATTTTTGCGTCCTCCGGCTCAAGCCGGCCTTCGGACTGCGCCCACAGTCGGTCGGAGACCGCCACAGCCTGAAACTGTGAAACACAGCCTGAGCCATAAGCATTGCAGTTCCTATAAGAACAAACCCGTCCGGACCCTGGCGAAGATGCTGCAGGAACGCAAAGCACAGGACTAATCCGGCAATATCCAATTCGCCAGACTCCAGTTTGCATGATACAATAGGATTCGGGAATAGAA
Organism: Anaerolineae bacterium; assembly: GCA_034435075.1. Taxonomy (GTDB): domain Bacteria; phylum Chloroflexota; class Anaerolineae; order B4-G1; family B4-G1; genus JAOAAG01. The sequence goes on from DAOTYA010000107.1 coordinate 854, forward strand.
TGGGATGCCGTGCGCTCATGGCGCGATCATAGAGAAGCTCTCCAGGACAAATCAGAGTACTGGCGGTGCTGATATGAACCAGGGGAAATCCCCACTCCTCGGTGTGATCATCGGTTATGTACCCCGTTTCGTTGTGCGCCGGGTGCTCGCTGCCCCCCATAGCTATCTGGAAGGATGTGAAGAGCGCATAGACGCTGCAGTGCTCTTTGCTGATGTTTCCGGCTTCACCGCTATGTCCGAGAGCCTGGCACAGCTTGGTAAGGAGGGGGCCGAGGAATTGACCCGTGTGCTCAACGAGTACTTTACTACAATGATTGATGTAGTTGATAGCTACGGGGGAGATGTCATCAAGTTCGGCGGTGACTCCATCACCTGCATGTTTGCCACTCACGAGGGCCGCGATCTGCATTCCGCCCTCTCCTGCGCCATGAAGATGCAGGAGAAGATGGCAGACTTCCAGGCCGTAGAGACCCGAGGCGGCGTTTTCAGGTTGCAGATGAAGATCGGAATCAGCGCCGGAAGGGTGCTTTCCCTGATCACAGGCGATCCGGGGATGGGACTGGAGTACGTCCTGGCCGGCTGTCCCCTCGACCGGATGGCGGATGCCGAACACCACGCCAGCGCTGGTGAGGTTGTTGTGGACAGTGAATGCCTGCAGGGATTACAGGAGTTCATCACAGGTGACCCACGCGACGGATTCACGGTGGTCAGGCGACTTACCAGGCTCGCAGCAGAAGCAACTGCGGAACGGCTTGATTGGAGTGCCCTCGACGATGAGGTAGCAGACCGGTTGCTTGCCCGGCTGATACCCTTTCTACCGCCCACGGTGTATGAACGGATAGCGGAAGGGCAACGACAATTTGTCGCGGAGCAACGCCGGGTGGTCAGCCTGTTCGTTAACTTCTTTGGGCTGAATTACGATGGCGACCCTGAAGCCGGCCAGAAGTTGCAGCGGTATTACCTGGCCATGCAGGGAATTGTTCACCGCTACGGTGGGCGACTGAACCGCGTCATCACAGGTGACAAGGGGAGTCTACTGCACATCATCTTCGGCGCGCCGGTGGCGCACGAGGATGACGAGGAGCGCGCGATCGGCTGCGCCCTGGCCATGCAGGACTACATCGTAAAATCGCATGCCCTGTCGTTCATCGAAGACCAGCGCATTGGGATCGCTTCAGGATACGTCTTTGCGGGCACAGTCGGGGCGGAGCAGCGGCTTGAGTATACTGTAATGGGCGACGTGGTCAACCTCTCGGCCCGGTTGATGCAGGCAGCTACATCAGGTGAGATCATTACCGACCTGCGCACCGCGCAAAAGGCTGAACGAGGGTTCATGTGCGAAGAGCTATCGCCTATCCACGTGAAAGGGAAACGGGCACCGGTGCCGGTATGCCGACCGGTGGGGCCACGGGAAGAAACAAGAGCGCCGTGGAGCCGGGAGGCACAGGCCAGACGCAAGGCGCTGCCCATCGTAGGACGAGACCAGGAACTGGCACAGGGAGAAGCCGTTATTAACCGGGCGGCAACCGGCCACGGCCAGTTATTGATTATCACGGGCGAGGCAGGGACAGGTAAGACCAGATTGCTGGAAGAGCTGATCGCTCTGGCCCAAAAGAAGGTGCCGGGAACGTACAGCCTGGGTGGAGATTGCCTGTCTTACGGCTCCCAGGTGCCGTACCTCCCGTGGATTGATTTGCTCACTTCCTATTTCGGCATCAAGGTTGCGGGAGAAGCAGACGACGGTGATAGAATACGCCGGATCGAGTGCAGGATGGCGGAAGCCGATCCCGCGCTCGCAGGCTGGACACCGCTGATGGGACAGCTCCTGGGACTGCCTGTGCCCGATAATGAGCTGACCGCAGTACTGGATGGCCAGTTGCGCAAACAACGCATTTTCGACATCACGTTGACCCTGCTACGACACCAGGCACTCCAATCACCGCTTTTCATAATCGTTTTCGAAGATGCACACTGGATAGACACGATTTCGCTGGAATTGCTCAATTACGTGGCGCGTAACATTGCCCGCTACCGCATCATACTGATCGCGCTTCACCGCCCGACAATCGAACTGACGGAGTGGCAAAAGTACGAGTACTGCAACCGCATCGCACTGGCCGACCTGCCTGCCGGGGATGCCATCAGACTGATACAACTGAAGTTGGGCACGGCAGAGGTACCTGAAGCGTTAAAGGAGCGGGTACTGCGCGGTGAGGAGCGAGTCAACGCTTTCTTTGTGGAGGAGCTGATCAATTCCTTACTCGAGCGGGGATACCTGATCCCGCAGGCCTCAGGCGATGGGTACCAGGTGGCAGAGGGGCTGGAGCAGGCGGAGATTCCCGACAGCATCCAGGCACTGGTGATGAGCCGTATTGATCGCCTGGATGAGAGCAGTAAATTGACTGTCAAAGTTGCCTCCGTGATCGGGCAGACGTTCAAGTATCGGGCACTGCACGGTATCTACCCGGTTGAGGTGAGCGAGGAACGGCTTCAGAAAAACCTGGAGCGGCTCAGTGCACTGGATGTGATCCCGCTCGATCAACCGGCTTCAGAGCCTGAGTACATCTTCAAACATATTATCACCCAGGAAGTCGCCTACGACAGCCTGCTGTTTACCCACCGGCGGGAGCTACATCATCGGTTCGGTGAATACATGGAACGCACTTATGCCGGCAAGTTGGAGGAATATTACGGCCTGCTGGCCTATCATTATACCCGCAGTGGCGATCTCAATAAGAGCTGGGAATACCTGGTCAAAGCCGGCAACCAGGCCAGGGATCGCTATGCCAATGAGGCTGCCATCGCCTACTATACCCAGGCGCTGAGCATCGAGGGCGCACCAGATGACGAGGTCGCATCCGTGCAGGAATCGCTGGGCAGCGTGTACCAGCATGTAGGGCAGTATGACCAGGCTCTGAAATGGTACGAAGCGGCAGGCCACCACCCCCTGCCACCTGCCCATGCCGCAACATTGAAACAACGCATTGCCAAAACATGGGAGCTGCAGGGGCGATATGATGAGGCCATGCGCTACCTGGACCTGGCCCGTGTGGCGCTGGAGGGACTGGAGGCGGCGCCGGAACTGGCCCGCGTCTACAGCGATATGGGCTGGGTCGCCATGCGACGAGGTGAGTACGAGAAGGCTATTGACTGGTGCAACAAGGGATTGGAGATCGCCGCGCGCCTGCCCGATGATGCGGAAGGGCAAAATGTCAGGGCCAGATTGGAGCACACGCTGGGCACGATCTACTCGCAAAAGGGAGAATATGCTCAGGCCAGTTTCCACCTGCTGTCCTGCATCGCAATGCAGGAAAAGAGCGGCGACCTGTACCGGCTGAGCCAGTCATACAATAACCTGGCCGCTGTCTACTGGGGACAGGGCGACTATGATGAAGCCGCTCACTACCTTTCGGAGAGTCTGCGGGTAAATCAGAGGATCGGCCACACGTATGGTACGGCAATGTGCTACAATAACCTGGGCGTCATCTACTACACGCTGGGTGATTACCTGCGTGCCGTTGAATACTACAACCAGAGCCTGACGCTCCGCCAGCAGATCGGCGATCTGCTGGGTATAGCCGATATCTACAATAACCTGGGCGAGGTGCACTACGCGCTCGGAGCGTACACCCAGGCGCTTGAGTACCTGGAAGAAGCAGTACGTATTTTCAAAGAGATTGGCAACAAGACCGCGCTGTTTGATGCCTGCAAGTTGCTCGCCGAGATCAGGCTGGCACTCGGGGACCTGGCTGGTGCCGCCATCCAGGTAGAGCAGTCCATGGAGCTGGCACGGGAGATCGGCAATCGAGAGTACGAAGGGGTAGCCCACCGTGTATCCGGCCAGGTGCACCGCGCCGATGGGCGGATGGTCGAATCATGTCGTGATCTGTACATCAGCGTCGAGATTCTGAAGGAGACGGCCAACCGGCTTGAGCTGGGCAAAAGCTACTACGAGCTGGGCCTTACGCTCGCAGCATCGGGTGATGTGGAAGGACGCAGGGCATTGCAGCAGGCCATCGAGATATTTCAGGAACTGGGCGTGGAGAAAGAGCTGAAAATGGCCCAGGCCGCACTTGGGTCAGCCCTCACCTGACCGCACAGGCAGAAGTAGAGAGGCCGCAAGCGCATTTGACAAGCTGACCTCTTGTGATATACTCCGGACCGTTATGAGATATCTGGCCTGAACAGAAGCTCTCCGGCAGGCGCAGGCGTGCACCGGAGGGCTGGTTTTTCCACACTTTTTCCAAGGGGCGGCACAAGAGTTGCCTGCTGCTCTATGGAGCGGCCCCTGTGAAGTCCCCGTTTGAATCAGCCATGCCTCGGAGTTCACCTTTGCGGGGAGTAGCCGGGCAATGAAGTTATCCGTAATTATCTGCGTCTATAACGAACGAGATACCATCCTGACCGTCCTTGAGCGCGTGCGCGCAGTGCACCTGGGAGACGGGTGGGAAAAGGAGATCATCATCGTAGACAACTTCTCCACCGATGGCACACGCGAGCTGCTCCAGGGGCTGAACACTCCGGACGTGCAGGTGATCTTTCACCCCCGCAATCTGGGGAAGGGCACCTCGGTGCGCACAGGAATAGCGCACTGCACCGGTGATTACATCATCATTCAGGATGCCGACCTGGAGTACGATCCACAGGAGTATACGCTCTTCCTTGAACGCATCGCCGGGGATCACCCGGCGGCCATCTACGGCTCGCGCACTCTGGGCGGGCGCGCGATCTACAAGTATGTGGCGAATTACTGGGGGGTGCGCTTTCTCACCGCCCTGACCAACCTGCTCTACGGCGCTCACCTCACTGATGTCGCCACGGCAGCCAAGATGGTGCGCACAGATGTGGTCAGATCACTGCGCCTGAGCGGCACCGGATTCGACCTGGATTTCGAGCTGACCGATAAGCTGCTGCGGGCTGGCCATCGCATTGTTGAGGTGCCCATCTCCTACCGACCGCGCACTATCGCCGAGGGCAAGAAAATCCGCCCCTGGGATGGCCTGTGGGCGCTGAAAGTGATACTCAGGGACTGGCTGCTCCCGATGAAGTATGTGTTGGCGGAAAAGGGTGTGGAGGGGGAATGAACATCATCGTCACCGGTTCCATCGCTTACGATTATCTGATGACCTTTCCAGGACGTTTCACCGAGTGTATACTGCCGGATCAACTGGAGCACATCTCGCTCAGCTTTCTTGTGGACGAGATGCGCCGCCAGCGCGGCGGCTGCGCGGCTAACATCGCCTATAACCTGGCGCTGTTGGGTGAGCGCCCCCGGCTGATGGGCACCGTCGGCCAGGACTTCGGCGAGTACCGGGCCTGGCTGGAAGCGCACGGCGTGGACACTTCCCTCACCCGCACCGAGCCTGATCTCTTCACTGCCTCCTTCTTCGTCACCACCGACCTGGAAGGCAACCAGATCGCCAGTTTCTACACAGGCGCGATGGCCCGTGCGCGCGAGCTTTCGCTCTGCGGGCTGGAAGCCGAGCTGGTCACCATCTCCCCAAACGATCCGCAGGCTATGGTGAAGTACCCCCAGGAGTGCCGCGCGCTTGGGATACCCTATCTTTACGATCCCAGCCAGCAAATCGCCAGACTCTCGGGGGAGGAATTGCGGGCCGGGCTGGAGGGGTGCGATCTGTTGGTGGTCAATCAGTATGAGTTCGAAATGCTGCGCGAGAAAACCGGCCTGAGCGCAGGTGAAATCCGCGCGGCCCCGGCTCGTGCCTGCGTTGTCACACTTGCCGCCGAAGGCTCACGTATCTGGGCAGACGGCCAGGTCTACGACATCCCACCGGTGCCTCCGGCACGTCTGGCCGACCCCACCGGCGTGGGCGATGCTTACCGCGCCGGGCTGATCAAAGGGCTGGCGCTGGGCCTGGGATGGGACCTGGCAGGGAGAATGGGTGCGCTGGCCGCTACTTATGCGCTGGAACAGATCGGCACGCAGAGCCATCACTATACTCTGACCGGGTTCGTGGCGCGCTTCCGCCAACATTTCGACGATGACGGTGCTCTGGACCGGCTCTGCTGAGCACGTCGCCATCGGCGTCCAAACTTTACAGGAGTGAGCATATGCCCAAAGACTACGACATCAAAAACCTCGATCTCGCCCCGGCAGGCCGCCTGCGCATCGAATGGGCGGAGCGGGAGATGCCCGTCTTGCGCCTCATCCGTGAGCGCTTCGCCAGAGAGAAGCCGCTCAAGGGCGTGCGTCTGGCTGCCTGCCTGCACATCACCACCGAGACGGCCAATCTGGCCCGCACGCTCCAGGCTGGCGGCGCCGAGCTGGTGCTTACAGCCTCCAACCCGCTCTCAACTCAGGATGATGTGGCTGCGGCACTGGTCACCTATGACGAAATCCCCGTTTATGCCATCAAAGGGGAGGATAACGAGACGTACTACAGGCACATCCACGCCGCACTTGACCACAGGCCACATATCACGATGGACGACGGCGCCGACCTGGTGAGCACGCTGCACAAAGAGCGCACCGAACTGCTCGGCAACGTTATAGGCGGCACGGAGGAGACGACCACAGGCGTCATCCGCCTGCGTGCCATGGCCCGCAGCGGCGTGCTTCACTACCCTATCATCGCTGTCAACGATGCGTTGACCAAACACCTCTTCGATAATCGTTACGGCACGGGGCAGTCCACAATGGACGGTGTTATCCGTGCCACCAATATCCTGATTGCCGGCAAGACGGTCGTTGTCGCCGGCTACGGCTGGTGTAGCCGGGGGATCGCGATGCGGGCTAAGGGGTTGGGAGCGAACGTGATCGTCACCGAGGTCAACCCCTTAAAGGCACTGGAGGCAGTGATGGACGGCTACCGGGTTATGCCGATGCAGGAAGCCGCTCCCCAGGGCGACCTGTTCATCACCTCCACGGGGGATATAAACGTGATTGACCGGCAACACTTTGAGGTGATGAAGGATGGAGCGATCGTCTGTAACTCCGGCCATTTTAATGTGGAGATCAACATCAAGGCGCTGGAGGGGATGGCTGCGCGGCCGCCGCGCCGCGTCCGTCCTTTCGTGGACGAGTATCTGCTTCCCGATGGACGCCGCATCTTTCTCCTGGCCGAGGGACGGCTGGTCAACCTGGCTGCCGCGGAGGGTCACCCCAGCGCGGTGATGGATATGTCCTTTGCCAACCAGGCCCTGTGCGCCGAGTATATGCGCCAGCATGCGGATGAGCTGGAGCGCACTGTCTACGCCGTGCCGGAGGAGATTGACCGCGAGATCGCCCGCCTCAAGCTGCGCGCGATGGGTGTGGAGATTGACGTGCTCACGCCGGAGCAACAGAAATACCTGGCATCGTGGGAAGAGGGGACGTAGGCACTGCTCTTCCCCGGCCCGGGCCGGTCTCCAGACTGCACCCGACGCCGCCATGACCGGCCACAGTGTAGGGCAACTGCCCGCAGTTGCCATGCTTGAAGGAGGTCAGCATCAACCGCAGATTAAGTGCATTATGTGCCCGCATGTCCGAGAAGGGGATGGATGGGGCGTTACTGCTCCATCACCGCGACATACTGTACTACGCGGGCACCGTGCGACCGGCAGCCCTGCTCATCGCCTGCGCAGGTCAACACGTGGACGATGGGCCTCAGGCAGTGCTCTTTGTCCGGCGTGGACTGGAGTGTGCCAGAAAGGAGACCACTATCCCTCGAGTAGAGCCTATGAGCGGCTTCTCCTCCATAGCCAGGGTGGCGGCGGAGCTGGGACTGGAGAGAGGAGTGATCGGCACAGAGATGGACCTGGTGCCGGCCCAGTTGTACCTGCGCCTGGCCGAGGTCTTTCCGGGCTGGTCGGTGACAGATATATCGCCACTGGTGCTCGCCCAGCGCATGGTCAAAGAAGCGGAGGAAATCGCCGTCTCACGCCAGGCTGCCAGGGTGGCAGACCTGGGGCAGGAAGCGGCCCGTCGGGCAATCGCAGCCGGTATAAGTGAGCTGGAACTTGCCGCAGAGGTAGAGGCAGCAATACGGCGCGCCGGCCACGAAGGGTTCCAGCCCTTGCGTGACCCCGGCGCCCGTGGTGGAGGGATACTTTTGATGAGCGGAGAGCACCTGACCGTGCGCGGCGGGCATGGGCTGGTGGTCACCGGCGCAGGTTTGAGTCCGGCCATGCCTTACGGCCCCTCACAGCGGGTGCTTGCGCCGGGTGACCTGGTGGTCGTAGACATCGGCTCGACCTGGCAGGGTTATACCGCCGATGAATCGCGCACTTTCGTTGTGGGAAGGGCAGATGCAGAACAACGCGCGCTTTTCGAGGTCGCGCGTGCTGTGGAGGAAGCTGTGTGTCAGGCCCTGCGCCCAGGCCTGCCGGTCGCTGAGGCTTACCGGATCGCCGACGCAATTGTTGCCCTGGGCGCGCCCCCATTCTTTGCCCCCGGCAGCCTGATGCTGCCGGGCTTTGTCGGCCACGGGGTGGGCCTGGAAGTGGATGAGCCGCCCGTGCTCTGGCCCCGTGACGGGACCGTGCTCGAGGCCGGTATGGTGCTGGCGGTAGAGATCGAGGTCAGCGCCCCGGAACGAGGGATGATGGTCAAGCTGGAGGACACTGTCGTCGTACAGGGGGCGGGCTGTGAGTGGCTGACCACCTCGCCACGAGAGCTGATCGAGTGTTAACGGAGAACCACCGGTCTGCCAGGAGTGCGGTTACCGGCAGGTGAAGACCCGCTGGCGAATCACGATCGGCGCCGCTTCTGTGACGGCGGAGGCGGTGGCTGTGGTGGCCCGCCTCAGACGGTGCTGCCTGCGCTTGCTTTTATCGCAGCCAGGCCACAATCCGGGGAACATCAGAGTGCAACGACCGCACGCTATTCCTGACTGTCTACGGTGATCTCCTGCCCCACCGGGGCGTAGCAATGATCAGCGGCCTCTCCTCCGTCGTCCGGTAATTTCTTGTTGCTCAGCCAGCAATCGCAACCTTGTGCTTGCGAGGGGTAAGTGGCCCGGCTTCGGCAGCACGTACCGGGGCGATGGTCTTTTTGCTGCAGCCTGTCGGAGTGGAGGCTTTAGCCACCGGAAGACTGATAAGTTTCTGGTTAAAACCGGCTAAAGCCTCAATAATTTCGCCGGAGTAGAGGCTTCAGCCGGATTTTCCGCCTGAAGGCCAGATTCCCAGCTTTATCTGAGGCCAGGGAAATGGTCTAAGAGCATATCCGAAAAACCGTACAAGCGGCATCCCTATGCCGCTTATACCGACGCATAGGGATGCGTCGGTTACGTTTTTCGGATAGGCACTAAGTCCGACTACCGTTCCATCTGTTTATCGCTGCATTGACGAAGGCCTGGAACAGGGGGTGAGGACGGGTAGGGCGGGATTTAAACTCAGGATGGAACTGACAGCCCAGCATAAAGGGATGATCGGCCAGTTCGGCGATCTCGATCAGCCGGCCGTCGGGCGAGAGGCCGCTGAAGATCAGCCCCGCTTCTTCCAGAAGCCCACGGTAAGCGTTCTTGACCTCGAAACGATGGCGATGTCGCTCTTCGGTGTATGACGTGCCATAAGCCAGAGCGGCTTTGGTGCCGGCCACCAGTTGACAGGGGTATGCTCCCAGGCGCATTGTGCCACCCATATCCACTATAGTACGCTGGTCAGGCATCAGGTCTATCACAGGGTATCTGGTATGGGGGTTGAATTCGGTGCTGTTAGGTTCATCGCTCCCAAGTGCGTGGCGGGCCAGCTCAATGATCATTACCTGAAGGCCCAGGCATAGTCCGAGATACGGCACCCGGTTCTCGCGTGCCCAGCGCGCTGTGGCGATTTTCCCCTCGATGCCACGTTCCCCGAAGCCTCCCGGGACGACCACACCGGCCACGTTTTCCAGCTCATCCCACCCCCGTCCGCGCTCCAACAGCTCGGAGCTGATGTAACGCAGGTTTATATCCCAGCCATTTGCCCAGGCTGCGTGGTTTAGTGCTTCCCGCACACTGATGTATGCATCGTGGAGTTCTACGTATTTGCCCACAATAGCCACCGGGAGTGTGGCTTTGGGAGCACGGATACGTCCCACAAGCTGACGCCATTCATCAAGATCGGGCGGGCGCGCTTCCAATCCCAACCGCTCGACGATAAAATCTCCCAGACCTGTGTCCTCCAGCAACAGGGGGATTTCGTATAAGAGCGGCGTGGTGACCAGGGGGATGACGGCACGCCTCTCCACATCACAGAAGAGCGCGATTTTTTCACACAGGCTCTCATCTACGGGGTAATCTGCACGGGCTACGATCACATCGGGCTGAATGCCGATTGATCTCAGCTCGCGCACACTATGCTGGGTGGGTTTCGTCTTCAGCTCGCCGGTGGCGCCCACATAGGGCAGGAAAGTGATGTGGATGTACAGGGTGTTACCGATGCCCACATCACGTCTCACCTGGCGCAGTGCCTCAAGGAACGGCAATCCCTCTATGTCGCCGACTGTGCCGCCCACCTCAATGATCACCACATCAGCTCCGGTGCGCTCGCCAACCAGCGCGATACGCCGTTTGATCTCGTTGGTGATATGAGGAATTACCTGGATGGTACCTCCCAGAAAGTCGCCACGCCTCTCCCTGCTGATCACCTCGGCATACACCTGTCCGGTCGTGACGTTGCTGTCCTGAGTGAGGTTTTCGTCAATGAAACGCTCGTAGTGGCCCAGGTCCAGGTCAGTTTCGGCTCCATCGTCGGTGACGAACACTTCCCCGTGCTGATAAGGGGACATTGTGCCCGGGTCCACATTGATGTAGGGGTCGAGTTTCTGTATAGAGACGCGGATGCCACGCGCTTTGAGGATGCAGCCAACTGAGGCCGCTGTAACCCCTTTCCCAACGCTGCTGATCACACCGCCGGTACAGAATATATACTTACGCATCTCTTCCGCCGCCCAAAATATTAGGGAGGGCCACACAGGGGTGACCCTCCCTCATATGAAATCCAGCCTTATAGCTAGAGCAGAGCTTCCAGGTCCTCCACTACTCTTCGCATGTCCAGGAATACCAGCCCCAGTTTGGCACTTTCTCTGGCCAACACCGTGAGCACTGCTTCCTCGCCCACAGCCATCAATATGACGTAGCCATTCTTGCCTCTGATGTACACCTGTTCGAGCATGCCACGTCTCAGTTCGCCAGCGATACGTTCGCCCAGTGAGATCATCGCCGCCGACATGGCCGAGACCCTGTCCTCTTCCACGTTTGCCGGCAGGGCCGACGCGATGATCAATCCGTCAACGCTTACGACTGCAGAAGCCTCAATATCTGCTGTGCTGGCCTGGAAGTTACGCAGGCGTTCCACTATGAGTTCCCCACGCGATTTTGCCATCCGCTGCTCCTCTGGAACATGTATTGAAGCCTGAATAGCGCACCGAACCAATGGGGCAGGTGCGTTTTCGCCTTGTCAGTTTGGCACGTCGGCAAGGACTTGAGCAAAACCCTGATACACGTAACTATGCGCTGACTGAAGTCACCCCTCTTGGGCCTGCAGCCAATGGTCGGCCTTCGCCGACCAGGTCTCTCGGATGCGCACATAAGGTTTATCGGCGGAGGCCGACAACTGGCACAAAGTGCCCAGGGAGGACGATTTCAATCGGCGTGAATGGTTGCTGATACACTATATCATAAGTCAACGCAGGTGTCAAACCTGATGTTACTGGTGATTACCCACATGTCTCCCTCGGTCTTGGGAATGGATGCTTTCCGGCGAATGCGAGGGTAGCAGCAGTGATCAAGACAGCACGGATGCCTGCAAGGAGCACGTAAGGGC
>DAOTYA010000108.1:0-2080 GCA_034435075.1 Anaerolineae bacterium
GGACGGGCGGGAAGTAGGTGCCGCCGAAGAAGGGGCGCCCGTCCGGGGTCAGGAAGACGGAGAGGGGCCAGCCCGCGCTCCCCGTGAGCATCTGGACGGCCTGGATGTAGATGGCATCCAGGTCGGGGCGCTCCTCGCGGTCCACCTTGACGGGGACGAAGTGCTCGTTGAGAATGGCGGCGGTCTGGGGGTCCTCAAAGGACTCGTGGGCCATGACGTGGCACCAGTGGCAGGCAGCGTAGCCGATGCTGAGGAAGATAGGCTTATCCTCCCGCCGGGCCTTCTCCAGTGCCTCCTCCCCCCAGGGGTACCAGTCCACCGGATTTTCGGCGTGCTGGCGCAGATAGGGACTCGTTTCGTGAATGAGACGATTGGGAATGGGGCTCCTTTCCCGCCTCCACCGCCACGGTGACCGCCGCCCCGGCTCTACGGTGTGGGTGCAGTTGGAGAAACGACAGTCGGCCACGAGGGGCATGATGTCCGGAAAACAGGCATCCAGTTCCTCCAGGTCCACGTCAAAGGGCCAGGGCGCGAATGTCGGGTGTGTCGGCAACCCGGCCGCCCCGGTCCAGGGGGAAGAGTTGGCGGACGGCGGTGGTATGGCGGCCCTCGCCGGTGGCCTGGCTCGCCTCCCGGATCGCCAGCCGCAGCCCCGGCTGGATTTGCGTTGGGGAGGCCGCTCTTGCCCACGCCCGAGGGGTCTACCAGCGCTGAGACCTGCCCCTTCAGTTGCCGGGCCGGTCCGGTTCTTCCACGCCCTCTCTGCGCTGGTTGACCGATGGGGAGGCTGGCCGTCCGTTACTGAACCAGTGCGAGCATGGGCAGAAAAACGGATATGCCCAGCAGCGAGCCAGCTACCGTCTGGCCCAAAGTGTGGCGACGCAGCCTGATACGTGACCAGGCGATAATAGGCACGCCGACCATCATAGGCACCGGCGTGCCCATCAGCGACCACAGCACAGTCGCCGCTCCTGCGGCGGCTGCGCAGTGCATACTGATCTTCCAACGCAGAGTGATGGCCAGCACAATGGCCGTCTGCAGCGACACTGCCCCGGCAATGATCTGCAGTTCACGCGGCGCGCGGCCGAGCCTCAGGCCAATCCAGGCCAGGGTAGAACAGATGATAGAGAATATCAGTGGCCTGATCCTCTGCTCTCTGAGGCATACGTCTATATCAGTAACTCTCCCCCGACGCACCAGCAGGAACACATTTAACAGGGGGGTGAAGATTGCCAGAAGCACATAAACGCTCGCCCACATCCATGCCTTCAGCGTGGCTATAGTCGAGGCGGTAAGTCCTATCACAGTAGTGGCCAGTACGGGTGGGCTTCCGACCATAGAGATTGCATAAGCCAGATGACGGTCCCAGGCTCTCTGTCTTTTATACTCTCCTGTTTGAATGGAGTTACACACTATCTGCTCCCCAGTAAGATGGTTTTGTTTGCGCCACACTTCGTAAACCAGGATAGTAACTATTCAGGGTTAGTGCAGGGGTAAGGCAGGCCTCGCCTGTACACCTTTTCGGGCCGCAGTAGTCTGCGCCGACCAGCGCGAAGCGCCTGAACAGTTGCCTCAGATAAAAATACACCTGTGCGGTCAAATGTAGCTCACCGCAGAGCAAGATACTTTCACCCGGGCTCTGCGGTCTGATCAGGCAGCAGGTTTCAAATGAACCACACAGGTGTAAAGTAATGCCCCGGACTGGATTTGAACCAGCACGCCTTGCGGCACAGGCCCTCAACCTGCTGCGTATGCCTATTCCGCCACCGGGGCACGTATGATATTATACTATCTCCACCACAGTTGTCAACCGCCCGTGTTACATCATCTAAAATGTTACAGGAGCCATCATTTCCCCGACGGAAGTTACCGGCGAGGTTGTTGCACCCCCAAAGGTGGAGGAGATAAAAACCCGGATCACCCAGGACGTGGGCGCATTGATCGCCTGGGTCTTGAGTTGCCAGGCCCTCACCTTCGCTGCGTTTGAGGTGGAATTGATCCGCAAGGTGCTGGCGTTGGGGCGGCTGTTTGTGCAGCTCTTTCTGTGTATGCGGGAAGCACAGTTTAAGGCGGCACACCC
>DAOTYA010000109.1:0-8787 GCA_034435075.1 Anaerolineae bacterium
CACCCGGCCCGCGTGGATTGTGATCCACGCGGCGCATAGTCCCGGCGGCCAGCACCCGGGCCTGACGTGCCCGCCTGATGTGCCAATCCGGCGGCGTCGGTCGGCGGCCGGCACCCGGCCCGCGTGGATTGTGATCCACGCGGCGCATAGTCCCGGCGGCCAGCACCCGGCCCGCGCGGATTGTGATCCACGCGGCGCATAGTCCGGCGGTCGGCGGCCAGCACCCGGGCCAGACGTGCCCGCCAGACGTGCCCGCCTGACGTGCCCGCCTGACGTGCCCGCCTGATGTGCCCGCCGGATCACAATCTCGGTGGCGGCCGGCACCCGGCCCGCGTGGATTGTGATCCACGCGGCGCATAGTCCGGCGGTCGGCGGCCAGCACCCGGGCCTGACGTGCCCGCCTGATGTGCCCGCCTAACGTGCCCGCCGGATCACAATCCGGCGGCGTCGATCGGCGGCCGGCACCCGGCCCGCGTGGATTGTGATCCACGCGGCGCATAGTCAAGAGATTTGCCAGAGCCTTGCGCCTCAGAATCAGTTATGCGAATAATAAAGCCTGTAGAAAGATGATGTCAGGCCACCCATTGGGCGGATTGTACAACTTCTTAAATTCGTCCTCGCCAGATAGCCACGTCACAGGGCATGATAGTCCGTTGGCCGCATTGCCCGTTCAGGCAAACAAGGCACATTCCTGAAATGCTCGAAAACATTGACCTCAAAGCCGAGGCAGAAAAACTGCGCCCTCAACTGGTCGCGTGGCGGCGTGACTTCCACGCTTACCCGGAGCTGGGGCTGAAGGAATACCGCTCGGCCGCCGTTATCGCCGACCTGCTCCACGCTCTGGGCTACCTGGTGCACACAGAAGTAGCCAAGACCGGAGTGGTTGGGTTGCTCGAGGGCACGCGGCCGGGACCGGTGGTAATGGCTCGCTTTGACATGGACGCGCTGCCCATTACCGAGGAAAATGCCGTGGATTACGCTTCGCGCCACCCGGGAGTGATGCATGCCTGCGGCCACGACGCTCATATGGCGATAGGCCTGGGCGTTGCCACCGTTATGGCACGCTACCGGGACAGGATGGCCGGCACGCTCAAACTGGTCTTCCAGCCAGGAGAGGAGGGTCTGGATGGGGCACGCCTGATGATCGAGGCGGGTGTGCTGGAGAACCCGCGCCCTGATGTTGTCCTGGCCGCCCATGTCTGGAACGACATGCCGGTGGGACTGGTAAGCGTCACGGCCGGAGCAGTTATGGCAGCAGCCGACAAGTGGACCTGCCAGATCAACGGAGTGGGAGGCCACGGCGCTTTGCCGCATCAGGCAAACGATCCTGTGGTTGTGGCAGCCAATCTCATCACCGCTCTCCAGACTATTGTCAGCCGTAACATCAACCCTCTGGAGGCTGCGGTTGTCTCGGTCGGCTCGCTGCACGGTGGCGACGCCTTCAATGTTATCCCGGCGCAGGTCGAACTTGGCGGCACCATTCGCGCTTACAATCCCCAGGTACAGTCACTGGCCCGCCGGCGTTTGCAGGAGCTCGTCGCCGGGATGGCCCAGGCTTACGGCGTGGAGGCCAGCCTTGAGCTGACCCCGCTTACTCCGGCACTCATCAACGATGAGCGAGTGGTGGAAGTGGTGCGCGCTGCAGCCTGCGCAGTGGTTGGACCAGGTAATGTCATCTTCGGGTTGCGGACGATGGGCAGTGAGGACGCTGCTTTCTTTCTGGAACAGGTGCCCGGTTGCTATATCTTCCTCGGCTCGGCCAGTGCCGGGGCGGAAGTCTGGCCACACCACAGCCCGCGGTTCAACATAGACGAGGAAGTGTTGCCGACAGGAGTGGCGATCATGGCGTACGCGCTGGCGCACTACCTCTTCGGCGACCCCGTGGCAGAGAAGGATAAAGCGGATACCTGCCCCCCGGCGGATTTTCAGCGTCCGTTGACCGATCAGGGGAGTGGATGAAGCGGTGGTTAAAGAACGCGTCATCGTTGTGATGCCCGCCTACAACGCGGCAAAGACACTTGAGCGCACCTACCGCGACCTGCCGGCGGACGTGGTGGATAAGATTATCCTGGTGGACGATGTCAGTCAGGACGAAACAGTCGAGATCGCACGACGCCTGGGATTGAAGACCGTTGTGCATATCCAGAATAAGGGGTACGGTGGCAACCAGAAGACCTGTTATCTGGAAGCGCTGAAGGAAGGGGCTGACATCGTGGTCATGCTTCATCCTGACTATCAGTATGACTCCACGCTTGTGCCGGCGTTGATCGCGCCCATTCAGCGCGGCGAGGCCGATATGATGTTAGGCTCGCGTTTCCTGGGTGGGCAGGTAAGAGCCGGCGGTATGCCGCTCTATAAGATCATCGCCAACCGCTTCCTCACTCTGTGTGAGAATCTGGTGCTGGGCCTGCACCTCTCTGAGGCTCACACCGGCTTCCGTGCCTACCGCCGTGAGATGCTGGAAACCATCCCTTTCCTGCTCAACTCCGATGACTTTGTCTTCGACAGTGAGGTGATCGCCCAGGCAGTGGCCTTTGGGTTTCGTATCGGCGAAATCGGGGTGCCAACCCGCTACTTCGAGGAGGCCTCGTCGGTTAATTTTCGCCGCAGTGTTGTCTACGGCTTTGCCACACTGTGGACGCTCCTCAAGTTCCTGCTCCACAAGTGGGGCCTGGTGAAGATCCCCCAATTCAGCAAACCTCTGCGCGAGGTGGTCAGCCGTTATCACAGGGCTGAACTTTTCCGCGAGGCAGGAGGATGAAGACCGCTTCCAACCGGGCGGCCTTGCTTATTATTGTGCTTCTCTTCTCAGCTCTGGGCGTCGCTTACAGTCTGGCTGTCCCCCTCTTCGAGGCACCTGACGAACTGTGGCACTTTTCTTTTGTGCGCTTCCTCGCCACACAACACAAGCTGCCGATCCAGCCCACCGGGGGCAAGGACATGTGGTTACGCGAGGCAGGACAGCCCCCCTTATACTACTTGCTGGCCGCACCACTGGCTGCCCTGTGGGACACCCGGGATTTCCCTGCCTTTGTCCGCTTCAATGTGGCCCATCCTGCCGTGACTCCCGGCTCCCTGTCCCGTTCTCCGAACGTCTTCATTCACACTCACTACGAGAAGTTCCCCTATCGGGGTACGGTATTGACCATCCATATCGTCCGCCTGCTGACCGTCCTGTGGGGAGTCGCCACCGTGATTGGCACCCACCTGCTGGCCGGCCGGTTATTGCCACAGCAGCCCAGACTGGTGCCGGTTGCGGCCGCCGTTGTGGCCTTCAATCCCCATTTCATCTACATCAGCAGTGTAGTTAACAACGATGCCTGTGCTGCATGTCTGAGCACATTGTCCCTCTGGCTTGCTGTAAGGATAGCGCAGGAGCACGGGCTGAACAGTGGAAAGCTTTTTCTCACAGGGTGTGTCTTGGGGCTGACGTTACTCAGCAAGGTGAGTGCGCTGGTGATGGTGATGCCGATGGGAATGGCTCTCCTGCTGAGATGGTGGCGCGATCGGAATGGGAGGGCGCTGCTGGCACGGGGAGTGACGCTCTTCGTCCCGGCGGTTTTGATCGGGGGATGGTGGTACGGCCGCAACTGGTTGCTCTACGGTGACCCGCTTGCCTGGCGCGTGTGGTTGCTGGATATCGGTGTGCATCATATCGGGCCGGCAGAGCTTCTGACACAGTTCGGCCACGTGGCCACATCATTCTGGTCACCCTACGATGGGCTGTTCCCCAGGCCTGTTTTCTGGATGCTGACCGCCCTGGCTTTACTTGCGGTCCTGGGCTGGGTAAGGTTGATGCCCGCCATCATGCGCCCGCATGGCATCGCACTGAAGAACGCAGATGGGCTGTTGATCGCAGGAGCATCCTTCCTGCTCCTCTTCGCCAGCCTGGTACACTATATGAGGACCACACCTTCGGCAGAGGGAAGGCTGTTATTCCCCGGCATAGCAATCCTCGCCTCTCTGCTGGAGTTCGGCTGGGCGAACATACTGCCCGGAAGGGTAATGCGTGGCACTTCCCTCGCCATTATCGCCGGTCTGCTTACGTTGAGCATTGCCACCCCGCTGTGGATCGCGGCCAGGTACGCCTGGCCGTTGCTCGCCTCACCCGAGACCGTCCCTGCCCGGGAGGTTTTCGATAACGCTATCTTTGGGCCGGTACGTCTGTTGGGTGTCAGCGTCGAACCCGAACAGGTCCGGGCCGGGGAAACAGCCTCGGTGGTCCTCTATTGGGAGGCTCTCTCCCCTCCACCCGTGGACCTGCGGGCTGTGGTGCGATTGTGGACCCTGGGTGGGCGCCTGGCGGGACAGAGGGACACCACCCCTGCCGGCGAGGTTTATCCGCCGGACCTGTGGCGCGCCGGCGACGTTGTACGCGACGTTTATCACGTTCAGGTGCATGCCGACGGGCCGGCTATGTGTCGTGTGGCGATCAGTGTGCTGAAAGGTCAGCAATTGTTAGGTGAGGTCTCCACGGGAGCAGCGCTGAGAGTGCTGCCACAGAAGCAGAGAGCCGATATAAACCCGCTTACGCATCCCTACAGGATTGGCAACGTGGCAGAACTTGAGGGTTACAGACTGGACGGTTACCCGCTCTCGGCCGGTCAAACGCTGACGCTCACACTCTACTGGCATGCGCTGGCTGACATGGAAAAGGATTACACTGTGTTCGTGCACCTGCTGGATGAGGACGGCACGCTTCTGGGACAGGGTGATGGCCCACCTCTCCACAATGATTACCCCACATCCTTCTGGTTGCCGGGGGACAGGCTGTCTGACCCACACCCGGTATTTATAGCACGTGAGCCGTCCGGCAGGATATACCTGCTCGTTGGCTGGTATCGGCTTGTGGACGGTACGCGCCTGCCCGCTTACACCGCATTCGGGGAGCGCCTTACCAACGATGCGATCCGGTTAGAGCCCGTGACGGGACGGCAGGATGCCACATCCCGGTGATCCTAACCTCGTTGCCGTAAGTCGGCACAGCCGGGCCGGTCTCCAGACTGCGTCCTGATGGCACATTGACTTATACACACTTTTGTGGCAAAATAAACGCCCGGAACTGCCAGGTCTACGATTTTGTGCACTCCGACGGCCCTCCATAAGGCCGCCGAAAACCCAACAATATCACTTCTTTCCAAGGAGATAGAACTATGAGAGAGTTGACCGAGATCCGCTGGCATGGTCGGGGAGGGCAGGGAGTCGTCACTGCCGGCAAGCTGCTGGCCGAGACGGCAATGGTCGCCGGCCAGTACTTTCAGGCCTTCCCGGACTATGGACCGGAACGTATGGGGGCCCCGATCCGTGCCTACACCCGCCTGAGTCCCCAACCTATCACCATTCACTCTCAGATTGAGGAACCAGACGTTGTGTTGGTGCTGGACCCCACCCTCCTGGGGACTGTGCCGGTAACCGAGGGCCTCAAGGAGGACGGTATCCTGCTGGTAAACACCAGTATGAGCCCCGCTGAGGTGCGCCGGATGACCGGATTCAAGACCGGCAAAGTCTTCACTGTGGATGCCAGTCACATTGCCATCGAGGAGATGGGACGGGAAATTACGAACACACCCATGCTGGGCGCATTCGCGCGGGCTACGGGATTGTTCGATGTCGAAGAGCTGTCCGAACAGCTACGCGCCTGGTTTGGCAAAAGAATCACCCAGGAAATGGTCGAGGCCAATGTCCGGGCGCTGCGTCGTGCAGCAGAGGAAATCAAAGAAGGGTAGGAGAACTATGGCGCAACTAAAGGGTTGGAAAGAAATTCCGATTGCCGGCATGATCCTGGAAGCGGGCAACGCCGTCGAATATCGTACCGGCGGCTGGCGTGCCTTCCGCCCTGTGCGAGGAGAGGCAGAATGTATTCACTGCTTCCAGTGCTGGCTGTTCTGTCCTGACTCCAGCATTCTGGTGGATGCTGAGAACGAGAAAATGGTGGGCTTCGATCTTGATCATTGTAAAGGTTGTGGCATCTGCGCCCGGGTCTGTCCGGTGAAC
This sequence comes from Anaerolineae bacterium, assembly GCA_034435075.1. Classification (GTDB taxonomy): domain Bacteria; phylum Chloroflexota; class Anaerolineae; order B4-G1; family B4-G1; genus JAOAAG01. The sequence continues at coordinate 5,995 of DAOTYA010000109.1, forward strand.
GAAAAGGTCATCCGCAACGCCGGCACCAAACTGGCACGGGACGACGCTCGCCTGTGTATCTGCATCGTCGAGGAAGGTAAAGTTGAGGAGCACTGAAATGAGCAGATTTGAGGCGTTAACGGGAGATAACGCAGTTGCTATGGCCATGCGCCAGATTAACCCTGATGTGGTGGCTGCCTACCCCATCACCCCCCAGACAGAGACGGTGGAATTCTTCGCCGAGTATGTGGCCGATGGGCTGGTGGACACGGAATTCATCTGCGTGGAAAGCGAGCATAGCGCTATGAGCGCCTGTGTGGGCGCCTCAGCAGCAGGCGCCCGGGTGATGACCGCGACCTCCTCTCAGGGACTTGCACTGATGTGGGAAATAGTCTATATCGCCGCCTCCTACCGTTGCCCCATCGTGATGAGCCTGGTCAACCGTGCCCTCTCTGCTCCTATCAATATCCACTGTGACCATTCGGATGTGATGGGTATGCGAGACAGTGGCTGGATCGTCCTCTTCTCTGAGAACGGCCAGGAGGCCTATGATAACATCATCCAGGCCGTGCGCATCGGCGAACACCCGGATGTGCTTCTGCCTGTGGTGGTATGTCAGGACGGCTTCGTCACCAGCCACGGCATGGAACGGGTGGAGATCTTCGATGATGAGGCAGTGAAAGAGTTTGTCGGAACATACAAGCCGCGGTGGCCATTGCTTGATATAGAACACCCCAAGACCTTCGGGCCGCTTGACTTCTACGACTATTACTACGAGCATAAACGTCAACAGGTACAGGCCATGGAGAATGCCACGGAGGTCATCCTGGCTGTCGCTGAGGAATTTAACCGGAAGTTCAACCGTAACTATGGCCTGTTCGAAACCTACCGTTTGGATGATGCTGAAGTGGCTGTGGTTGTGACCAACTCTACGGCTGGCACCGCCAAAGTGGTCGTGGACCGGTTGAGGGAAGAGGGGCTGAAGGTAGGGTTATTGAAGCCGCGCGTCTTCCGTCCTTTCCCGGCGCGGGAGCTGGCGGAGGCGCTGAAGCATCTCAAAGCTATAGCGGTGATGGATCGTTCCATTTCGTTCGGAGCGATGCACAATGCCGGCCCGTTGTTCCTGGAACTGGCGGCCGCCCTCTCGCTCTGCGGCGTTCACATACCGATGGCCGATTATGTCTTTGGCCTGGGCGGGCGGGATATCCTGCCCCGCGAGATCGAATCCGTCTACCGTGACATGCTCCGCACGGCCGAAAGCGGACGGGTGGAGCGCATGGTGACCTATCTGAGTGTACGGGAGTAACATCATGGCAACCAGACTGATCCCCAAAGAACTTGCTAAACGGCCCGATCGTCTCTCGCCAGGGCATCGCCTTTGCGCGGGTTGCGGCGCCTCGATTATCGTGCGGCAGATGCTGGCCGCGATTGATGATCCGGTGGTTGTCGCCAATGCCACCGGCTGCCTGGAAGTGGCCACCACAATCTACCCTTATACAGCCTGGCGGGTGCCCTGGATGCATAACGCTTTCGAGAATGCCGCTGCCACCATCGCCGGGATCGAGGCAGCGTATCGCAGCCTGGTACGGCAGGGTAAGCTCCCCGAACAGGGGGTGAAATTCATCGCCTTCGGCGGTGATGGCGGCACTTATGACATTGGCTTCCAGGCCCTCTCCGGCGCAGCCGAGCGTGGACACCAGTTCCTCTATGTCTGCTACAACAATGAGGCTTATATGAACACCGGCATCCAGCGCTCCAGCGCCACCCCACTGGGAGCCCATACCACTACCTCGCCAGCCGGCAAAGTCGTACCCGGCAAACAGCAGATGCGTAAGGACCTCACTGCGATTATGGCAGCCCATGACATCCCCTACGTCGCTCAGGCCGCACCCAGTCAGTGGCGGGATCTGATGCAGAAAACGCGCAAGGCGGTTGATTGTGGGGGAGCCGCCTTCATGAACGTGCTCTCTTCCTGCAACCGTGGCTGGCGCCATAATACTGATGAGACAATCGAGCTCACCCAACTGGCAGTGGACACCTGCTACTGGCCATTGTATGAGGTGGAGAACGGCCAGTGGAGGCTGACCTACAAGCCGAAGGAGAAATTGCCAGTAGAGGAGTGGTTAAAGCGACAGGGACGCTTCCGTCACCTGTTTCGGCCGGAAAACCGGCACCTGATTGACGAGCTGCAGGCCGAGGTGGACCGCCGCTGGGAGCGTCTGCTTCGTCTGTGTGGGGAAATTTGAGCTAAGAAGTAACTGCCTACCCCGTCGGCGCAGGCGCCCGTAAAGGTTGCTCTCCAATCGGCACACGGCGGCAGGCAGCCGGGCAGGTAATTACGCTGCGGAATAATTCGCCTGAGGTCGCTCCGCTGGCGTGAGCGCAGGATGCCTCCCTCAGTCTCGCTCTGAGTAATAACTTCCTCGTTACCTCACCAAAAGGAGGCGGCGGGCTGCCCCGACAAATTAAGTTGGGGCAGCCCCCTTTTTGGTATCCCCTCGTAGCCACAAGATGCGTTCAGTGCCAGCTTGCGCAGCAAATCATGGAGGTAAGAGCAACCCCAGTTGGGGAGTTGCCAACCCCACGCGGCCAGCAGATCCCGCCCACTGGAAGGTACACCCTGGACTTTTCCTGAACGGCGATTACTGCTATATGTTCCATCAGTTACCTTCCTATCTCTGTTTGAAGGAGGAATTGCCATGAGTCAGTATCTTGCCTGTCCCGATTCCCCACACCTCTGCGACCTCTCCCTGACCATCGCCCGGCACGAAGGGCTCCTCCAATGGATTGTACGTCACCAGTGGTTGGGAGACC
>DAOTYA010000110.1:0-2403 GCA_034435075.1 Anaerolineae bacterium
GCGGAACGTGGAGGATTTGCCCGTCGCTACCTTCGTGCAGGGTTTCCACAATCCCGCCGCCGGTCACTTTACCAGCCTGGAGGAGATCCCCAAAGTGGGATTGGAATATCTGAACCATCCGGACACCGGCCCGAAAATCCATATCACCTGGGGGCGGCATCTACAGCAACTGGAGGATTATTTACCCTCGCAGGGGTGGTTCGATCCCGATCTGGAAAATCCCGACTTTCAGGGCGAGTGGTTCATCGGCGACCGGAATCCCAACAGCGCCAACGGCTATATGTTCGAGATCCCGGCGGCGTGGGCCGACACGCACGCACAGGGCCGCTACCTGGCCACCGGCCGGTTCAGCCCTGGCGGACTGGGCGGCATGGGGCCGGCGCTGCTGGCCTACCGGCCGTGGTTGACAGGTGGCGTGGCGCCCATATCCGGCACCCACCTGGCCGAGACCGCTTTGCTGCTCTACGAAAGCGCTATGGTCACCGATGTCGTGACGCACTGCCTGGACACTTACCAACATGCGGATGCCTGGGAAGGCGGCGCGTGGCTCACGACCCCATCGGGCAAGTCAGCGGTGCTCTTTGCGGGCACCAAGGGTAGCGGCATCAAGTACTGGTACGGCTACATCCATCCCACCAACCCCTTATCTCCCTGTGTAGATCTGGCCGTGATCGGAGATTTCTATCCCTGTCGTCTGGCCGATGGGACAGAATGTCCAGAGACGGACCTGGTCCACTGCTGTGAAGAAGGTGTGGATTGTGTCAGCGCGCGGGGCTGGTGGAGCACCCGCTTCGACGCCCAATTCATCCTCTACGATCCGGCGCAGCTGGCGCAGGTCGCCGCCGGCGCGCTGGAATCCTGGCAGCCGCAACCCTACGCCGTGATAGACGTGGACGATTATCTCTACCTTAACCCGCCGGAGTGGGATGAGTTCGAGGTCGGCTGGGGCGCTCAGCGCCGTCATCGCATCGGCGACGCGACTTTCGACCGCGTCAACGGGCGGCTGTACGTGCTTGAGCTGTACGCCGACGGCGGCAAGCCGGTGGTGCATGTATGGCGGGTGGAGTGAACGCAAAATTTCGACCCCGTGCAATAATACTACAACCGCACTTCCCCGTTTTGAAGGGTCAGAGGTGACAGTCACCTTGGGCACTCAAGCGGCATCCCTATGCCGCTTTTATGCCGACGCATAGGGATGCATCGGATAGGCACTTGGCATGGGGCGGTTGTCAGGACTGCTATGGCCTTGATTGTGCAATCAGTACTTCCTCCACAAATACCTGAACGCTCCAGTCGCTGCCGGCTGCCGGACCGCCCGTAGCATGGAAAGGCGAGCCTGGCGTGATGAAGGCTTCCCATCGCTGTACCTCGATGCCGTCTCGCAGCAACACAACCGTGGCGTTGAGCGCCCGCGTCGCCGCCACGGCGATCTCAGCGGAGTCGCCTGTGGGTAGCAAACGGATAGCGGCCTCTTGATTGGCCCAGTTGTACCCACCTGTGCCGCTTATGGGATACCACCACTCTGTCCACGAAACCGTCGTACCAGCCTCGAGCGTATAGTAGGACCAGAAGGAGGGTGTCAGCCCGCCCCATAACTCAAAATAACGGCTGTTATCATCTGTCCAGAGGTTGGAAGGCAGGTCTCCCAGGCAAAAAAGCTTGACGCCTGTAGCAAGCGTGTGGGGAAAGATGCGCACCACACCCTGGTCGCTACCCAGGTCATACGCTCCGACGAAATCAGCCTGTGCAGGGTTGGAAAAGATGCCCAGGTACTGTCGCCACTCACGGTAGCGGCTGAAGTCACGCCCGTTGTGAAGCGGCCAGCTCATCTGACCCCCTGGCCCAGGCAGGCTGCTGTCTCCGGTTGAGTGTACCGTCACGGCATCATCAGGCAGGATGAAAGTCAGGTCTGGCGAGGGAGCGTTGACGTCCGAGAGTACAAGCATCGCGTTGGCCCAGAACTGGTATGCCTGTGGGGAGTCACCCGGGTTGGTGACGCGCGGGGTAAGCGTGAAGTAACTATGCTCTGCATCAAGCGTGATCCTGATTTCGACAACCAGCCCGGTACGATCATCCGTATCCCACACGCGCACGCCGTTCCGCAGAAGCTGATACTCCCACGGGCGGTACTCGTTCAGGCCATGCTCTTCGGTCGGGAAGGCCCACTCTATCCCACCGATGGCCAGCCACCAGCCACGATAACCCCAACGTGTTGGCTTGATGACCGGGTTGTTATAGAGGAGCTGGCGACCGGTTGTGCGGTCGGTCCAGCGCAGGATACGCCCGCCCAATTCGGGCACAATGAGCAGTTGCACGTAGGCGTTCTGAATGACCACGGCGCGGTAGGTGCGAGGTGCAGGAGGGCCGACGGCATCGAAGTTCAGGCGTGGGTAGGGGTAAATC
>DAOTYA010000111.1:0-6449 GCA_034435075.1 Anaerolineae bacterium
CGCACGACCGGCCACAATGTAGGGCAACTGCGAGCAGTTGCCCTACAACTCGTCGCCACGGCCAGCCATAGCCTGCTCTCGCTCTCTTCTCGCGCAAAAAAGTGACGGACACCCGGTGCCAGCCGCTTTTTTGCACGAGATCGCAGGACAACTGCAAGCAGTCGTCCTGCAGTGCCTTAACGTGACCGGCACTTCGGAAACAATCGCCGGGAGCCTGCACAGGGAAGTTCCGCATCCCAGGAAGTGCCTGTGAGGGGAATCTGGAAGTGCCGGTCACGTAAAACTGCGTGAGTATCCAACTGCACACCTGAGTGTTTTATTTATGTAGCAGCGTTGTATACAGGTGATCGGCCACGACACCAGAGGGCCAACTGACGCCAACCGCAGATGGCGTCAATGCCCGGCAACCCACAGGAGGTAATGATGAGCGCTCAGAAAATAGTGGTGGTTACGGACAGTACAGCTTATATCCCCGAAGAGGCACTGGCAGGCCTGCACATTCCGGTGATTCCCCTGTGGCTGCTATGGGGTGATGAGAGGTTCCGTGACGGCGTGGATATAGACCCACCGACTTTCTACCGCCGCCTCCGGACGTCTGAGACCTTCCCCACCACCTCTCAGCCCTCTGCGGGGGAGTTCATAGAATTTTTCCGGCAGGCGGGAGCCGGAGCTGATGCACTGGTAGGCATCTTTATCTCCTCCAAACTTAGCGGGACTATCCCCAATGCCCAGGCCGCTCAGGAACAGCTCCCAGAACTTACCATCCGTATCGTGGACTCACTTTCAACCTCGATGGGACTGGGTTTCGCGGTGCTGGCAGCAGCACGGGCAGCAGCCGCAGGGCGCTCCCTCGATGAGGTCGTCGCAGCGGCAGAGGATGTGCGCGACCGGGTGCATGTCCTTTTCACCGTGGATACGCTCGAGTACTTACATCGAGGTGGACGTATAGGCGGAGCAAAGCGATTCCTGGGAACGGCGCTGAACATCAAGCCTCTCCTGCATCTGGAGGAGGGGCGCGTCGAAGCGCTGGCACAGGTACGTACCAAACGTAAAGCCATCTCCCGCATGCTGGAAATCGCAGAGGAACGGCTGGGCGGGAAGCGCGCCGCAGAGGTGGCGGTCCTGGACATTGATGCCCCTGAGGAAGGCGACCTCCTGGCAGAGGAGGCGAAAGAGCGGTTGGGTGTGACAAAGGTTTACCGCACCACCGTAAGCCCGGTGATCGGAACACATGCCGGGCCAGGCACGGTGGGCATCGCTCTGTATCCTGAGCGCTAGCCGAAAACCAGGGCGCTCTGGGAGACGGTTCATAACCGGCCGGCGCGCCGGTCGCGTGCTGGCGCCGGGCTAACCGACCATCTGCCGGTACACCGCTACCGTGCTCGCTGCTATATGTGCCTGGGTGAAGCGAGCCTCCACCCGTTCCCGCCCGCGCCGCGACAGTTCTGTCCAGAGCGCCCTGTCACACATCAGCCGCGAGAGTTGCTCACGCAGTACCTGTGCCTGCCCCTCGGGAAAGATCAGGCCGGCCTCGCCAATCACGTTGGGTATCTCGCCGCAATCGGAACCGATCACCGGCACCCCACAGGCCATGGCCTCGATCAAAACCCGGCCGAACTGCTCGATCCAGTTGGGCCGGGAACGGGAGGGCAATACCAGCACATCCAATTCCCGATAGAAGTCCGGTAACCGCAGCGAGGGCAACACCCCTTCAAAACGGACATGTCCGGCTCTTCCCAGCCGGGCGGCAAGCGCTGTGAGCCGCTCTCGCTCCGGTCCACTGCCCGCGATCCTTAGCTCCCACTCACCCTCGAGGCCGGCCACCGCCTCTAGCAACACATCCACACCTTTTTCCGGCACCAGCCGTCCCACATAGCCGATAGAGAAAACACCATCACGGCAAACCCGCCTGTCAGCGTCCGGTGTGAAAATTGTCGGGTCAACCCCGAATTGAGGTATCACCACCATCGGGCCGGTGAACCCTTTCGCTCGCCAGACGGATACGGCCCCGGCGTTTCCGGCGATCGCATAATCCGCCCGGCGCAGGTTGTACTGCTCGAACAGGCTGAACGGAGGGGGATAACGGCGCCTGAGGTTCTGCCAGGAAAACCAGAGGGCACGGCTGCCGTTCTTCTTAGCCAGCCACATGGCGTGAAAAGTGGCGAAATTGTACGGCTCCTCGTCTATGTGCACTATATGCGGGGAAAAGGAGCGCAGGCGCCGACCCAGGCGCGGGTAGAAATGGAGGTGGAAGTGGCCGTTGAAAACGAGCGGTTCGATCACCAGCTCGTAACCATTGGTGTGTGCCGGCTCCAGCCGGATCAGGCGCGTGCCGTCGCGCCAGGCAGGGGGGACGACGACCATCAACTCCACGTCGGAGAAACGGGCGATTTCCTCCAGCTTGCGCTGGTAGGTTCCCAACAGGCAAGCCTTGGAAACCATCAGCACACGCATATGTCCCTCTTAAGCGATATCCAGCCGGTAAACTCGATACCGCTTATACACCCGTGCCCCAATCCTCTCAGCCAGTATCGGGGTATTGGGATTGTCATCCGAGGTGAGCGAGAGATCGGCCCATTTGTATCCTTTGGCGACTGCACGCCTGAGCATTTCGTCGAAAAGAAGCACGGCCACGCCTGTCCCCCAATACGCCGGGGGCACCAGTACGCTCTTGATCGCCAGGCACTCCGGTTGACGCCGCATGTGCCACCACAGGCTGATGTAGTTCCATGGATAACGCAACCCGTTGGCATGGATGAGGGCTTCATTCAGGTTGGGAATCCCGGGCAGCCAGCCCACAGTCTCCCCGTTCACCTCGGCAAACAGGACCAGTTCAGGGTCAACGATGTCGCGGAAAGGGCGGAGCATAGCCTCCAGCGTTTCCCTGTGCCAGTCGGTGTGATCGGGCAGATGGGCCAGCGCTACGTTGATCAGACGGTATACACGGTCCACTTCCTCGTCCCAGCGGGAAAGATCGGCCCCACGCACGGTGATACCACCGCGCTGACGCACTCTCTCAGCGAGCGCCGAGAGCCGCTTGAGGCCGGGTGCACTGGCGTCTATCTCGTAGGCCAGGTTGTCACCGCGCGCGGGCAGGAAGCCATACCGTTCCATAAAGTCCTGGTAATAAGGTGGGGTATGCCCACAGAACAATGCCGGCGGACGGTCGCGCCCCTCGAGCAGTACCCCGTAGCTATCTTCGTAGTCAAGGTTAAACGGCCCACGGAGCGCATCCAGATCACGCCGCCTGGCCCAGGAAATGACCCGGCCCACCAATGCCTCGAAGACCGCGTAATCCTCAATATACTCGAAGAAACCGAATATGCATTCATTAGTGTGGCGTCGCTCATTGGCGAATTTGTCTTCTGCCGCACAGATGGTACCGACCGGCTTCCTTCCACGCCAGGCGATGAAACATTCTGCCTCGCCACCACGCCGGAAGAAGACGCCGTACCTGGGGTCGAGAGCTTTTTCCCGTTCGGGGAGCAATGGAGGCACCCACAGCGGGTCGCTGCGGTAGATGCGCCAGGGGAAAGTCAAGAAGGTCCTGCGCTCGCGCGCAGTGCCGACAGGACGGATCTCGAAGTCTGAGGTACTCATTTTAACTCCAGTTCTGCATGTCTGAGAGCGCGCCTGGCCTCAAGCTCTCTGACTATTTGCGCATGCTGCGACCGGCTCAACGGGTAGGAGAGCGCGAATGCGATCCCACTGCACAAGAGGAGGGCCGGCAGCGGGCCGATCACGATCCGTATGCCTGTCAGTGCGCTGCCGGGCTGTTGGGCCGCATTGGGAATATAGCCTGTAAACTCAAGCAGGAGCAGCACCAGAGGCACGGCAACCGAAGAGGCAATTTTCTGCATCAGCGTGATCAGGCTGTAGAACATCCCTTCGTGCCGCTCTCCGGTGTTCCATTCATCCCACTCAACCGCATCTGGTATGATGGCCCAGGGGATGACATGGGCCGCTCCCACACCGATGCCCGCCAGAACGCACAGAAACAGCAACACCGACAGAGCAGTGGCAGGGGTGAGGGTGATCAGTACAAGCTGCACTACAGCCCAGAAGGCGATCCCTGCAGCGTAAGCGCGCCGCTTGTCCCAATGACGTGAGGCCCACTCCCAGAATGGTAGAGCCAGTATCGCTGTGATGAAAATGGTCGCCATGATTGCGTCGCTGTAAGCCTCCCGGCGCACAATGTATTTGATGAAGTACAGCAAGGTGGACTCGAGGATATTGACTGTGACCCAGGTGAGCAGGAAAATCACCATCCCGAAGACAAATGGGCGGTTTTTAAGCGCCGCCCGCAGGGACTGGAGCAGGCGTGGACGGGCCTGTTCCTGGTAAACCTGGCGCTCCCTTGTGCCCACGAAGGTGAGCCACAGCGGGACGGCACTGACGACCCCGAACAAAACCCCCATCAAAAACACACGCGGCGCATTCTCCGGGTTGAACGAGCCGATGATCATCAACGGTACGGTAAAAGCCACCAGGCTGCCGAAGATGGAGAAAAACATACGGTAGGAGGTGAGGGCGGTACGTTCGTCATAATCCTGGGTCAACTCCGGCGTGAGCGCGAAATAGGGCATGTAGACCAGGGTCGCGGCAGCATCGAACAGGACATAGGCGACGGCGTAGTAGATCGCCAGCGCCAGCGTATTCTCCCACGGGGGACGATACCACAGCATCATGAAGGCCAGAGCAAACGGAACGGGGCCAAAAAGCAGGAAGGGACGCCGCCTGCCCCAGCGGGTGCGGGTGCGATCGGAAAGGTGGCCAATGAGCGGGTCGTTGATGTAATCCCAACTCCGCCCGATGAAGATCGCGATCGCGGCGATGCCCGGCGCGATGCCGACAACATCGGTCAGGAAGATGGCGAAGCAAGCCCCAAGTATGGTTGAGGTCAGGCTGAACCCCACATCCCCCAGACCGTACAGGATTTTGGTAAGACGTGACAGCGGAGCGAAATCGGACATCGTTGTCTCCTGAAAGTTTGTGCAGTGAGGATCAGAGGTGACGGTCACCTTGGGCACGCGACTGGTTGGCAAGGCCTCTTCTCAGTACTCCGGCAACCGCCACCCCCACCCCACCCCACACAAGTATCAATATCACCATCGGTAACACGGAAGAACCGCCACTTTCTGGCAGAAGGGGTGGTAAAAAGGCCGGCGTGGCAGTCGGTGGAGGCGGCGGTGGCGTTGGCGGAGGTGGCTGTGCCGTTGGTGTAGCTGGCTGTGCCGTCGGTGGGGGCGGCGCTGTTGGTGTGGCCGGCTGCGTTGCGGTCGGGGATGTGGGTAATGGCGTCCCGGGCGTTGCTGTTGTCGGCACTTCAATATATAGCGCCATGTATGGCCTGGTGCCCGGGTCGTCCGCCGTCAGACGACGGGCCGCAGCCCAGTTATCTGCCGTCGAGTACAGATTTGCCGCGGCCAGCGCCAGCCCATAGTCCGGGCGGGCACCTGTCCCCCACTCCCGTACCAGCCCACTTATTTCCCAGGTGAACCACCCCCCATCTGAAGTGACCTGCGTGGTTGCCACTGCCTGGCCCAGCTCAGGCCAGGCGGCCATATCGTACCAGTCCACAGTCTCAGGCGTCCATTCTTCCAGCACCGGGTACACAGAGATGGGGGCACCTCCCGGCCCGGGCCAGTAGTCATCCACGTAAACGTACAATGTGGCATGCACATTCGCATTCTCAGGCACAGAAGATATTGCAAACCTGAGATAGGTACGGCAGAACACGTCCTGCCCGCTTTGAGGACCAATGTAATTGCCGAAGGGGAAAACGTTTGTGCTCCAGCGAGGCCCATAGCCAGGATCTCTGGAAAGCACCCCTACACTCAGCTCCGGCACTGGGAGAGGTGGCGGCGTGGGCTGAGCCAGGGCCGGCAACCCAAAAGCTATCAAAAGCAGGCCAGTCAGTATGGCCAGAAACGATCGGGTTTTCATCCGCGTGCGGTTCAATCCAGCACTCCTTCCACCAGTACCATGCGGCCCCCGGCCGCAGGCCGGTAACTGAGCGGCCCCTGCGGCACCAGGGTTTCTATTTCCAGCGCGCCGCTGTCAATCGCTTCCCACAGTACCTGCAACGGTTCATAGCCAGGTACCCACTTCTCCACCAGCACCACGCCGTGACAGGGCAACACAGTGAAGGCGATAGGGCGCGGGTCGTCGGGGGCGTTCAGTGTCTGCGAGCGGGCAAAGGCCGCTTTGATCGCCCGCGCCTGCGCATCCGTCGCACACGAGACGGGGTAGTAATAGTACGGCCTGTCCAGGGGCACGAACTCCACCACCCGGGGATCGAACGAGCGCACGCCACGGTGGCCGTGCAGTTTGGAGCGGGCTACAGGTACCAAAAGCCCAGGGGCGATCTCCACCCATGGCAACGGAGCATCCATCTCCATCATCTCGACCGCTTCGGAGGAAGGGGGGCTGTTCCGCTTGCCCTCTAC
>DAOTYA010000112.1:0-8723 GCA_034435075.1 Anaerolineae bacterium
CGGCGTCATAGTCGGTCGGGGAGTGGGGGTGTCAGACGGGATGACTGTGGGTGAAGCAGAAGGGGCAGGCGGGGACAATATGGATTTTAGCAGAGGAGGGGTGAGCAAAAGAAACAGTGCTATCACCAGGCACACCAGTGACGCCGACAGCAAGCGGTGGGCGCGCCTCAGGGCACGTTGGCGTATGATATAATAAGAGGCACCACGAGCTTTTGCAGCGCAGATAATGCCCACCGCCATAAGGATCAGTGAAATAAGCAGCAGGCCGTAGCCCGGCCAGCGTACCCGCTCCAATACCGGCCAGGTCATTTTGGGTTACCCTCCTGGAATGCACACTCTTGAACCTATCCGGAAAAACCGTACAAGCGGCATCCCTACTATGCCGTCTATACCGACGCATAGGGATGCGTCGGTTACGATTTCCGGATAGGCCCTTATAATGGCCAGGTAGAAATGACGGGAGCGCACACCGCCAATGCGATGGGTCCGTTGTTCATGGCGACCTCATGGCACTTTCTGCCACCTCCCATCGCTTCCCCGTTCCCAAACGTATGTCCCTATGTCAGAGCTTTCCAGAACCACGCGCTCATTTCCGTCCCACCTCATCGTCCACCGCATCCGGGCCGATGCCCGCGTCTGTTCTTCGTAAAGTATGTGGCCGGAGTCATCCAGAATTTGAAACCTGACACACAGGTAGATCGTCGGATCCGTCCTGTCTGTGTTAACCATGGTGACCAGGACGAGACGGCCATCCGGTGAAGGAATATAATTGGTCTGCGTCGAGGTACAACCGGCCAGCAAGCCCGTTAAAAAACCCGAAGCTAACACTGTCAGGATCACGTACTTGAGATTCATGGCATGCTTCACGCATTGAGTTTCTAACCAATTGGCCGTCTGCTGCACGCGCTAGGTATGGGTATCCCACTTTTCCAGCCGCTCCCTCCAGTCCTGCACGGCCTTTTTGACCGTCTCAAGGCTGCGCTCGATCAGGATTGCCACCGTGATGACAAACAGGCCGACGATACCAAACACGATCCAGGCGTTGGCTATGGAGAACAATTGCCTGAGCAGTTGTCCACTCACTGCCAGCACCACGCCAAGGACACCGAAGGTAAGCAGATGTCGCTGCCGTCTGGCGCTGCCCCACCAGATCATCATAAGGCCCTCAGCACCCAACAGGAGCGCGTAGGGCCAGCCGTACGCCCTGGCCAGCGACTGGTAGAATGATGTGCCGTAGAGCAGGAGCAGTGCCGCGCGGTCAATCCAGCGCGCCAGCCCTTTACGTCCTTGCCGCCACTCCAGGTAGCCCACGCCGAGCAGGTATACCCCTGCCGGCAGCGCATACCACTGGACCTCACGCAGGTCCCACACCAGCAGCCACTCCAGGCTCCACGCGCAGAGGAGCAACGCGACTGCTCCATATCCACGCCAGTACCAGCGCCGTACCAGCGCTGCCCCCAGGTACAGGAGGCCGGTCAGTGCCAGCACTGCGACGGCTGCCTGGACCATCGGCACATCTTTCGGCATCAACATGGGTCGCCCTATCAGGGCGTGTATCAGCCTTTCGAGCACAGAGGGTGCCCACAATAACAGCATCCCGGTGGCAATGGCCGAGAGCAGCAGTCCTGTCTGCTCCAGAGGCCGTTCTAACACTCGCAGCCCCTGCAGGCGTCCGCGCGCCCGCGCATATTCCAGCCCGTATCCCACCAGTCCATATCCAAGCGCCAGAAGTGCAAATGCCACAGGTACGTCGGTGGCCGGTGCCATCACCCACACCAACCGTTCGATGACCGTGATGAATCCAAGCGCAGCCGCAACGTATGGCATCCACGGTTGCTCCCAGAGCACGGCCAGTGTGAACAGGAGCAGCGTATGCACCAGGCCAACCCAGGTCCCCGGTTGCGCATTCCTGAGGGAGACGACCTGCCCGGCAATGAAGTCGAGCACCAGCAGTGCATAGAGCGGGCGCGACCAGCCGGTCCACAACGCGCGCAGGTCGGCCAGCGGCGAACCCTCGCCGCGCCTGCGCTCGATCCACAGGCCACCTGCGGCGGTAGCGAGTGTGACGGGCAGGAATGCCAGTGCCCGCCAGGCCGGCTTACTCAACCGTTCGGCCCACAGCGGCGGCAGCCCCCAGGTGGATTGTGCGGCCGCGCCGATGGCCGCCAGCCAGGACACCTGCGCCGTCCCGACGGCGAGCAGCAGCCAGCCACGCAGCCGGAAGCGATAAGTCGCCAGGCCGTAGACGAAGGCGGCTAATGCCAGTGCGAGTGCCAGCCGTCCCGGATATGCTGATGACAGCGACGCGCTCGCCAGTGCTCCCACGTATCCCCACACATAGAAAGGCAGCCCCCACCAGCCGGTCCAGCGGCGCACAGCCTCGGGAAGCCATCGAGCCGGGCGGCCCCACGGGAAGTCGCGTGGCATGCCCAGGAAGTGATCAAGCAGGTGGGCAATGAGCAGTGCAACGGCAATGCCCGGCCACCACGCCAGACCCCGATCCGCAGGAGTGAGCCACCAGGTACGATCAATGGCTATGGCGTAGGGGACGGTCAGAAGTGCCACCGCGGGTGTGAACAGCAGCGGCTGTCGCAACCCTATGGCGGAAGCAGCATAGACGAGCGCCGCTCCGCTGTAGGCCCAGAATGCGGCGGTCTGCTCGTAACTGCACATCGGCAGCCCCAACGCGATAATGAGGTAGGCTGCGGCCATCAACGGCAGGGCGTAGCTTGCCCGTCTTATGCGTCGCAACATCCAGGCCTGCAACAGGTACACCGCACCAAGCCCGATCAGCCACCAGCCGCGCCGATGTGGGTCGAAACCGGCTTCAGCCAGTGCCAGGAGTAACGCTCCAGGTGGGCATACGGCGGCAGGGTAGACCCACAACGGCTCCCGCATGCGCCATGCCGAAAGTGCCGCCAGCCCGGCATCGAACAATAGCGCCAATACGAGCAACCCGCGCTCATAGCTCACCAGCATCGTGCCGACAAGCGCACAGCCGTAACTGCTGAAGTAGACAGGCAATGCATCGGCGGGGTCCACGCGGCGCAGCAGGCGCGCGATGAGGAACACGGGCAGCGCCAGCGCCAGAAGCAGTAAGCCAAAGTGCGCATGTGGCAGGCCAGGGCAGGAATTTGCGAGCAGATAGATTGTCCACACCGGCCCCACCAGCGCCGCCGGGTAGAGAAAGCGGGCGCCGGCCGGGCCTGTGCGCCCCCGATGCCGGTCTACCACCGCTGCCAGAATGTAAAAACCCAGCCCCAACCCCCAGGTGACACTGGAAGTGGACGGGTCGGCCATACCCCAAATGAGTGAGAAGGGTAGCAGGATGTGGGCAGTGACGCGTAACGGGAAGCTATAGGCGGACACCGGAAGCCGCGCGTGGCACTCCTTTTTTTCCGGTGCCAGGCAGTCGAGCAGAAGACCGGCGAGCACCAGCAGCCATGCCAGCACTGTCCACGCCAGCGCGTAACGCGGCGCCTCAGGCGCCTCAGGCCACACATACCATCCCCGATGCGTCAGAATCGTCCAGAGAGCGATGAGGAGCGGCGCCGCGAGCCACAGGAACAGCGGGCGGTGGAACAGCCGCGCCGAGGTTGCGTACAGGGCGACAATCAGCAGCAAGGCCACGATTGCCCAGGTCTCGCACACGGGACCTCCGCCCAGCAGCCAGAGGTTACGCACCAGTGCCAGCGCCACGGCAACGCCAGAGACAGCCCAACCTGCCACAAGCAGCGGGCGGCGGTAGATAAACCATGCCCTGGCGGCCGTTTGTCGCACGCGCAGCGCGTGGAGCGTCCGCTCGGCGCCCACATAGAGGATCGCCAGCAACGCGGTCCTGGCAGCAGAGGAGCCCTGCCCCCTGCTGTAAGCAGCAGCGATCAGACCACCGGCACATGCACCCAGCCAGGCCGCGATATGCCCCCAGGCTTCATGCGATGTGTACCAGCCCATCACGCCGTAGGCCGCACCCAGCGTCAATTGTCCTGCGGCGGCCCATATCCTGGCGGCGTCGGTCCCTGCCCAGGCTCTGCCAAGGCCCCAGCCAAACGCTGCCACAGCTACCAGGTGCGCTGTAGCTCGCAACGGCATCAAAAAGTGTGGCGCCACTCCTCGCCGCTCTGCCAGCCAGATCGAGATCAGCAGGTATGCTGCAGGCACCAGCGCCAGTGATGTTACCAGCGGATCAGACGGCAGGCCCAGATGCTCAAGCGCCAGGAGATAACCAGCGGGCACTACCAGCCCGCCCGGCACAAGCCACCAGCGGCACTGGAATAACACAGCGTAGTAGAAGTAGAGTGCGGCGCTGGAAAGCATGGTGAGCGCCAGCAACAACCGTTCACCGTATCCCCCGGCGATGGAAGGCCCTGCCACGCTGCACAAAACGGCGACGACATACCACGGGAGGGGCGCATCGGATGCGTCCCCATCCTGACGCGCCAGCCAGCGGCCAACGCCGGCCATCACCCAGGCAAGCACCGCGTATCCGATGCCCAACCAGCCATCGGCTGCCCGCATGTCCAGCCAGGTCAACCAGAACCAGAGCGGTAACGGCAGTGCGATCGCCCAGTGCAGGATGCTGCGCGAAAAAGGGCCGTTCCATCGCAGCAACCGGCGCATACCGGCGTTACCTGTGTGTGCCAGATATGCTCCCCAGCCGGCCAGCCCGATCCAGTTAAACAGCGTGTAGGCAAGCCGGGCGCGGTCGAGTGCCACCAGCGGAGGCAGTAGTGCCAGCGCTGCCACAATGAAACCCGCCCCGTAGAGGTACGGTGTGTACCGCACGGCGCGGCGCATAATGACGGAGATGACGAAGTGCAGAACGCTCACCAGTGCCAGGCCCAGGCTGTAATCGGCCAGATTCAGCCCCAGTGTGGACATCCACGTTATCACCGTCGAGAGGGAGAGCAAACTGGCATACGGAAGAAGGCCCGGCCGTTGCCACAGCGCCACCGCCAGGACCACGCTGCCTGTTAATGCAGCGTGGGAAGCCGCCACAGCAGACATGTCCTGGAGTGACCACCCTGCGGCCCATAACATCAGCGCCACGGCCCAGCCGCACAAGGCCTGCGAAGCCTCTGCAGGCCCCCCATGTCTCTGAAGCCACCACCCCAGGCTCAGATAGACCGGCGCGAGGAGTGCCCAACCCAATGCCTGCCAGGCAGAGCGGATGCCATGAGCCTCGAAGACGAGCGCGAGCGTGAGGTAGAGTGCAACGGGTGCGGAGATGCACGCGGCAGAGGTTAACGTGCGGCGCAGATAACGGCCTGCTCCCAGCACGTAGACCGCACAGGCAAGCCACCAGTCGAGCGCCAGTGCCAGACGGAAGGAGCTGCTGGCGCTCTCTCCCACGATGTGGAATCCAGAAGCAAGTGAGATGATGACGGTAACGGTCAGCAAAGCCAGATGGTTAAGAGGCCGGAAAAATACATGGCCCAGGGAAGGGCTTCCCCCTACCCGAAGTGATATTGCTACAAGCGCCAATCCACCAAGCGCCGGCCCCCACCAGTCTGTGGAGACGCCCATCAACTGGAGCATGGCACACAGCAGGTTGCCTGCCGCCACGCCGATCAGATAGCCAAAGAATTCGGCGCGCAGGAGAAAGGCTGTGACCGTGTAGGCGAGCAGGCACACGACAGAGGCAAGCAGCCAGACCTCAACCCAGGACGCGCGGGGAAAGATGCCGCCGGAGAGGTATACCGCGTAGAAATCTACCGGCACCAGTAGCGAGCCGGTGGCAGTAAGCGCCAGGCCCGAGTTAACCAGATGCATTCTGGCGCGGACATACCAGCCCAGGCCGTAGAAAAACAGGGTGAAGCCGCACAGAAAAGCCACCTGCACCCAGGGCGAGAAGCGTTCCCAGTTATAGACCACTAGCGTGACGGCAGAGGCGAAGAGCAGAAAAACGCCGACGAAGAGCAGTGCACGTAGTGTGCGCTCCGAAAGGAGTGTGCGCCAGAACCTTTCCCAGGTGAGCGGCTCGCGCGGAAGAGATGGGGCAGCGGACACCGGGCGTTGCACAGCGGGACGAGGGCGTGGCTTTCTCTCCGGGCGGCGCAGCCCCAACGCAGTCTCCAATTGCACAACCCGCGACTCCAGGTCTGCTGCAGCCGCGTGATAGGCGGACTCGTCCACCCAGGCTTCCTGCCGGTGCAATGCCTCGATCTCATCGCGCATGCTGCGCAACAGCGCCACTCGCCCGGCAGGATACTCAAAAGCCCTGCTCTTAGGAGTATCCGGCCTGGCCAGGCGGGCGTCAAGTTCCTCAATGCGCGCCTGAGTGCGCGCCACCAGGTCGTCGGCGGCAGCAGGGTGCAGCCAGGAACGCTCGCGCCAGAAGTCAAGAAGCTGGAGCAGTTGCTGGAGGCGCGCCCGCTCCTGCAAAGCGTGACGCGTGTCCTCGAGGGAGAGCGGCGGCTCGCGTAATCCCAGTGCCACCTCCAGCTCACACAAACGTCCCTGGTAACGCGCCCTGATTCTGTCCCGTTGGGTAGTGGAAAGTTCCGGCCACCGGGCAATTTCGTCCAGCAGAAAGCTGATGTGGGCCAGTTCCTCGAGCTGGGCCAGCGGCCCGGAAAAGCCGCATTCCGGACAGGTAGCAGGCACCTCAAAGTCTTTATGGCTGCATTTGGGGCACTTCAAGCTCACCTCCGCGCGAGTCATCAGGTGACAGTCACCTTCAAGGTGACTGTCACCTGAGCAGGCCCAACCACCCGGCAACTGTGTCGCCTGCTCCTGCCATGTTCAGTGCCACAGGGAGCAGCAACACGCCCATGCAGTTCATGCGCCGCGAACCCCACAACACAGGGATAAGGCCAATACCGGTGGCGACAGTGCATATCAGCAAACCACCCGCACCGGTCATCCCAGACACAACCGCCAGCAACACTATCAACGTCCCTATGCTGACCCGACGATAGTTTATCCTGCCGACCAGGCGGCTCATCAGCCGCGCTACCGGCAGGAGCAGGAAGAAAGAGATAGTGCCCGCAAGCATTACCGCTGCCACTGCCTGGTAGTAAGCCTGGGGTGTGTAGGTTGCCCACAGGCTGCTGAGCATCCAGGCCAGCCCGCCTCTGGTCAGGTGCAGGCCAGGTACGAAAAACAGGAGCAATCCGCCGACATAATATGTTACCCTGGAAGCTCCCTGCGAGATAATGAAGAGACGGTCATCGCGCTGGGCGGTAGCGTGCCCGGCAATCAGGCTGCCGATCCCGCCTGTCACCACCGGGAAAAAGGCCGCGAAAAGCCCGCCCGCGGCCCCTGCCAGTATCCCCCGCAGCAGCAGCTCCGGAGTCGCGTCTACCGTCCTGGCGATATACTGCTCCGGCAGTTCAACCCGCGCGAGCAGGTTCTGAACAAGCCAGGGCACTGCAAACAGGCCGGCGAAAGCTGGTAACAGGTTCTGATAGGCCCTCGCCACCGGCACCAGGCTGCGGTAGAGAAGGATGAATCCCAACAGGCCGGACAACAGGAAAGTGATCAGCCCGGCCGTCAGGCTTTTCCAGCCATCCCACCAGCGGGCAATTCCGACCGGGGCGCGGTCCGAGCCTTTGGGCCATTCGGAGAGCAGCATGAAGGCAATGACTGCCCACAGTATCCAGTGCACATGAGGCTGGAGCACGGCCCGCAACGCAGGCAAAAGGGGGGTAGCAACCGGTGTCAATAAGACCAGCACGATAATGCCACCAAGTCCTCCCAGCCCGGTCAGCACGACGGCTTCATACCCGCGCCTTTGCAAGAGATATTTCTGGCCGGGCAGCACGATAAAGGCACTCGCATCGTCGGGAGCGGCCAGAAATATGGCGGGGATGGTATTCAGAAAGGCGTAGCCAGTGACCATCCCCAGCAAAAGCATCGCCAGATGCTCAGGCAGCAGGTAATCATACGCCACGGTGAGAAGCACAACCAGACCGGCCACATTGTAGATATGGAGCGCCGGCACCAGTGAGGGCAACAAAGCAAGCAACACACCGGCTACAGCATACGCCAAGGCTACCGCCATTGTGCTCCTCTAAGGCAGAGCCAGCACCGTGATGTCAACCGGCAGAGCCGGCACGAGCTCCAGATTGCTCCGGTAGATTTTCACCGTGCCAATGATGCGCACGCGGGCGCCCGGCGTACCCAGGCCGATTTTATTGACGACACGGTCCAGGATGTTGCGCCAGACAAAAACGGGCATCTCCCCGCTTCCATCGCTCACGGAGATCGTGACCGCATTGTTCTGCCCACTTACCCTGACAATCTCGCCCTCGATCATCACCCGTTCTCCTTCATCGCTGGCGCTGATGGAGCCGATCTCCCGCAGCGGCGTTGCCATGCTCGCTTTCTTGATAGCTTTCACATCGCCGCCGAAATCCGGTTGTATCTGGAGCTCCCCTTCGTACTGCGCGATTTTGCCCCGGGCACGCACGCGCGCACCGTAGTTGATCTCATCGGCGTCCCAGCATTCATCGTAGACATTGTGCCACATCAGCAGCACAATGCTCCCCGTCCCATCATCCAGCGTGAATTTGAAGCCGGCGGAGAAGCTGGCCACACCGATCACTTCGCCCTCAAGAGTCACTTCCCGACCGAGGTCATCGGCAGTGATGGCGCCTATAGGGTTGAGAGCAACAGTGGGCGTGCAGGTGGGCATGGGTGTCTCCGTGGGAGAGGGGGTCGCTGTGGGAGCCGGGGTAGCGGTTCTGGTCGGTGATGGCACAGGGGTCGGGGTTGGGGAC
>DAOTYA010000113.1:0-12311 GCA_034435075.1 Anaerolineae bacterium
TGGCCAATAGACCGGGAAATTCGCATCATAGCATCGGGTTGCACGCGAGTTAATATACACATAACTGAACTTCGCGCGTAACTATTCAGCCGATTGAAATCGTCCTGCCTGGGCACTTCGTGCCGGGTGTCGGCCTTCGCCGACACCCTTCCACGGGCATCCCAAAATAAAGGTCGGCGAAGGCCGATCATCTCCCTAGTGATGCACACATAGTATGGGCGCGGCGACGCTGCACCCATACCAGGCGGAGGCAGAAAACCGGCACGAAGTGCCCAAAGAGGGCGACTTCAATCGGCCTGAATAGTCCTGATATATCAGGCTCGCTCGCAAGCCTGATGCTGGCACAAGGCCAGAATCAGGAAGAACGCCATCGCCAGATCGGGGAAGAAAAGGCTGTTATCCACTAACCCATGGGCCAGCAAAGCCACCATACTACCCGTCAGGGCGATGGACAGGCCTCTGTCCGCATCCCCTGACCACCTGAGCTGCTGTCTGAAGAACGCTATCTGCACCGCCACCCCGGCCAGTACCCCCAAAATTCCGAGCCTGGTCCAGTGATCCAGGTACAGATTATGCGGATGCTCCAGGTTAAACTCCTCCCAGGCCGAGGGAAGCACGTAACGGGTGCGGTATGCTTCAAGAAAGTTTCCCGGTCCGATGCCTGTCCATGGGTGTTCGCGGATAAGGTTCAGGCTGCTGCGCCATACTCCCAGGCGGAAAAATGTGCTCCCATGGTCTGTTTCCAACAGCGAAGCAAAGCGCGGAAAGCGCAGCAGTGGTAGCAGGGCCAGCAAGCAGACCAGGGTCAATATCACAGTTAGCCAGCGGTAACGTCCCCCCGCATGCCAGCCCATTGCTAACAGGGCCATCGGAAGTCCCAGTAACAACGCTCCTCTTGAGAAGCTCAGCACTACAGCCAGGGTCACGGGCAACAGGGCCAGTCCGTACATCGCCCGCCGCGTACGTGTTGTAGTGGACCAAAGTGGCACAGCCACCAGAAAGGGCCATACTCTGCCCAGGTACAGGGCTGTGTTATTCGGGGAGTGATAGACGCTCTGTAGACGAGGCCATCCTCCTTCAGCCAGTGCAAGGTTCTTACCCAGTGCGTACTGAACCAGTCCCACGAGCGCCACAGCGCTGCCTCCCACAATGAAGGCGTCTACCACCCGCCATTTTTGTGCTCCGCTCAGCCCTGCCACTCTCAGCAAAATGTAGTAAAGGATGGGGAACAGAAATACAGCACGCAGTTCAAAAAGCGCGGCGATCCGGTTGGCCGCAGCGATACCGGACACTATAGCGGCCAGTATCAGCAGCCCCACAGCCTTATCAGGCGCTGAGAGAGCAACACGCCTGCGCCGGAACAGCGTCCCAAGGACCGCAGGACTCACCAGCAGCACGAGCGCCTCAGGTACGCTGATGGCCCGGTAGATCATACCATCAGGAAGGAGATAGAATGGGGCCGATAGCGCGATCAACGCCAGCGCTATGTCTACACGCCAGGTCAACAGCAAGGCCAGCAATAACAGCGTCAATAAGCCGATGCTCACCCAGAGGCTGCCCCAGCCCTGTCGCAGCACAGCAGCGGCGGCAACCCACAGCAGCACCGTGAGTCCTGCGCTTGCAGCAGCCTGGACCCATTCCGGCAGGGCCAGAAAACGCTGACGCAGCCTGTCCCAGGGTATAAGCCGCGCGTCGCGTACTGAGAGGATGATCAGCACAAGCCCGGCTATCGCCAAGCCGGTCAGGCTGACAGGGGAACCTTCACACGGCAGCCGCGTGCCCACGCGCCAGTCTACTATGATCCACTGTCCCTCTCCGCCATCCGTCACTACCTCGACGGTATGCGTTCCCGGAGACAATCCGGTCGCCAGTGGCACAGTGACAGGATGCGTTTCCTTATCGTAGAGGACGACGCAGGCACGCCCATGTTCGTCACGGGGCAGGCTGCCGGCAGGCCTGCCATCCACCGTTACATAAAGGAAAGCTCTGTGCGGCCCCCGACGCACTGTCAGCGCGACAGAAGTGCCTTCGAAACGGAATATGGCACGCTCACCACCGCTGCCGACGTCTGCACCCAACGGCCCGACCCGCCAGTCTCCCCCGTAAGTAACCCAGGGGTTATCGGCCAGGTGGCCACCAGGAGGAGCGACATCAGGGAGAGCAGCAATCCAGGCCACTACCGCGTTGTAGACCGGTCTGGGGACGTTATCAGGGCCGAGGAGGGCGAAACCCCAGTGTGGATCATCGGTGGTCACGGGGGGCTGAAAATGCTCCAGTATCATCGCTCCAAGCCATGGCCACTCCCTGCGCGCCCGCTCGAACGCGGCCACGGTGCGGGCTGCCTGGGTCTCCTCATCGGTCTGTCCCCAGATTGACGGGGCACCACTCCATCCCCTGGGCAAAGCGTTCCATCCCCACTGAGTGGCCCAGATAGCCTTACCGCCGTCACCGTGTCGCACCATCACTTCCCGCAGCATGATGAGCCGCGAGAAGTTGAGCACAGTTTCTTCCACACGCCGGTCATCCGGGCCGGTGTCGAAGCCGTAAGGCTTGCCGGCCACAATGTCGAAGTATGGTGCGGCGCCGGTCTGGTACAACTGTTCCAGGTAGCGTACTTCGCTCAGATTGAGGGGGCCGCTCTCAGTTGTGGGAGCCAGCCCGGCCAGCAGGATGAGAGCATCGGGGTCGGCGGAGCGGATGGCACGCGCAGTCCGGGCCAGCAGATCGGCATAAGCGGGTGGGCTTACAGGTCCACCACCCCAGTGAGCCGCCAGATTAGGCTCATCCCATACTTGATATGCCGCCACTTGATGGCCGTAACGGGAGGCGAAAGCACGGGCAAAATCGGCGAACTGCTCCGGATCAGCCGGTGGAACGGGGGGAGCATCATCTAGCACGGCTACCAGCCGCAGTTGAGGGTAGCGGGAGAGTGCCGCAAAGATGCGGTCGGGTATGCTCCAGTCGTAATAGCCTTCATCATAAGCTATCTTGCTTCGATAGAAGGGCTGGCGTACCCAGACGAAACCATCTGCTGTGATGCGGCGTAACGCGTCCTTCAGTTCCTCATCCCCGTACTGCTCCAGCGCCACGTTCACGCCCGGCAGGGGGACATCAGCTCCACGCACCGGCGCGGGGAATTCCTCAGAAACTCCGCGCGAGCACAACTTGTGCGTGTCGAACGCATGGCTTGCAGCGATGGGCAGCACAGATAGAAGCAGCAGCCAGAGGGGCAAAAGGGAGATACGTTGTCTGGATGAACCGGGCACGGGACGCAAATTGCCTCGGGGTGAATATAATGCGGGAGGCTTACCGCAGCCGCCCTTCTTTTATTTTACGGGCGGCTTCGAAGCCGGCCTCCAGGGCTTTGAGGTTAAGCTCAGCAGTACCGGTTGGGGCACGCTCTCTGACCGCTGTTTCCAGCGCCTGTCGCGAGACGATGCCGGTCAGACCGACCAGCAATCCCAGACCGACCACATTGGCAACGATTTCCTTGCCGGTAGCCTGGCGCGCCAGCGATGTCAGCGGCACGCGTATCGCCCGTGTTGTTGAGGCGCGGGCGACGTGGTCCGCATCCAGGATCAGCAGCCCACCCTCGCGGATACGGTGGCCATAGCGATCACAGGCTTCCTGACTCATACACAAGGTGATGTCGGGCTGGAGCACCTTAGGGTAGTGAATCTCACTTTCGGAGATGACCACTTCTGAACGGCTGGCTCCACCCCGCGCCTCTGGGCCATATGACTGGGTCTGTACCACATTCTTGCCATCGCGGGCGGCGGCGTCGGCCAGAATGATGCCAGCGAGGATGGCCCCCTGTCCACCAGTGCCGGCCAGCCGTATCTCATACCGCCTGGCCATCGGCTCCCCCTGCTGCCAGCCGTTGTGCATGCTCTACGATGCGCTGGTAGAGCCGGGTGTACTCTGGAATATTGCGGTTCAAGAATATACCGCGCACGATCTTACCCTGCCGCTCCTCCTCGCTCAAACGTTCGGCCTGTGCAATGGTGATGCTCTGTTCCTTGAGGCGACGCATCATCTCGGGTGCGGTGCCCCACTGGTTGAGCCGTCCCAACGTGGTATGACAGTAGCTGACGGCCTCAACGACCGCGAAGCCTTCCTTCATGATGGCCTGGGCAATAAATTTCTCCAGTTCCTGTACGTGGTAGACCGTGCTGCGGGCGACAAAGGCTGCACCGGCAGCGATGGACAGGTCGGTGATGGGAAAGGGCTGCTCGATGTTGCCGTATGGAGCGGTGGGAGAGCGCACACCGGTCGGCGTTGTCGGCGAGTACTGGCCGCCCGTCATGCCGTAGGTGGCATTGTTGACCACGATGGCGGTGAGGCCGATGTTGCGACGGGCGGCATGGATGAAGTGGTTTCCGCCAATGGCCAGAGCATCCCCATCACCCATTACCACGATAACCTTCATCTCAGGCCGCACCAGCTTCAGTCCGGTGGCGAAGGCAAGTGCCCGCCCGTGGGTCGTGTGCATGGTGTTAAAATCAACATACACCGGCATACGCCCGGTACAACCTATGCCGGAAAGGAGGGCCACGTCGTTTTTGTCCAACTGGAGTTGATCAACCGCCCGTATGATAGCACCAAGGACGATGCCGATCCCACAGCCAGCGCACCAGACGTTAGGGAATTTTTTGTGATGGCGCAGGTAACGCTCGTGGACCCGCGACTCACGTTGCTCTCGCTTCATATCGTCCACTCCTCGATGACGGCAAGTATCTCGGACGGCTGAAATATCTCGCCATCGGCCCGGTTGACGCGGTGTACCTTGTTCCTGCCCGCCACCCGCTCCACCTCCCGTGCCAGTTGTCCCATGTTCAATTCGGGCACGACGATACGATGGAGGCGCGCTGCGGCATGTTCAACCACCTCCTCCGGAAAAGGCCACAGCGTCTGCAGTTTGAGGAATCCGACCTTGCGCCCACGCCCGCGCGATACCTCAACAGCGTGGCGGGCCACTCGCGCCGTGATACCATACGCGATGACCAAAGTATCGGCATCCTCAACACCATCCTCCTCGTAGAGCAGGATGTCGGAGAGGTTGCGTTCTATCTTGCGGAAGATGCGGTCCAGCCATGGCTGAATCTCATTGACCTGTTCAGTGGGGTAGCCGCGCTCATCATGGTGGAGGCCGGTGATGTGGTAGCGATACCCTTCGCCAAAGGGAAGCAGCGGTGGCACATCGGCGGGAAAGTTCTCATAGGGCTTGTACCACTCCGGTGGCACTGTTGTGGCGGCTCGCTCCACCCGTTCGATGCTCTCCGGGGAGGGTAGAGTGACCCTTTCTCGCATATGGCCGACCACCTCGTCCATCAGCAAAAGCACCGGAGTACGGTACTGTTCGGAGAGGTTGAAGGCCCGCACCGTCAGGTCGAATACTTCGCGGACTGAGGAGGGCGAGAGAACAATAATGGGGTAATCGCCGTGAGAACCCCAGCGGGCAGCCATCACGTCCCCCTGGGCCGGGCTGGTGGGCCGGCCGGTGGAGGGCCCCAGCCGCTGGACGTCCACGATCACACAGGGGATCTCCGCCATAGCCGCATACCCGATGTGCTCCTGCATCAGGCTGAGGCCCGGACCCGAGGTGGCGGTCATCGCTTTGGCCCCGCCCACCGCAGCGCCGATGACCGCAGCCAGGGAAGCGATCTCATCTTCCATCTGGATGAAAACGCCGCCGACTTGAGGCAGGCGCTTCGCCAGCAGCTCAGCGATCTCAGTGGCCGGTGTAATGGGATAGCCCGCGAAAAAACGGCAGCCGGCGGTGACAGCGCCTTCTGCACAGGCCTCATCGCCCTGCATCAATCTGGGCCCGGTGTGCGCATTCACCCTTCCTCCTCGGGCGTGACTTCTGTGACAAAAATTGCAAAATCCGGGCAGTGGAGCTCGCACCAGCGGCAGGCGGTGCATTTTTCCGGGTGCGCTACGATGACCCGGCCGTCGCTGCTATGTGTCAGCACACCGGTCGGACAGAACTCCACGCACAGATCGCAGCCCTTACACCAGTTGGGGAAGAGCGTTACGCGGCCACGCCGGAGTTTCGAACGACGTTTTTCCCCTACTTCAGAAGCCACAGGTTCGCTCATTGTTTGCGTGTTGCGTGTTGCGTATTGCGTGGCGCGTCACGCCTCTTGCCCTACTTCAAACAGGCCGTACCTGGCATAGCGCAGGTAGCGATTGGCGACGAAGGTCAGCGGTTTCTCAGCCAGTATGAAATTATCCGCGAGAGTGGCCAGCACATCGTCAAGTCCCTCCACCCTGGCCCGTTCGTGCTCCGCCGCCAGCCGGTAGAACGCCTGCCCGTATGCCTCATAGTCCTCCAGGCTTCTACACAGGCGGCTCTTCATCCGTGGGCGAAGTTGCTGACTCAAAGGATAGCGGTACTGTGTCTCAATGTAGTCCGGGAACATGCCAGCCAGGAAGAGGCACACATCAGCAATCCTTTTATAAGGCTCGAAACGGAATGGCTCATCTACAGCCTGGCAATAATGCATCATACTCTCCACATCCAATTCGCTGGCACGGTATTTGTGCCAGATGCCCTTCCTCACTCTGACAGGTACGGTCGTGCTCTCGACGCGGGTAAAAGAGGCCAGCATCGCTGCCAGGTAGTCCCTGAGCGGCTTCTGCTCCAGCAGCTGAATCACCCGGTCAGCATCGAAGATAACGACTTTCTGCAGGCTGCGCCGTTCCACGGTGAACATTTCCTGCTCCAGGTCGCGCCGCGCCCGTCTCAGAAGCACGATGAAGAACAGCCGGGGCGACACAGAGAGCAGGACTTCCTCCTCCCCCATCAACCGCCGGAAGACTCGCTCATCATCGAGCATTGCGTTGATGAACGCTTCGTCATCCTTTATCGCACTGGCAACGCGCTCTTTGTTGACCACTTCCGGCATCAAGGTATCAATTAAGAACAACAGGTCTCTGTGTTCCAACTGCCACTTCATCGCACTCTCCTCCTGATATATATTATACCAGTATCCGGCTGGTAAAGGCAAGATATCTTTGTCCGAGGGTGCCCGTCACTGTAGGGCAACTGCTCGCAGTTGTCCTACAACCGGTTGTGGCAGCACCGGATGCGGTCTGAATACCAGCTAGACCGGATGCAAAAATATGACGGACACTATTGTCCGATCTCAGCGGCACCCTGGTCTGCCGGTATCAGGGACGTCAGGAGGCCAGAGAGACAGGCCCACATCGCGGAAATCCAGGTCCGCAGTTATGCCGGGAGCCTTGACCTGACAATCCTTATCTGAACCAGCACCAATACCGCGCCCACAAGGCTGATCCCCAGACCGACGAACAGGCTCATTGGCCTGAAGGTAAACTCAACGACGTGGATACCTGTATCCACAGCAATGGCCCGGAAGAGCAGATTGGCTCGCCTGACAGGTACAGGTGTGCTATCAACACGCGCTTCCCAACCCGGATACCAGGCATCGCTCAGTACCAGATACCCCGGCGCCACTGCGCTGACCTCGATCTCGATCCACTCCGGCGCGTAGTGCCTGACCACGACGGACTCCTTACCCTCAGGCAGGGGAAAGTCCAGTTCTGTCCCATCTGCCAGCAACACTTCGGTCGCCGGATCGAAGCCGCTCTCCATACTCAGCAGTGAAGCTGTATCACTATCCCCCACGACCTTTGCTTTGTGCACGAGAAAAGCGCGCGGTAGCACATCCAGATTTTCATAGACTTTGACATCCCCGGAGTGCACCAGCCTGAAATGGCCCCGGTCGGAGAGCACCAGCGCCTGGAAGCTGCCGGTGCGCTCGTCCACCAGACTTACGCCACGCACCACCAGCCTGCCCTCTGGCAGTGTCGCCCGCACAGATATTGTGAGCGGCACCGAGGGGTGCTGCCAGCGCAACCGGGCCACATAATCATTTCCTCGAGGCTCTCCCGGCCAGAAATTACCGCCGACTGTTGCTCTGGTATGCATCACATGCGGGCCGTACAGCCCTTCGGCAGTGTGTTCACCGGCCCGTAGCTCAAAGGTATGCGTGATATTGCTATCGAAGCCGATCTCCACCACCCCGACGGGTGTGCCCTGGGCAAGTGATGCGCCACCCTCCAGGTAAGATACCAGCCCAAGCGCCGTGGCCTCGAAGGGGGACACAAAGGCAACCCGGGCGGCCTGTCCACGCTCCAATCTGGCGCCGAACTGAAGATCGTAGAATATCCCGTCCAGCCAGGCATCGCGGAGTTTATCCGTGATGATATACCGTACGTTGCACAGGTTCAACCAGCGACCATCAGGGATGGCGGTGAGATTTTCGCGCAGGCGGCCATCCATGGAGCCCTCGCCTCCGAGCAGCAGCCGCTGGAAAGTTAGATAGCGTGCCAGCGGCAGTATCCCACCATCGTAGCCGTCTACTGCGGGGATGCCAAAAGCTAACGGCAGGTTGGGACTGAGCACCTCCTTGTGCTTGGCCGCTACAATGTAATCGTAAAGCGCTGAGGATGATAGCTGAGGGCCATAAAGTACCTTTATCTCAGGCAGATCGCCGGGATCGAAAGTGAGGTCCGACATGCTGATGAAGCGGCAGGGCGGCTGCTCCCCACTCCCGGCGGCGAGTAGATGGGCGACAGCAGGGCGCAGCCCGGTGAATGCCTGCGGCGCGGTGGCGCGGGCATGCGGCAAGGCTTCGGCAGCCGCGAGCAACTCAGCGACCACAAGCACGCTCAGCCCGCGCGCTGCCAGGCCAGGCGAACGACGTGCCAGCACCAGCAGTGCAGATGTCGCTGCGATTACGACCACCCAACCGATGCCGGTCACCCGCCCGATCTGCCATTCACCGCCAATGCGCGTACCGGCTACCGCCCACGCGATCAACAAACACGGCACCGTCATCCAGAGCAATAGCTGACGCCAGCCAATAGAGACGCGTCGGTTAAACAGCGTTTCCACACCACATCCTGCCAGCGCCGCTACTCCAGAAGCGTATAGTGCGAGCCAGCGTGCCGGCACACGGAAGTCGGCAAAACCGGGGACAAAAGAGGCCAGCATTACATACAGGGGATTGTAAAGGCCAGGCGAGAGGAAAAGGCCGGTCAGGGCAAGAGAGAGCACCCCACGCCAGCTCCGTGGCCGCTGCTCAAATACCAGGCCCCAAAGTCCAATCATCGCCAGCATCAACCCGCTGATACCGATGTATGCCACATGTTCAATGTGTTGTGGTGGGATGTTCTCAGAGAAGCCGGGCAGCAGGGCGCGGCCCAGGTACAGCGGCGACAGTGAGAAAGAGAGACGCTCATTGAAGGGAAGCCCTCTGGCACGTATGGAAAGGCGAGCCAACTCCCAGGCAGGTACCAACTGCACTGCAGCCAGCGCTCCTCCCACTGTTCCAGCGATCGTCAGTCTCAACAACGTGCTCCCAATCCGGCGTGTCCAGCAGTACACAGGGCTTTGCTTCTGACCATCCCCAGATATTGTGCTCAGGCCGTAGATTCCTGTTCCTGCGAACAAGATAAAGGCTGTTTGCGTATGGCCTGCCAGCAGGACAAGTCCAAACAGCAACGCCAGGCCGGCCAGAGCACGCCATCCCCTGTCCCACAAAAGCAATGCCAGAGGAAGCCAGGCCAACGCCTGCAGCTGATTGACGTGTTCCACCTGTGCCCCCAGATACCCGCCCAGGGCAAAGGCGGCTCCCAGCACCCAGGCCCCCGGTCGCCCCAGGTGCAATGAGCAACGCCCCCAGGCGTAGCCGTTGCATGCAGCCAGGACCAGGTGGACCACTATACTCAGATGGACAGCACGATGTGGCGGAAAAAGTAACCACAGGGGCCAGTTGAGGGGATAGAAGAAACCGACCTGACTGTTGGCCAGGAAAGGTGCCCCCATAAACAGAGAGGGATTCCAAAGCGGTACACGCCACGTGCGCAACGCCCGGGTCGCTTCGGTCCAGTAGGGATAAAAATAGGTGAAAACGTCACCTCCTGCCAGCACGCGGCCAGCCAGCGCAATCCTCCAGAAGCAAACGATAACCGCTGTCGAAAGCAGGAGGAGTGCCCATAGATCAAGTGTATAACGTCTGCTCATCGTATTCCGCGTTCAGACAGGGGCTGTAGTCTGTAGAGCGTGAAAGAGCGCGTGCCATCGCGGCGGGTTGTCGCCAGCACAGGGACCAGCTTATATCCTGCCCGTGTAAGTGCGTGCTCCACCCGGGCCGATGATTCCCACGAGGGGAAGGCAATGAAGCGGCCACCTTGCGCTCCAAATGCACGCACGTCCTGGGCCAGCCAGGCCGGGGTCGGCCAATAAGCCAGATAAAGGGGGGCACCGAATAAGTAGAAGCTATAATGCCAGCCCAGCCAGTGATGGTAGACCACCGTGCCCTCAGGCTGGCTGCGCAAAAAGGCTGCTATCACATCAATGCCGTCATAAGCACCATGATCGCCTCCGATCGGATAGAGGCTGTGAGCTGCGTTCCAGGCGGGTTGGGACATCAGTATGAGCAGCAAAAGGATGATGAGCAGCGGGATGCGATCAGCACCGAGAACGCTCAGAATGCGGCCCAACAGTATCGCCAGGAGCGGCATCAGCGGCAGGACATAGCGATCCCAGACCTGAAACGCCCGCAGCCACAGGAACAGAAAATACAGCAGCGCAAAGCAGGTGAGGGAGATGTCGGCGAGCGCTTCTCTCGTATAGAGGCCAGCTTCTGACGAACGCGGGGCACAGAGGGCCCGCGATACCAATGCTGGGAGGCCTGCCAGGAGGAGGGTGTTTACAACGGGTGAGACAAATATGTAGCGCATCAGCACAAGCCAGCGGTATAAGCGGGTACTCAACTCTTGCGGCCAGATCAGGCGCAGGCCTCCATATCCCTGGATACCTGCCTGCCAGAAGCTCACAGCGCCCTGGGCAACACGGGCTACGTCCCAGGCCCCGATTATCCCTGTCACTACGGCCAATGCTATAAGCATACGGCCGAATTTCCTCCATGTGAGGTTGTGCTTTTCTTGCACCACCCATATCAGCGCTGCCAGGGGCAGCCACAACACCCCGCTTTGCTTTGCAGCGCATGCCAGCCCACACCACAACCCCGCCCATCCGGGCCGTCCTCGCGCTGCGGCCACGCACGCGGCCAGCCCTGACGCCACCATTGGGGGATCGGTGAAAGCAGTGGCGGAGAAAAGTATCGCCAGAGGGGAAAGGGCAACGCCCAAAGCGGCCAGCAGCATCACTCTGGAGCTGCGGTACAGTGAACTGGCCAAAGCAGCGGTCAAAGGAATACTTAGGAGTCCCGTTATCAGTCCAGGCAACCGGACAGCGAGCCCGTCGCCGGGCCAGCCCCCTGCCCTCCCGGCAAGCCACTCGCTGAGCGCCAGCAGGTAGGGAAGCAGCGGTGGCTTATCCAGGGGGACGTGTGTCAGCCACGGGTCAATTCCCCGCCCTATCAGGAGACCCCAATAGCTGTACCAGGCTTCGTCGGCATGGAGGCGGTTATCGGAGATCGGGCAGATGCGCAGCCACCACCCCGTAATCAGCAAAAGCACTAAAGCCCGGCGTTCCCATCCCCATTGCTGACCTGTTGGCGGGCGAAGCGACATCGCAGCAGGGTCCACAGTACGGTCAGTCCGTCGCGCCAATTGATTTTCTTCCCCTCTCCAAATTCCCGACCGGTATAGGATATTGGCACCTCGTAGATGCGATAGCCAGACCTGAGAATCTGTGCCGTGATCTCGGGGTCAAAACCCCAGCCAGGGGCTTTTAGATCGAGTCGTTGTGCCACCTGGCGGGTAAAGACTTTGTAGCAGGTCTCCATGTCGCTGAGGACGGTGTTAAACAACAGGTTCGTCACCAGTGTGAGAAAGCGGTTACCGACCATGTGCCAGAAAAACATGGCCTTGGTCGGCCCGCCCCGGAAGCGCGATCCATAAACTACCTGAGTGCGCCCTTCGAGAATAGGTTTTAACAAATCAGGGTACTCACGGGGGTCATACTCCAGGTCAGCGTCCTGGATCAACATGATGTCACCTGTGGCATTCTGGAGCCCGGTACGCACTGCCGCGCCCTTGCCCTGGTTATATTCGTGGAATATCACTCGCAGGTCCGGCATCCCTTCAAGCGTGCGCAGATACTCGCGGGTGCCGTCCGTCGAGCCATCATCAACCACGATCATTTCACGTTCAAGCTCGACAAGCCTGCCGTTTTCCGGGCCATATCCGATCCGCACCTCCAGAGGGACCGCTCTGACGCGCCTCAGTATCTCAGCGATCGTGGCAATCTCGTTGTAGACCGGGATGATGATCGAAAGTTTCACACCACCTCCTGTGCCTGGATAACCAAA
>DAOTYA010000114.1:0-17475 GCA_034435075.1 Anaerolineae bacterium
TGCGTTCAGGTCTCCCCCAGGCAAACCCCGATACACTCCCGTTGACCGCAGAGGAAGGCAGCGATGTCCATCGGACGTCTGCCTGCCAGTTGTACCTCTTCCAGGCGCAGCGCACCCTCGCCTGTAGCGACAGCAACAGTTGTGCCGTTGTCCAGCAGCAGCACGGTACCCGGCCGTTCCTCTCCCTGCCA
Organism: Anaerolineae bacterium; assembly: GCA_034435075.1. GTDB lineage: Bacteria > Chloroflexota > Anaerolineae > B4-G1 > B4-G1 > JAOAAG01. The sequence goes on from DAOTYA010000114.1 coordinate 192, forward strand.
GTCGGGCAGCGGAGTGGCGCGCAGGATTTTCAAATGCTGACCGCGCAAGGTAGTGAAGGTGCCTGGCCAGGGATTGTACGCCCGCACTTGGCGGGCCAGTTCAGGCGCGGGCCTGGACCAGTCTATCTGCCCGTCCTCTTTGCGCAGTACCCCGGTGTAAGTCACACCCTCTGCCGGCTGAGGTCTGGGCACCAGCTCCCCGGCCAGATAGGCCGGCAGAGTTTCCAGCAGCAACTGCGCTCCGAGCAGCGCCAGGCGCGTCTCCAGTGTGGCCTGTGTATCCTCCGGCCGGATCGGTTCCTCCCGTTGTGCCAGAATAGGCCCGGAATCTATACCGGCATCCATTTGTATAATCGTCACGCCGGTTACCTGGTCGCCGGCCAGGATGGCTGCCGGGATGGGTGTCGCCCCACGCCAGCGTGGCAGGAGCGAGGCATGGACGTTCAGGCAGCCATAGCGCGGCAGTTCAAGCACCTCCCGCCGCAGGATCTGGCCGAAGGAGGCCACCACGATGAGATCGGGCTGCCAGTCCGCCAGTTGAGCCAGGGCCTGCGGATCGCGCAACGAGGGCGGCTGGATCAGCGGCAGACCAAGCTCGAGCGCAGCGACTTTGACCGCTGGCGGCCTCATCTGTTGCCCACGCCCTGCCGGCCGGTCCGGTTGGGTCACGACGCCAACGAGCTCGTAGTGCTCAGCTACCGCTGTCAGGACAGGGACAGCGAAGGCAGGTGTGCCCATGAAAACGACTCTGTACGTCTTACTCATCATCTGTTTGGGTGATCTTACTTTTACCCAGGGAGAGCAGATTTCTCCAGGCCCGCCCCAGATGCTGCAACAGGGCTGCATGCCCCTTCCGCTTTTCCCCAGACCCTTCTGCACTCTCAACAGCCTGACGCAGGCGATAAGGGAGGTTGAGGAGCAGCAAAAGCAACCAGCCGCCCAGGAAGGCCAGGAGACTGATCGTACCTGCTCCAGCCAGTTGGGCCACCAGTTGACCGGGGTCACTGCGGAAACCTTCTGCCGGGCAGAGGCCGGTCACACCCTGGCCGGCCACATCCAGGTACTTCTCCAATCCCAGGCGATTCCACCCCTGGCCCCAGCGACCGTCGGCAAAGATGGCTGTCACCAGCACTCCCAACCCTCCTCCCAGCACGCCAAGGGGGAGTGTTGCTGTACCGTCGGGCAGGCGCAGGACATGCTCCACAAGATATACTGCTACAGGGAACAGCAGCCCGGCCAGTATGCCGGTCAGCAGTGCTGCCCACGGGGACAGGAACGGCGCCCCGGCGGCCACGGCGATCCACCCCACCACAGCGCCACGAGCCGACATCAGCGCTTCGACACGGCCAAGCGTGGCCCAGCAGTAGAGTTGTGAGGCAAGGATGCCCCCGGTTCCTGCCAGCAGCCCGTTGACCGCGATGCGCGGAAGGTTAAGTTGCGCGCCGGCCACATGGAACGGCTCGCTCAGTGCCCAGCCCAGCCAGCCCAGGCCGAACAAGAGCGCACCCAGGTTCGCCAGGAGTGGGAAGTGAGCCGGTGGCATCTCGGCGGGCTTTCCCGGCTCGCCTGGTGGCAGCTGTTTCTTCAACCCTGCCAGGCTGCCCAGCGCAACCATCCCGCCCAGCAGATAGACAACACCACCTCCGGCATGGTCAACGAATCCATGTCCGCGCCCCAACATATCTTCCTGTCCCAGGTTGGCAAGCCAGCCTCCGCCCCATACCCAACAGGCAGCGAGCGGGAAGAGCAATGTGGCCACCAACAGCCCCACCGCGACGACCTGCCATCCCCGTGCCTGTCCGTAGAGGCTGAGGACGGGCAGCAAAACTGCCATCATCACCATCGGCAGATAGGTCACAAATAGTCCCAGTGCTTCGGGGGTAGCCGCCTTATTGGAGAGGAAGAAGCCTGCCAGCCCGATCAGCCCCCACGGCAGGCCCTCCTCGCCGGCGAAAATACGCGCCAGCCCCTCCAGGCCTGGCCGGTTCACGACCAGCCATGCGCCGCCCAGGTGGAAGGCGAATCCCACTGCGAAGTACCCCAGCGTTGCAAGTCCCATGCTCAGGGCTGCCACGGTCGTCGAGCGATGCGCCCGCTCCGTCTCCATACCGCCCCAGGCCAGGAGGAAAAACCCCACCGGGATGAGGTAGCCCAATAGCGCAGGAAGCCAGGTCTCGATTGTCATAATTGTTCCTTTCGGGTAAAATTAGACATGCTGCGCATTGCTGACACGGCAGGCTTTCCAGCCTGCGTGTGGGGCAGGCTTTCCAGCCTGCCGACAGCCTGGAAAGGCTGCCCCACAAGCCTGCCGTGGGCGCAGGTGCGGGCAGCCGATTTTTCAAGACAGCTCAAAGTGTAAACCAATTTTGGGGTGAAGATGAACCATCCCCAGATGGCGAGTATAATCTTACCAGACTCCGTTGTTTTAGCCAAGTACGAGGTACGCACTGTATGACAGGCACCTTACAAGGCGAGCAGGGAGAGCCTCTGCGGCTGCTGGCGGATGGGATGCTGGGCAAGCTGGCCAGGTGGCTGCGTCTGCTTGGCTACGACACGGCCTACGAAAATGACGCTGCCGATCACGAACTGGCCCGCCGCGCTCGCGCCGAAGGCCGGATTCTGCTCACCCGCGATCGGGAGCTATCAGCCCGGCGTGGGCTGCGCGCCCTGTTAATCCATTCGGAGACCCTGGAGGAACAGGTGCGGGAAGTCCAGGAGGCGCTCGGGCCTCCCCCCAATTCACCCCTTTCCCGCTGCCCTGTGTGCAATACTGATCTGGAGCCCGTGTCGCCATCTGAACTGGTTGGGCGCCTGCCTCCTTACGTGCTGCGCACTCAGCATAGATTTCGCCGCTGTTCTGGCTGCGGGCGTGTCTATTGGCCTGGGACGCACCTGGACAGTATGCGCCGGCAAATAGACAAATTCTTCGCCCTGCCCTCGGATGGGCCTGACGGCCCCGGCCAGGCAGGTCCGGTCAAATAGCCCGATCCAGCCAGCTCTGGCATGGCACAGAGACGTTGACGCCGGGGTAAGTCCTCGGTTTGTCTCATACACATCGGTACAGGCCTGCCAGAAGAGCGCTGAAGCACAGCGCCAGTTCACCAAAACCATTTGCCTGGGCATAGAATATGATTCCTGTAATAGACGTTGAAGTTCTATCTCGCTCCTTCGGTGCCATCCGGGCAGTGGATGGGCTAAGCTTCCAGGTTTACAAAGGGGAAGTGTTTGGGTTGCTGGGACCCAACGGCGCCGGCAAGACAACGACGGTACGCCTGCTTAACGGCGTGCTACACCCCTCCGGCAGCCAGGCACGTGTGTTGGGCTTTGACCCGACTGTGGACGGGCGCAGACTCCGCCGGCAGACAGGGGTGCTGACCGAGATCCCCTCACTCTACGAGCGGCTGACGGCGCGAGAGAATCTTGCCATCTTTGGAGCGCTGTACGGCATTCCAGAGCCGGACCTTTCTCGCCGCGTTGCCCGGATACTGGAAGAGTTTGACCTTACCAGCCGTGCGGACGACCGGGTCGGTGGGTTCAGCAAGGGGATGAAACAACGGCTGGCACTGGCACGAGCCCTGCTCCATGAGCCGCCCCTGTTATTTCTGGACGAGCCGACTGCCGGCCTGGACCCTGAAGCAGCCCGGCAGGTCATTGAGATGGTCGGGCAACTCAGCCACCAGGAGGGGCGCACGGTATTCCTCTGCACTCACAACCTGAGCGAGGCACAGCGGTTGTGTGACCGCGTGGCGGTAATGGACCGGGGCCGCCTGCTGGCGCTGGGAACGCTTAAGGAGCTCTCCAGTACTCTCTGGCCCGGCCTTCAGGTAGAGATAGGGCTTCGGGTGCCACTGGCCGACGCTGCCGTCGCTTCTCTCCGCCTCCTGCCCGATGTGGTCGGGGTCCGGTCTGAGGCGTCTCAACTGTTCGTAAGCGTGGCAGATGAGGAGGTGATACCTGCCGTCGTAGAGAGGCTGGTACAGGAAGGCGCGCAAATTATGCGGGTTGTCCCATGCCAGCCATCACTTGAGGATATCTACTTCGCCATTCGAGGAGAACGGGTGTCATGAACGCGCGCACGCTGCGAACCATCGCGATGAAAGACCTTAAGGAAGTTGAGCAAAACCGGGCGGCCTGGATTCCGGCTCTGGTGGTCCCGTTGATCTTTGTCATTGCCCTGCCTTTGGGCGTCATTCTGATCCCGAATCTGTTGCAGTCCATGTCGCCGCTGATGGCTCCCTCCGGGCCGGTAGGGATGATGCGGGAACGGATCCCCGCGCTGGCAGCGGAACTGGCCGGTCTCGATGAGCGGCAGACCTGGGTTGTGCTGATGACCGGCTATTTCTTTGCGCCGTTCATCCTCATCTTCCCGCTGATGTTCTCCACCATTGTCGGGTCGGAATCCTTCGCCGGCGAGCGTGAGCGGAAGACGATGGAAGCGCTGCTCTATACCCCCGCATCAGATGGAGAGCTATTTCTGGGCAAGATGCTGGCAGCTTTTGTCCCCGCGGTCGCCTTGACCTGGGTCAGTTTTCTGGTTTACGGGGTCGTGGTGAACGCAGCCGGGTGGCCGGTGATGGGACGCATCTGGTTTCCGCCGGTCTCCTGGTGGCCTCTGCTACTCTGGGTGGCACCGGCCGTCGCTGCGCTGGGCGTGGCTGTGACGGTGCTTATCTCCGCCCGTGTCCGCACTTTTATGGAAGCCTACCAGATGAGTGCATCGCTGGTTGTGCTGGTGCTGGCACTGGTGGCCGGTCAGGTTACCGGTGTGCTTTATCTCAGCCCATCAGCAGCGCTGGTGGTGGGGCTGGTGCTGTGGCTGGTAGATGGGGTGCTCATCAGCCTCGGTGTGCGGACTTTCCGGCGTGAAGCACTGCTGCTGAGCCGGTGATAGTGTGCTGAAACTGCTGTGCCTGCCGGGCCTGAGGAAGGTCTATGGCCCTTATCCTGGTGATCTCACCTGACTGGCGCACCCGCGCCCTGTTAGCAGCACAACTGTGCGAAACCTGCGGCTGCGACACGATCTCTGCCCCCGGGAGTGATGAGGCGCTGAGCCTGCTGAACATCATGGGTGTCCGGCCGGTGCTGGTGGTGATAGACACTGGTGGAGTTCAGGGTGAGATCGGGAAGGCGGAAATAGAACGTCTGCTGACTGTGCTGTCCGAAACCCCGGCGGTGCTGATTGGTAGTGTGTTCCAGCGCACCATGTTGGAGCAGCTCAAAACACAACGCGCAACCTGCCTGATCCGGCCTGTCAGCATTGGCATGATCGCAGAAACGGCAAGGAGGCTTCTGGAGGGAAAGACCCCTGTTCAGACGTAACAGCTCAGGTAGCGGGTGTTTTAAGCCATTCGGGTGCGTTGATGCGGAGTATGCGACGGGATAAGCAGGAGTAAGGCTCGAAAGGCGGGCCTTCAGTGCTATTGTTTTGTGTGGTCAGGAGATGGTTGCACGCAGTATAGTGGCATTGGCGATCGCCTACATATTGGGAGCGATTCCCTTCGGGCTGATATTTGTGCGCGCGAAGACAGGACAGGATATACGCCAGCTTGGCAGTGGCCGCACTGGCGGCACAAACGTGCTGCGTGCTGCGGGGCCGTGGATAGCGCTGCCCTCCATTCTATGTGATATGGCGAAAGGATGGGGGGCTGTGAAAATAGCTCAACTGCTGACAGGAATGCCGGCCATATGGGCGGCAGCCGGTCTGCTGGCCACTGTTGGCCATAACTATTCGATCTTTATCGGCTTCAGAGGTGGGGCTGGTACGATGACCACTGTTGGCGGAGCGCTGGGGTTGTGGCCGTTGAGCTGTGCCATCGCGGTAGTCGCAGGAGGAGTTGCGATCCTGCTTACGCGCCACGCTTCAGTGGGTTCCATTGTAGTCGCGCTGGTGTTCCCTCTTCTCTTTGCCTGGCGAGCCGGTTCAGGTGGGATTCCATGGAGCTACCTGATCCACGGCCTGGGTACCACTGTATTGACTTTGTACGCTCTGCGCCCCAACATCCGGCGATTGCTGGAGGGTTCTGAACGCAAAGTGACATTGGGGAAACGCTCATAACAGGCAGGGCGCTCTCATAATCTGGCGTTCCTTTCCCCCAGCTCGACCATCTCCCCGGTAACGGTGAAGACCACGCGCTCGCAGATATTGGTGACACGGTCGGCAGTCCGTTCCAGGTTATGTGCCACCCACAGCAGATAATTTGCTCCCTCAATGCATCCTGGATCGGCCAGAATGTAAGTGATCAGCTCCCGGTATACCTGCTCATATAAAGAGTCCACCTCGTCATCCTCGGCAGGGATAGCCCGGGCCTGTTCTACATCCCGCCGCACAAATGCATCCAATGCCCTCTCCAGCATGCTGCGCGCCTTTTCTGCCATGCGCGGCACATCTACAAGTGGCTTGACCAGGGGTTTTTCGCCGATCATCAGGTTAATCCTGGCAATGCCCTTGGCGTAATCCCCGATACGCTCAAGCTCGTGGGCGATGTCGAGCACAGCGGCGATAACGCGCAGATCGCCGGCCATCGGCTGCTGCGTTGCGATCAGTATCAGGGCCTCCTCTTCGATGCGGAAGCGTTTTTCGTTAACAAGCCGGTCCTGCGCGATCAGTTGTCTTGATCCATCCATATCCCGCCGTTTCAGTATGTCCACGGAGTCCGTGATTGCGTTGCTCACCATGCTGCCCAGTACCAGCATCTCATCCTGAAGGCGCTGAAGCTCCCGCTCAAATGTCTCTCTGATGGTCATCCTTTCCTCCAATTTTTGGACTCTGTATACGTTACCCTGCCCGCCCGGTAATGTAATCCTCCGTCAATTTCTGGGCAGGTCGGGTGAAGATAACCTGTGTTTCTTCGAACTCCACCAGTTTTCCCAGCCAGAAGAACCCGGTCCAGTCGGACACACGCGCAGCCTGTTGCATATTGTGGGTTACGATGACGATGCAGTATTGCTCCTTCAGTTGCTTCATTAACTCTTCGATCTCTAAGGTGGCGATGGGGTCCAGCGCCGAGCATGGTTCGTCCATCAGGATAACCTCTGGGGCGACGGCAATAGCACGAGCGATACATAAACGTTGCTGCTGGCCGAGTGAGAGCGACAGAGCGTCTTGCTTGAGGTTGTCTTTGACCTCGTCCCATAGAGCAGCCGCCTTGAGACTTTTCTCCACCAGCCAGACAAGCTCAGCTCTGGTGCTGGCGAGGCCAAGCACGCGAGGACCGAAAGCCACGTTGTCAAAGACGGACTGGGGGAATGGGTTAGGGCGCTGAAATACCATACCAACTCGTCGGCGCAGGTTAACCACGTCAACGCCGGGTGCGTAAATGTCCTGGCCATCGAGCAGCACCCGCCCTTCCACCCGGGTACCTGGGATGGTATCGTTCATGCGATTGAGACAGCGCAGAAAAGTGGACTTGCCACATCCCGAGGGGCCGATCAGCGCGGTGATCTGACGGTCCGGAATGTTCACGGAGATATCTATCAGCGCCTGGTACCTGCCGTAATAGAAGTTCAGATGCTCCAACGAGAATTTCAGCGTGGTCATTAGTTATCCGAACCTGCCGGTGACATAGTCCTCGGTACGCCGGTCACGTGGTCTGACGAAAATTTCACTGCCCGGCCCGCACTCTACCAGTTCGCCCATCAAAAGGAATGCTGCCATGTCGGCTACTCGCGCCGCTTGCTGTATGCTATGCGGCACGATCACTATGGTGTAGTTGCGCTTGAGCCTGAACAGCGATTCTTCCACCTTGCCGGTCGAGATTGGGTCGAGGCCTGAGGTCGGCTCATCCAGCAGCAGTACCTCCGGCTCCAGTGCCAGGCTACGGGCAATGCAAAGTCGTTGCTGTTGCCCTCCGGAGAGCGTGGTGGCGGGATCGTCCAGACGATCCTTCACCTCATCCCACAGGGCAGCCTGCTGCAGGCTGTTGAAGAGTATCTCATCAAGACGTGCCTGGTTACGCAGGCCGGCGAGTTTGGGGCCGTAGAGCACGTTTTCTCTCACAGTGCCCGGTAGAGGCAGCGGAAGGGCGAAGACCATGCCGATCCGCTGTCGCAATGCCACCACATCGGTGCCCGGAGCGTAAATGTCCTTCCCGTCCAACAGCACCCGTCCCGACATCCGCGTGCCCTCGATGAGATCGTTGAGCCTGTTGATCAGCCGCAGCAGGGTTGTCTTCCCACCGCCGGCCGGGCCGAAGAGGACGGTAATGGCGTTAGCCGGTATATCCAGCGTCACATCACGCAGAGCCAGTTTGCCATCATATGAGTAACTGACGTTTTCGATGCGAATCTTCGGTGGGTTCTGGTTCGGCATATTCACCACTGTCTCCGCTTCCGATAGTAGCTGCGGATGAGGGAGGCGACCAGATTCATTGAAAGCACCAGTGTCAGCAGCACCAGTGCTGTGCCGTGCTGGATGTGCAGTGGCATACCAGGCACCTGTGTGCTGATAACGTACAGGTGATAGGGCAAAGCCATTGTCTGGTCAAATATAGAACGGGGCAGGCGGGGCAGGAAGAAGGCCGCGACGGTGAACAGGATCGGTGCCGTCTCACCCGCTGCTCGCAGCAATCCCAGGATAATACCGGTGATGATGCCCGGCAGGGCCTGAGGCAGTACTATATAGCGAATTGACTGCCAGCGTGTTCCCCCCAGGCTGATAATGACGGTGCGAAACTCGACCGGCACCGCGCGCAGCGCCTCCTCAGCCGCGCTCACGATAACGGGCAATGTCATGATCGCCAGGGTCAGGCAACCGGCCAGGATGGAGGTACCAAACTGCAGGAAGAGCACGAACATTCCCAGTCCAAATAGCCCGTAAACTACCGACGGAATGCCGGCCAGGTTAATGATCGCGAGTCTGATGGCGCGGGTCAGCCAGGTATCTCGAGCGTACTCGGACAGGTAAATGGCCCCTCCCACTCCGATGGGGATCGCTACCAGCGCGGTACCCGAGGTGAGTATTAAAGTGCCGACTATGGCAGGAAGGATACCTCCTGCCTTCATCCCGTTGCGTGGCATGGCAGTGAGAAATTCCCAGTTGATCGCTCTGGCACCCAGGACAACAATGCTGCCGATCACGAACAAGATCGGCAAAACGACTATCAGGGCCATCACTCCCAACAGCACAAAACCGAGTTTCTGCTTAAGCTGGCGATCCATCACCGCAATCCTCCGCGTCGCCGCTTCTTGAAAATTGTGGCTGCAGCAGTCAGATTGATGATGAAGGTGATGAGGAAAAGGATGATACCGATGCCGAAAAGTGCATGGTAGTGCACACTGCCTGCGGCAACCTCTCCCATCTCTGCAGCAATGGTAGCGGTCATCGTGCGCACCGGCCGGAAGAGAGAGTCAATGGTCAACGGCATACGTGCTGCGTTCCCTGTCACCATCATCACGGCCATAGTCTCGCCGATGGCCCGGCCCATCCCCAGCATCACGGCGGTGACGATACCGGAGCGCGCTGCCGGCACCACCACCCGCCAGATTGTCTGCCATTGGGTAGCTCCAACGGCCAGTCCGGCATCTCGATAGCTCTTGGGCACTGCATCAAGGGCGTCCTCGGCCACGCTGATGATGGTCGGCAGTGCCATATAGGCCAGGACAAGCGCGCCGGTGAAAGCGGTCAGACCGGTCGGCATCCCCAATGCCCGGCGGATAAGGGGCGCCAGTAACGTCATGCCGAAAAAGCCCAGGACCACTGAGGGAATGCCGGCCAACACCTCGATCAGCGGTTTGAGGATTTCCCTGACCCAGTTTGGAGCCACCTCTCGCACGAACACTGCTGTCGCCACACCTAAAGGCAGGGCAATGACGATAGCACTCAGCGTGACGAGCACGGAGCCTGCAATCAGCGGGAGTGTGCCAAACAGGCCAAAGGTCGGATACCAGCGGGTGCAGAACAGGTTGGCTGGTTCTACTTCAAAGAAGACCGGGATTCCCTCACGTAGGAGGAAAAGAAATATCAGCACAACAAAGCCTATGCTGGAAAAACCTGTCACCTTGATGAGCGATTCAATGACGAACTCGCCCAGGCGTGGCGGAACATTGTTATTAACCCGGCGATTTCTTTCCTCCATTCGAATATCCTCAAGCTACTTTACTTCAGCGGTACGAATCCCAGCTCCGGCACAATCGCCTGGCCCTCACTGAGAATCCATTCAATATAACGCTTCACCTCTCCCTCTGGCTCTCCAGCGGTGTACATGTAGAGCGGGCGTGAGATGGGATAAGAGCCGTCATTAACTGTCTCGACCGAGGGTAACACATACGGGGAAAAAGGATCGCGGGCTACTGCCACCAGCTTCTGGTCCGGTGTGACGTAACCCAGGCCGTCGTAGCCGATGGCGTTCGGGTTCTGACGAATCTCAGCGCTGATGCCCTCCGACGATGGCATCAGCAGTGTTTCCGGAGAGAAAAGCAGGTCACTTTCAGGGTCTCCCAGCCGAATCACGTGCTCAATGAAATAGAGATAAGTGCCGGAGTTTGACTCGCGAGAAAGCAGGACAATAGGACGGTCCTCCCCACCCACCTGATTCCAGTTAATAATCTTGCCCGTGTAAATATCAGAAATCTGCTGCAAAGTCAGCCGCTCAACGGGATTGGAGGGGTGAACGATGATGGCGATGGCATCCCTGGCGACGGTAAATTCAACCGGGGTGATACCATTAGCTCTGGCTGCTTCAATCTCTTCTTGCTTCATCGCCCGCGAAGCATTGGCGATGTCCACGGTGCCGTTGATCAGGGCGGCGATACCGGTGCCGGACCCACCACCGGTGACAGAAATACGCACCTGGGGGTTTTCTTCCATGTATTTTTCCGCCCACGCCAGTGCCAGGTTAACCAGCGTATCGGAACCTTTATTCTCAATGACCTCGGCGTCGGTATACCCCTGATGATCCTGGGAGGGGTGACAGGCAGCCAGAAGTGTGAGCAAAAGGGACGACAAAAGTACCAGGTAGCTGAATTTGCGTGTAAAATTATGATGTTTGGTCTCTACGTGCCTGTAAGTCACTTTGTGCCTGATAACAAACCTTTTGGTGCTATTCTAGCAGACAAACGGATAACGTCAAGCCAAAAATCGGCGAGGGAGATGCCTCCCTACCCAGGGTGACAGTCACCTCTGGCCCTTCAAAACGGGGAAGTGCGGTTGTAGTACTAACCACTGGTGGCATACGACCCGGCAGGTCAGCCTTTTAGAGCCTATCCGGAAATCGTAACCGACGCATCCCTATGCGTCGGTATAGGCGGCATAGGGATGCCGCTTGTACGGTTTTTCGGGTAGGTTCTTATTTGTGATGAGGACTGGTGAGATGGCTGGACCGATGCGGCAGGGCTTCAATCAGCCGGCTGCTCCGGGTGAGTGGCATAACTGGCTTTGCTTTCAGCAGCAGCCATAAAGCGGGCCAGGTTAACGATGACCCTCTCATGTGTGCCCTCCCCAATCTGCTCTGCTGCATCCCAGGCCTGGATATGAAATCTCAGACGCCTGCCTTCAACTTCAACCAGGCTGGCACGGGCGCGGACATACATCCCCACCGGCGTGGGGGCCAGGTGACGTACCTCGATACGGCTTCCCACCGAGGTATGTCCCTCGGGCAGGTGGCCTTCCAGGCTCTGTACCGCAGCCCTCTCCATCAGACAGGCCAGTACCGGGGTGCCGAGCACAGGTACCGTCCCGCTCCCCAGAGATACGGCTGTATCTTTTTCGGTCACCTGCAGCTCTGCCTCACCTGTCAAACCCGGTGTCAGTTCTACCACCCCAATTACCTCCTCAGAAAAGGCACGATGAATTTGAAAAGGCAATACAGGTCAAACACCGCCAGCCCCGTGAATAGCAAGATGAGTGCTGGATGACGTAACCTTTCCGGCAACACCCGGCTCAGGTTATCAATCCCAAGGGCGGCTGCCAGCCCGATGGGGATGAGCGCGGGGTACAGGTAACGGCCCTGGTGCTGCACGAAGGTCAGATTGTAACCGAGAAACTCCAGCAGCGTCAGCAGAAACAGCGCCAGCAGCAACGTCAGGCTGACACGCTGTGTATGACTTAGCCTGCTGCAGGTACGCAACCAGTTCGCAAATCCCAGCAGCACAAAGATGGTGAACGTGGCCAGGAGCGCATAGTGACGCTGCGGGAGCACCACTCCCATCCAGCCGAACTGTCCCCAAAAGCTCTGGAAGGTGGTACGTGCCATGCGAATCAACAGCCCGTTCCACCCATAGCGCACCAGCCATTCAGAGGAACGTGGTTGTCCTGCTACGACAGCATTATGACGCGCCAGGGCCAGCGGATCGTTCCAGCCGTATACGCAGGCATTGCGGATAAGCCATGGGATGGCAATAAGCAACGCCGGTATGTACATCCAGGCCATCTGTTCGACCACCCATACCCAGGTGCGGCCCTGTAACTGGCGGCGCATCAGCACCGCCAGCAGTGCTACTGCTAAAATGGCGTAGATGGTCGTCTTTGTCAGCAACACCAGGCCCAGCAGCACACCTTGCAGCCAGGGCCGCGTGTTGCTCCCCTGAACATACACCACCAGTGTCCACAGTGCAGCGCCCGCGAGCAGCTCTGCCAGAGCATCGTTGTTCACGCCGGCACTCATCGCCACATGTTGGGGGATGAAAGCGATCAATGCCGCCGTCATCAATGCCAGCCCGGGAGAGGATGGGAAAATGGCCTTTACAGTGCCAAAAGCCATTATCAGTATACCCGCTCCGAAGGACACCGATAGCAGACGTAAAGGCAATACTGCACCATCAAACAACAGGTAGAGCGGGGTCGCCAGTAAGTAGTAAAGTGGAGGCTGATGATCCTCGTACTCAAGCCCGCTAATGGACAGCTCAGGAGGAAATTTTTCAGTCGTGAGACGCCCCAGATAGGCCTGATCGTAGTCGCCTGGCTCTATAACCGGGAATCCCCGCCCCTCGGCCAGTGAACGGATATAGTTATAGTGGGCTGGTTCATCGGGAACCTGCCAGAGCGGCGTCAGCACCGCATATAACGTGCCGATCATTACGTACACTGCCATAATCACGGCAAGATATGCGCGAGAGGTCTTTTCCGATGTTGTCATATACGCTCCGTGTATTCAGGTTGCCAGGGGCGCGGTCTGGAGACCGCCTGGGCCGGGGGGAACGGAAAGATGGACCGCTCTGGCAGGAGATTGATCCCTGGCCAGCCTGTGGCTCAGGATCAGAGTTCTATCCCCTTGCGGGCCATCACTCCCTGGTGGTAGTAATGCTTGACCTCACACATTTCTGTGACCAGGTCGGCTCGCTCGATCAACCCCGGGGGAGCGCGGCGTCCGGTGAGAATCACTTCGACGTGCTCTGGCTTCTGATCCAGAAATGCCAGCACTTCCTCAACATTGAGCAGACCAAACCATACCGCTATGTTGATCTCGTCAAGCACGATAATGTCGTACTGACCTGAGAGCATGGCCTGGCGTGCCCGCTCCAGCCCATGGTGTGCCAGGGCAGCGTGCTCCTGGGTCACCTCCTCGCGGCGGATACAGTAAGGTTGACCGTACTGCTCGATGGTGATGTGGGGATGGCCACGCAGCGCATGGAGTTCGCCGTAATCCTGTCCTTTCATAAACTGGCCGATGTAGGTGCGTAAACCGTGTCCGGCTGCACGTAAAGCCAGCCCGAGGGCTGCTGTCGTTTTGCCCTTGCCGTCGCCGGTGTAGACCTGAATGTAACCTTTCGAAAGATGCATGTCGGTGTGCTGTGTTCCTGTTTAAGGTTGACCCTGTCTGAGCAGTCTGAGCCTGGCTATCACGGGGAGATGGTCTGAGTACCCGTCCCATTCTCCCACCCATGCGGATGCGGTCTGCCAGTGATCGGAGTGGAAAATGTAGTCAATGCGCACCAGCCTGGCAGGATATGGTACAACCCCGGCACGGCCGGGAGTAGTGGAAAAGGTATGTCCCAGACCCCATCCTCCCTCGCGGAAGGCATCAGTGAAGTGTGCCGCGAGTGTGCGGTAGACCCTGTGTAGCGGGGTCGAGTTCAGATCACCGAGCAGGATAAGGGGTTCCGGTTTGCCTTCAACTATCTCCAGTACCAGTGCGAGTTGCTCTGCACGCCAGCGGAAGCTTTGCTCCATATGCACTGGATCAAACTCAGCGAAGGGCCAGGCATGTATGTTCACCACGCGCACTCTGCGCTCCATAAAATTGACTGTCACATGCCTCACGCGACACAGTACATCCGCCTCGTCTACTTCCTCCAGGGTCAGGGGATAGCGGCTCCAAATGGCGACCTCTGCGGGGCAGGCAGAGTGCATGGGGGTGCGGTAAGGATAGAGTTGGCCGATCTCATCCTCCAGCTTATGCGCCATCCCCGGGGTAAGCTCCTGAAAGGCTACAATATCGGCGCCAGCCCGGTTTATGGCAGCGGCAATCGGGGGGGCTTTTGTGGATGTGTACAGCACGTTATAAGTCATCACAGTGAGCACCGGCTCGCTGGCGCCGGCACTGGCGGTGGGAGACGGCGGCAGCAGGTCGGCGCCGAAGAGTTTGAGAAAAATAAACACGGGTATCACCACACTCCAGGCCAGACGCCGATGCGCCAGAACTGCCATCCCGATCATCACCGGCAGGGGTGCGAAGAGATACACAGCAAACGCATTGATCAACCCCAGCGGCCAGAGACTGTCATCTGCGATAAGGAAGGCCAGATACCATATGCTCAACAGTTCTGTGTACAGGAGCACGAGAAAGAGCGCAAGTCGTCTGATAAGGATCATAGGCTACAGTGTATTAAGAGCCTATCCGAAAAACCGTACAAGCGGCATCCCTATGCCGCTTATACCGACGCATAGGTATGCGTCGGTTACGTTTTTCGGATAGGCACTAAGGCAGGTTGTGGCATGAAGCAAAACTGTGGCCAATTATATTTCAACTCTCCAGTTGATGCCTGACGTTTTCCCTACGCTGACCGTTCATCTGGACGATAATCAGGCTGGCTCGGGGAACCAGGCTCTCATCGTCCTCACATATTCCGGGAACACTACCTCCGGCTCCGGTAACTCAGGATACCAGCGTTTTTCCCATTCCAGGGTCAGATGGCCATTGTAGCCTCCCTGGAGCAGCAGGGTGACCATCTCGCGGAGAGGGACATCTCCTTCGCCTGGCAGGACATAGTGATAGCCTCCCTGTTGATCCGGCAACGAGTCTTTCAGATGGACGCTCACTGTGTAATGCCCCAGAGTGGCATACGTGAGCGCAGGTGACTCGCCGTTGAGGCGGAATGGATGGTGGAGGTCCCACAGCACACGCACGTGCGGATGGTCTACGCGGGAGATGAGCGCGGCGAGCGTCGCGGAATCGGTCCAGGCATCGTGGGTCTCCACGGCCAGGACGGTACCGAATTGCCTGGCCTCGTCTCCCATTTGTCTCAGAGACTCTACACCATGGCTGGCAGGATGCTCTGCCTGGTATGGCCGTCAGGTACCTGTCCTCCGAAGACGCGAACGACCGGGGCACCGAGTCTGGCTGCAAGCTCCAGGTAGCGCCGGGTCTCATCAAGACAGTGCTGCCTTTCGGCATGCTCTATCACGGCGTAACGCGCCGATGTCGAGAGGCAGGAAATGGCTATGCCATGGTCGGCAAAAAGGCTGGTGGTGTCGGCCAGCGCGGTCGTGAACTCCGGGCGGATGGTGATGTCCATGTCTCCGGTCAGGCCGCGCAGTTCGACACCGCAGAAGCCCATTCTGGCAGCATTCTCAACGATCTGCCTGAGAGTCCATCGCGGGCAGCCCAGGGTGGAGAAAGCGAGTTTAAGCTCTTTGTGAGAGTTCGCGTCGTTCATATTCGCGTATGCAGTCCATAAACTGGATCCCCACCGGTACGTTCTGCTGAGCACAGTAGTAATCCCAAACCGCGCTGAACGGGAGGCTTTTCAGTTCCTCAAGCAAAGCCAGCCGCCCGGTGTAATCTCCTTCCAGCTCAAGCTGCCGAAGCAGGGGGAGTGGCTCCAGCAAGGCCATCAGCAGAGCTTTGAGTGCGCTGCGGGCACCGATCACCCAGGCGGCTACCCGGTTGATGCTGGCGTCGAAGAAATCCAGCCCGATGTGTACCCGCTCCAGGAAACCACCGCGCACGATTTCTTGCATGATGGCCACAAGCTCATCAGAGAGCGTGACCACGTGGTCGCTGTCCCATCTTATGCCGCGGCTGACATGCAGCAGCACCTCATCCAGGAAGGCCAGTACTGCTGAGAGCTTGTCCGAGATGGTCTCGGTGGGATGAAAGTGGCCGCTGTCCAGACAGAGCATGATACGTCGTGAGATTGCGTAGCCCAGGTAGAACTCGTGGGAGCCGACAACGTAGCTCTCCGACCCGATCCCAAAGAGCTTGCCCTCGACGGCGTCACGGTTGTACTGAGGGGAGATTTCCTCAGCCAGGATGCGGTCCAGCGACTCTTTGAGCAGCATGCGCGGCCCTTTGCGATCCACGGGTGTGTCCTTGAATCCATCGGGGATCCAGATGTTGGTGATACAGGGGCTGCCCAGTGTGCGCCCGATGTACTCGCCGATTTTCCGACATGCGATGCAGTGCTCGATCCAAAAGTTACGGATGCTCTCGTCACGGTTGGACAGCGTAAAGCCATCGGCGGCCAGAGGGTGGGAGAAGCAGGTCGGGTTAAAGTCTATGCCATGGCCTTTTTCACGTGCCCACTCTACCCAGGCGGCGAAGTGCTCAGGACGCAGCTCGTTCCGTTCCACTTTCTTCCCACCCGTCTCGGCGTAGATGGCATGCAGGTTCAGCCGATGGGTGCCGGGAATAAGGCTATAGGCCTTGTCCAGGTCACGGCGTAGTTCGTCGGCATTGCGAGCCCGGCCGGGGTAGTTGCCTGTCACGGCCAGCCCTCCCCCTAACCCGGCCTCCGGTGATTCAAACCCTCTCACATCGTCCCCTTGCCAGCAATGAAGGCTGATGGAGATGCCTGCCAGAGTCCTCAGTGCCTGTTCGGTATCCACTCCTGATGCAGCGTATCGTTCTCTGGCCAGCATGTAAGCGTCGTAAATTTGTTTGTCCGTAGGGTTTGATGTGCTCATTTCGCCTCCTGTTTTGTGGTGTCTAAAGATGCCGGCGGAATCATGAAGGCCATAAAGATGTTCCCTCTATCACGTATCGGGTGACTTCACTCACGCTCATTCCCTCAATGCCCATCCGCTCCAGCGTGCGGCCGCGTCGCCAGTAGTCGGTGCGGTGGATGATGCAGGCCAGACGGATGATGCTATCCATCCCCCGTACGGAGACGCCGTACCGCTCTCCCAGCG
>DAOTYA010000115.1:0-4061 GCA_034435075.1 Anaerolineae bacterium
CCGACGACCGGCACGGTGGGCAACTTCTACGACTTCACCGCCTCGGTCACGCCGCCGACGGCCACACGCCCGGCCTACACCTGGTCGAGCACGGGGCTGGTCAGCGGGCAGGGCACCCCGTCCGCCCGCTACCGCTGGACGGCGCCGGGCACATACACCATCACTGTCCGGGCGGAAAACCCCGCGGGCGTGGTCAGCGATACGCACGTTATCGTCATCACGTGCATCCCGTTGACGGGTGTGGCCATCAGCGGGCCGGCCAACGGCCTGATCAACCGCGCCTACACCTTCAACGCTGTCATCACGCCAACCGACGCCTCGCGGCCGATCAACTACACCTGGTCGCCGGCGCCGACCGCCGGGCAGGGGACGGCCAGCGCCAGCTACACCTGGCCTGTATCCGGCACACAAACCATCACCCTGCGGGTGGAGAACTGCGGAGGCACCTTCACCGCCACACACACCATCCGTATCGTGGACCCGTGCCCCAACCCGCTGACGGGCGTGACCATCAGCGGCCCGGCCTACGGCTACGTGAACACGGACTACACTTTCCTGGCCATCCCACGGCCTGTCAACGCCACCCGGCCAATCACCTACACATGGTCGCCTGAACCTGACAGTGGACAGGGAACGGCAAGCGCCGGCTACAACTGGGACACGCCCGGTATGAAGCACATAAAAGTGACAGCCGAAAACTGCGGCGGCGAGTTCAGTGATTCCCGCGAGATTGCGATCGGATCGCTGGAGACCATCACTGACACTGTCACCCCCACAACAGGCATCACGTTGATATTCACGGACCCACAGGGCCTGACGACCACGGTGGAAGTGCCGGGCGGCGCGGTCACCGACACGATAGAGTTGCGCTTCACGCCGGTGCCCTCGCCCACAGAGCCGATCACGGGCGAGCTGCGCTTTGCCAACCACGCCTTCGACCTGGAGGCGTACCGGGGCGGCGTGCTGATGCCCGGCTTCGTCTTCGAGCGCCCGGTGACGATCACCATCCATTACTCGGACGTGGATGTGGCCGGGCTGGATGAGTCCACGCTGGCCCTCTACTACTGGCGCGGGGGAGCGTGGATAGATGCAGCGACAACCTGTCCGGCGGATTACGTGCGGCGACCAGAGCGGAACTGGCTGCGCCTGCCGATTTGCCATCTATCGCGCTTTGGCGTGATGGGATATGGCGCTCATTACGATATCTACCTGCCGCTTGTGATACGGAACTGGTCAGGGGGCTGAGGTCCAGAATAGGGGTTCACCGTAGTGAACCCCTGTTTTTTTGGTAACTTTCAGAGAGATGGTTCATAGTTGGTTGAGCTTTGAGTTACGCCCCGGACGCTGCCCGATTGAAGGTGAGGCCTGGAAGCAGGACAAGATAATCTGAGGTGAGGTGGCGCTATGGAGGATAAACTTGCATTCATACGTAGAGAGCTGGAGCAGGCTAAGGCCGAGAAACGCTACATCAACATACGTACAATGGATTCGCCCCCCGACGGATGGATGGTGGTGGATGGCCGCAGGGTGCTCAACTTCTGTACCAACAACTATCTCGGGCTGGCAAACCACCCCGTCCTGAAGGAGGCGGCCAGAAAGGCGGTAGAAGAGTGGGGAGTGGGACCGGCCGCCGTGCGTACCATCGCCGGCACTCAGCGGTTACACATCGAGTGCGAAAAACGTATCGCCAGGTTCAAGCGTGTCGAGGCGGCCATGCTGGTGCAGAGTGGCTTCTGCGCCAACCAGGCTGCCATACCGCCACTGGTGGGGCTGGACAAAGAGACCGGCGAGCAAGACGTCATCTTCTCCGACCGGCTAAACCATGCCTCGATCATTGACGGGGCGCGGCTTAGCGGCGCCAGGATCGTGGTCTATGAACACTGCGACCCGGCCGACCTGGAAGCCAGGATCAAAGAGTATCTCCCTCGCCACAGACGCGGATTACTGGTCACCGATGGGGTCTTCTCGATGGACGGTGACATTGCACCGCTGGATAAGCTCTACGAAGTGGCCTCCAGATACGGTGTTTTAACCATGGTTGACGACGCGCACGGAGAAGGAGTGCTCGGCCAGGGACGCGGCATTGTCTCCCATTTTGGCCTTGAAGGCAAGTTCGACGTCGAGATCGGCACGCTCTCCAAAGCTTTTGGCGTGATGGGAGGGGTCATCGCTGGCAGCAGCCTGGTAGTCGAGTACCTTCGGCAAAAAGCGCGTCCCAACCTGTTTTCCAGTGCCCTGACTCCGGCCGATACTGCTGCATGTATGGCTGCCGTAGATTACGTCGAAAACCATCCTGAGCTGGTGGCGAAACTGTGGGAGAATGCCGAATATTTCAAAGCAGGCATCCAGCGGTTGGGACTGAATACCGGCCGCACACAGACTCCTATCGTGCCAGTGATCCTGGGCGACGTAAAACTGGCGCAGGAGTTCAGCGCCAGATTGTTCGAGTATGGTGTGTTTGCCATGGCGCTGGGATTTCCCACTGTGCCACGGGGAGAGGCACGCATTCGGGTGATGAATACCGCTGCTCACTCGCGCGACGATCTCGACCTGGGACTGGAAATTTTCGAGCGAGTGGCCAGGGAGCTGGGGTTAATCTGAATGGCGCAAATCAACAGAGGCATGATGGCAAGTGACGTGGGGCAGGCTTTCTAGCCTGCCAGCAGCCTGGAAAGGCTGCTCCGTGCGGCTTTTGCCACAATGCCAAAAGAGATGGTGGAGGCGACGCTTATGGAGTACCGGGTCCTCGGGCGGACAGGGATCAAAGTCTCGTGTCTTTGCTTCGGCACGATGTCTTTCGGCGACACCGCCGACGAAACAACATCGGCCGCGATGTTTCATCGCTGCCGGGAAGCAGGCATCAACTTCTTCGACTGTGCCAATACTTATGCCGGGGGGCGTTCCGAGGAAATCCTGGGCCGGCTGATCGCGGACTGCCGGGACGAGGTCATCATCACCTCCAAGGTCGGGTTTCCCATGGGAAAAGATGTTAACGCTCAGGGACTCTCCCGTCGCCATATCATGCGTGCGGTGGAAGGGAGTCTGAAGCGGCTGAACACCGATCGCCTTGACATCTACTTTCTCCACCGCTTCGATCCCGACACCCCTATCGAGGAACCTTTGCGGGCATTGGACGACCTGGTCAGGCAAGGCAAAGTCGTTTACACAGGTGTGAGCAACTGGGCAGCCTGGCAGATCGCCAGGGCACTGGGATTGTCCGAACGAGAAGGATTGGCTCGCTTCGCATGTATCCAGCCGATGTACAACCTGGTCAAACGCCAGGCCGAGGTGGAGATTTTGCCGCTTGCCCAGGCGGAGCAGCTCGGGGTTATCTCATACAGTCCATTGGGAGGGGGGCTGCTGACCGGGAAGTACGGCCTGACGCGCAGGCCGCAGAGCGGACGTCTGGTGGAGAATCAGATGTACATGAGGCGTTACGGGGAGCCGGTCTACTACGAGATCGCAGAACGTTTCGCGGCATACGCTCAGGAGCGGGGTATCCATCCGGCGACACTGGCCGTGGCCTGGGTTATGGGGCATCCGGCCATCACCGCGCCCATCATCGGCGCGCGCAACGTCGAGCAACTGGAGAGTTCGCTGGCAGCTCTGGAACTGGAGATGACGCCGGAGTGGCGGGCCGAGATCTCAGCGCTCTCCATCGAGCCGCCGCCAGCAACCGATCGGAGTGAGGAGAAAACTGGCATCTTCTATCGGCAAGATAGTGGGTCCAGGTGATCGTCAGCCCAGGACAGGGTGTGCGTCTGTATTTTTACGTCCCCAGGCCTGGGTCAGCCTCCAGCCCACGCCTGACGTCATCACGGATGGCCACAATGCAGGACAACTGCTCGCAGTTGTCCTGCAACCCACCCTCCATAGCCTGACCTCTCCCTTCTCGCGCAAAAAGTAACGCACACCCCAGGAGACATGACACTTTGACATCCTGGCTCATTCGTTGTATACTCTCAGGCGAGCTAACCTGAGGTGGCAGGCCAGCCTTCCCAGCTACAGCAAAAGGCTGGCCTTTTTGCAAACGATGAAAACCGTTCAGGAACTCACCGATG
>DAOTYA010000116.1:0-9255 GCA_034435075.1 Anaerolineae bacterium
CGTCAGTTGTAGGGCAACTGCGAGCAGTTGCCCTACATTGTGGCCGGTCGTGCGGCGTCGGGCGTGGTCTGAAGACCGGCCCGAGCCAGCGGATGCAAAAATATGACGGGCACCCCACCCGGGTATTTGAGTGGCGTTCTCGGGCCATATGTTGTATACTATACACTATACTACGGTGGTCAGAGCCGGGTGTACACAGCCTCAGGAGGAGCGCTATGGAGAAATTTATAGATGCTGCCACGTTCGATCTCGCGCTGGCCGGTCGGATCACGCCTGAGTGGGAAAAGTTGTTCTCATGTATGCAGTGTGGTACCTGCAGCGCCTCCTGTCCTACCGCTTTCGCCATGGATTACTCACCACGGCAATTGTGGCAGATGGTGCGGCTGGGGATGGAAAGTGAGGTGTTGAACAGCCGGACTTTCTGGCTGTGTACAGCCTGCAAGTCGTGCCAGGTGCGTTGCCCACGCGGGATATCCATCACTGATACCATGCTCGCTCTCAAGGAATATGCTCACCGTACCGGCATCAATGTCCCTGCAGGGATGCTGATGCTCGGCGAGACCGTCGTCGCCAGCCACAATATCTCCGGCGACGAGAATGCCCATCGCCAGATCTGGAGCGAGAACCTGCCCCGTGCTCCACTTGGCGTGCGTCCGCGCCGTCGCCGGGCCGAGGTGGTCTATTTTATCGGTTGCGTCGGCTCTTTTTATCCGCGTGTCTACAGCATACCTCAGGCTATGGTACAGTTGATGGAACAGGCCGGGGTGGAATTCACCACGCTGGGCGAGGACGAATGGTGCTGCGGCTATCCGCTGTATGTGGCCGGGATGAGGGAGCGCATGGGAGAACTGGCACGTCATAACGTGCAACAGGTTCGCCTCACAGGCGCCCGGCACGTCGTCTTCACCTGCCCTTCCTGCTATTACGCCTGGAGTCACCTTTACCCAGAGGAAGCAGACCTGTCTGGCCTCCACCTCCACCACGCGACCGGGTTGCTCGCCGAATTGCTTGAAGCGGGAAAGCTGAAGCCCGGACCGCTCGAGGAGGTGGTGACCTACCATGACCCGTGCGATCTGGGACGCAAGAGCGGCGTGTACGATGCGCCCCGCCAGGTGCTGACCAGAATCCCGGGTCTGGAGCTGCGCGAGATGGCTGCCGGCGGCGAAAATGCACTGTGCTGTGGCGGTGGGGGAGATGTCGAGATATCTGATCCGGGTGTGTCGGTAGATGTGGCCGGTCGCAGACTGGCCCAGGCGCAGGCGACCGGGGCCAGTTATGTGGCATCCGCCTGTCAGCAGTGTAAGCGTACGCTCCAGGAGGGCGCCAGACGCCACAAAATCCGCATCAAAGCGATAGACGTCGCTGAACTGCTCTGGCAGTCAGTGCAGGCTGGAGCAACAGGTCCTGTGACAACATGAACACTGCCAGCCCATCGCAGAGACTGGCTGTAGATTGTCAGACGATGATGGCTGAACCTGTGAGGTCCTCTCCTGACCACCTGCGGGGGGACTGGCCAGATCATCACATCACTTTATGGAGGCTGCTATGAGTGTACAAACAACTTCGCGAAAAGATGCTTTACGTATTGAGCCGGTAGAGTTCCTGGGATGGCATCAGGCTTATCGGCTGACTCTGGGAGAGGTCAAAATGGTGGTGGTGACCGAAATCGGCCCGCGCATCCTATGGCTATCGGTTGGCGAGGGCCCCAATCTCCTGTTCGTGGCTCAGGAGACTGCCGGCCAGGGCGTCGGAGACACCGAATGGCACATTTACGGCGGGCATCGCCTCTGGGTTGCCCCGGAGACGGCTGATACCTACGCTCCGGATAATCAACCCTGTCAGGTCACGATTTCGGAGGACTGCCTGACGGTGCTCGCGCCTGTGCCGCCTGAGACCAGTCTGCAAAAGCGCCTCACTGTTATGGCCTGTGGGGATAGCTTTGTGGTGGAGCAGGGGGTGCTCAATACTGGCAACGCGCTTTATACCGGGGCAATCTGGTCACTTACCTGCGTGGAACCGCGTGGCGTGATCGCCTTTCCCTGGGGGCGGGATGGAAGTTGGGCTTTGAAGAAGATTGTCTACTGGCAGCGTTGGATGGACCATGGCTCCGACGTGACCAGCCGCCAGTGGCAGCCGGGGCCCGACCTGTTCAGAGTTGTGCCGACGGGTGAAGAGGGCAAGGTAGGCACCAGCGCACCGGAAGGATGGATAGCCCTGTGCCGGGAGGACGCCACGTTCATCAAGTCTTACCAGTGGGTGGCAGGAGTGCGCTATCCCGATGAGGACTGCCCGGTGCAGGTGTACACCTGTGAGCGCTTTGTGGAGATGGAGACACTAAGCCCGCTGACAACCTTCTATCCCGGTGAAGAGGTTGTCCATCGGGAGATTTGGACGGTGACAGCACAAAGAGTTGACCCTGCGGACGGTGCTACGCTGCGCCAGCTGGCAGGGGTAAGCACCGTGTAAGCCTCATTTATTGCGGCCGAGGAGCGCCTGGGCCAGCTCTCGCAAAGCAGCAACAGCCGGGCTTTTCAGATTGGCCCGGTCCAGTGCACTCAGAGCCAGGGCGTGATGTTGGAGCGCCAATTGCTCTGTATATTCGCAGCTTCCTGTACCCTGAAGCAGCTCGGTTGCCCGGCGCACCTCGGCCTGGGAAAGTTGTCCTCTTGACATCAACGCTCTCAGTTCCTCGCTATGCGCCAGGCCATGCAGGATGGGGAGCGACTTTTTGCCCCTGGCAATATCGGCTCCGACCGGCTTGCCTGTAACTGAAGGGTCGCCCCAGATACCCAGGATATCGTCGTACATCTGGAAAGCCAGCCCCGTGTAGAGGCCGAACAGCCGCAATTGCTCCTGCTGCTCCTCCGAGGCCTCCGCGATGAGTGCGCCCAACAGACATGCGCAGGACATCAACCTTGCCGTCTTCCCCTGGATCATCACCAGATACTCGGCGATGGAGACGTCAGCGCGGGATTCGAAGCCGATGTCCAGGTACTGACCACAGGTGATGTCCAGGCAGGTGCTGTTGAACAGCTCAAAGGCGGCTACTATGGTGGAGGGGCTGACACCTCTTTCACGCAGCCTTGCCATAGCCAGTTGAGAAATGGCGAATAACGCATCGCCAGCATTGATCCCCTGGGCCTCACCCCAGATAGACCACACAGTCGGTCGCCCCCGACGTGTCCGATCCCCGTCCTCAATATCGTCGTGAATGAGGGTGAAGTTATGCATCAATTCGACCGCTGCCCCGGCCGGGAGTGCCTGCTCCCATTTGCCACCGCAGGCTTCACACGCCAGGAGACAAAGCATCGGGCGTACGCGCTTGCCAGCCGGCAGGCGGCATGGCTGGAAATGCTCGTCGCTCCATCCCAGATGATAGCGCAGCATGCCGAAAAGCCCGGCATACAGGGGTTCAGGGGAGTTGACCAGCGCGATCATCTCTCCCTCAATTGCCGGCAGGTAGTGCTCAAAAAACGTTGCCAGCGTCATGCCTGATCAGACTCCTGACCACTGCCGGAGTGGTTGCCAGAAGCAGTAATGAGTCTACAGGCCAGTCCAACATCCACTTTCGTATCTACACAGCCATCCTGCATCAATGGCACTGTGACCACAACCGGGCGGCCGTTGCTCCATGTCTCCTGGTTAATTGCCTCCAGCCCCTCCTGGAGTTCCTTGTGGCAGGCAATTGCCACTACACCAGCCGGTTGCCTCTCGATCAGGAAACGGATGGCCAGCCGACCGCCGGGGGCCACGCAGACTCCCCCGTAACCGACTTTGTCAGCCGCTTTCCGCAACTGGTAGATCGCGCAACCGGTGAGTGTGCAGCCGGTACACTCCAGGCCATCTTTAGTCATTTTACCAGTGCACTCTCGACTGGGACGCAGACAGTGCGGGAGCAGCAATACCCGTTGTACAAAAGGTACGCAGGCCAGGTCATCAGCAGTGTCCATAGTTCAGTTCCTTTCTTGCCCCATCGAACGGCTTTCAAGTCAAAGGTTATCCTGGCCAGCGCTGAGATGACCATGCCAGCGGAGGCCAAATGCTCACCATTTACCCGGTCGGCGAATGTGGGGCGGTATCGGTGTTGTGTACAGGTACAAGTGGGGTTCTGGCAAGTGCCTGAATGCTGGGTGCCCCCGTGGCAAACATGGCGATGCGCAGTTGGGTGATCAGCACCGTGATTAATTCCAGTACGGCAGAATCGGAACAGGTGGCAGCACGGAGGAAGGGAGCCGC
Source organism: Anaerolineae bacterium (assembly GCA_034435075.1). Taxonomy (GTDB): domain Bacteria; phylum Chloroflexota; class Anaerolineae; order B4-G1; family B4-G1; genus JAOAAG01. The sequence goes on from DAOTYA010000116.1 coordinate 4,237, forward strand.
CACGCCGCATGCAGCCGCACCAAGCGCGATAGCTTTAGCCATCTGGATACCATCGCGGATACCGCCACTGGCAATGATCGGCACGCCAGGGGCACCCCGACGTGCCATCAAGAGGCTTTCTGCAGTAGGGATGCCCCATCCGGCAAAAGCTGCCGCCACATCGCGTTGCCACTCACTTCTGGCCCGGTGCATCTCAACCTGGCTCCACGAACTGCCGCCGGCACCAGCCACGTCTATCGCGGCCACACCTGCGTTCGCAAGCTGGCGGGCCACCTGCTCGGAGATCCCCCATCCCACCTCCTTGACTACCACGGGCACGGGAAGCGCCCGACATATGCTCTCTATTCTTGAGAGCAGGCCGGCGAAACGGGTGTCTCCGTCGGGTTGAAGCGCTTCCTGCAAAGGGTTAAGATGGAGCACAAGCGCGTCGGCTTCCACCATTTCAACTGCGCGGCAGCACTCGGCCAGTCCGTAGCCCAGATTCAACTGTACTGCTCCCAGGTTGGCCAGTAACAAAATGTCAGGAGCCACATGGCGCACCTGGTAGGTGTACTCCAGTGCCGGGTCCTCGATGGCAGCACGCTGTGAACCAACCCCCATTCCGATGCCGGCAGCCTGGGCTGCCGCTGCCAGCCGCTCGTTGATCACCCGTGCTTCTGGTGTCCCACCGGTCATCGAGGATATGATCAGGGGAGCACTCAGCCGCCTGCCCAACAGCGTCGTCGAAACATCCACGTCCTCCAGGTTAAAACCGGGCAGCGCACAATGTTCAAAGCGGTAGCGCTCGAATCCCGTGGAAATATGTTTGGAGTTTACATCCTCTCGCAGGTTGATGCGGATGTGATCAGATTTACGAGACTGGTGCATTGATTGCGTCACCTCTGGCACTCTTACCAGGTGTCATATGATACCTCAGTGATGCCACTTGTCAAACGGGAAGCGCAAGCCTGACATGAGATGGCCTTATGGTACTTCAGGCTGTGGCTGGTCAACCGGCCGCGGTCTGGAGCCAGAGGGGACACAGAGATTGTAGGACAACCGCTTGCAGTTGTCCTGCACTGTGGTTGGTCGTGGCGGCGCCGGGCGCGGTCTGGGAATCGGCCGCCACAACCGGGTTGACCTGCAACAGGGGCCGTATATAATCTAAAGTGAAGCCTGTGCCAACAGCGGACGCGAAATGCTGCAGAGGTGATAGCGCTGAGGCACCAAACGCCAACCACACACAGATTGCTTGCGAAAGGAGGCTGGCTGTGAGCGACAGGATCAGGGAGCTGGAAGCTCTCCTCGAGGCCGCTCTGGACCGGCGGGAAAGGATAGACACGCTTAATGCCCTGGCATGGGAGCTCAGGCACAGCGATATACACCGGGCGCTGGCACTCAGCGAAGAGGCACAGCAACTGGCCTGCGAGGGGTATCACGAGCAGCAGCCTTATCAGAAAGGCCTGGCTACGAGCCTGCGTAATATGGGATGGATATACCTGCAGCTCTCACAATACCAGCTTGCCCTCTCCCTCTCACTTGAGGCCCTCTCACTCTTCGAAGAGCTGGATGACCCGGCCGGAAAGGTCAGCGCTTTGGTCACCATCGGCCAGGTTCATTTTGACCTGGGTAACTACCCATACGCGCTGGAATCGCAACTCGAAGCCCTGCGCACCAGCGAGCGTATCGGTGATAAAGGGAATGCGGCCACTTCGCTGAACCTGATCGGGATGGTATATCAACGCACCGGCGATTACAGTGCGGCCCTTTCCCATTATCGTCGTAGCTGGCAAATCTTCCGCGAGATCGGAGATAAGTCAGGAGAGGCCAACACACTGGCAAAAATGAGCCTGGTATTTCGAGAGCAGGGCGACCTCAAGAATGCACTGGGATGCGGAGTGCGAAGCCTGCAAATTTATGTTGAGACTGGTGCCCGCAGAGGCGAGGCCGAGGCTCTCCAGGCCGTTGGAGAGATATACCGGGACCTGGGTAACGATGCCCAGGCATTGAGTTGCTTTCAGCGCAGCTTTGAGGTAAGCAGGGCGATCGAATACAGGTACCAGGAAGTGCAGGCACTCCTCAAAATCGGGGAAATGTACATCCAGCAGGGGAAAAACGACGCCGCTCTATCCTCTCTTCATCAGGCGCTGCGCATCGCGGAGGAGATGGACTCAAGGCAGCAAGTTTTTGAGATCCACAGTGCCCTGGCTGAAGCCTGCAAACGCGCAGGCGATTTCGAGAAGGCGCTGGAACATTACGAACGATTTCACACCATCAGAGAGAGTGTGCTGAATGAGCGGACACAAAGCAGGCTTAAGAGCCTCCAGGTCATCCATGAGGCGCGGGAGGCGGAGAGAATGGCCGAAATCCAGCGCCTCAAGAATGTAGCCCTCACCCAGGAGATCGAGGAGCGTAAACGCATTGAAGAGGCTCTCCAACACCGCAACCGGGAATTGACGGCTCTGTACACCATTTCGCAGGCCCTCTCATCATCGTTAAACCTGTCAGAAGTGCTGCAACAGGCGTTGTCCTGTACTGTGGATACGCTGGGATTCAAGGGGGGAGTGATCTCCCTGGTAAGCGAAGCTGGGGACGAGCCGGAAGTGTTAAGCCAAACCGGATTGCCGCCTGGCTTTATCGAGCACATGCAGGCAGCCGGCATATCTCAGGCATTATGCAAACTGATCAGTAGCCGTCGGTCTCCAGTTGTCCTGTCCGACCTGAGTGGTGAGCTACAGACAGGCGACGGGACAACCATTTCCCTTGCAGCTCTGGCAGAGGAGGGAATGCGTGCCTTTGTGGGCGTCCCCATCACATATCGAGAGCGAGTGGTGGGCAGCCTGTGTCTGATGGATAGCGTCCCCCATCCTGTTTCCCAGGATGAGCAGGCAATGCTGACCGCTATTGTTCAGCAGATCGCCGCCTCTGTAGAGCGCGCGCGTCTCTTTGAGGATATCCTGCGGGAACGCGAAGTCTCACAGACACTGCTCGACACGGCCGAAACACTGGGCGCCACGTTGCGCCTCGACAAACTGATGGACCGGGCCCTGGACGAGCTTCAGCGGCTTGTGCCCTACGATTCGGCTCTCATCGCCATGCTGCGTGATGAGCGCTGGTGGGTCATCGCCTCACGTGGGCGGGAACAATTCCTCGAGAGAACTTTCGAACTGAAGGACTTCCCGCTTGTGCATCGCGTTGTGCGGGAACACCGGCCGATCGCGATACCGGATGTGACCAGAGAACCCGACTGGATTCCAGAACGTGGCTCAGCACGCATCCGCTCGTGGATGGGGGTTCCTCTGACCGGTCGGGACGAGGTTGTAGGGATACTGATGATCAATTCTTTCAGGCCCAACACCTATGACGAGGAATCCACCCGCCTGGTATTTGCCTTTGCTCACCAGGTGGCGCTGGCAATCGAGAATGCACGGCTTTACGAACAGGTCCGGGCCAGGCTGCGCGAAGCCACTCTCCTCCACAGCGTGACCATGGCACTCTCATCCACTCTTAACGTGGATCATCTGCTGCCTTATGTGGCGCGCAGCCTGTGCGAGATTCTGAACAGCACAAGCGTCGAACTCTACACTATTGACCGTGATAACAACACGGCCAGGCTCATTGCCGAATACGCCATGCCGGGCAGCGTCGAGAGCGAGCTGTTACCACTCTTGGGCCGCATCACCTCGCCGGATGACTTTCCCGCTATCACCCGGGCGTTGGCCCGGCGTGACACTGTTCAGGCGCAGATTAATGCCGAAGGGATCGCTCCTGACCTGCGTGACCTGCTTGAGACTCGCCGCGCGCAGGCGATGCTCCTCCTCCCGATGACAAGTGGTGAACAGGTATTGGGGTTCGCACAAATCTGGGATAGCCAGCTTCCGCGTCGCTTCACTGAGGGTGAGATCGCTACCGGCCAGATGCTGCTTCATCAGGCTGCCATCGCTATTGACAACGCCCGCCTGGTTGAGGCACTGCGTCAACAAACGATCGAATTGCAGGCGCGCAACGAGGAACTGGACGCTTTCGCTCATACGGTCGCCCACGACCTGAAAGGCCCACTGGGAAACATTGTCGGCTATGCCTACCTTCTGCAGGAGAGCTCACCACGGGAATCGCCTGAGGAGTACAGAGGTTACGTCTCTGCCATTGCTCATAGCGCACAGAAAATGAGCAACATCATTGATGAGCTGCTTCTGCTGGCCAGTGTGCGCAGGATGACAGAGGTCGCAGCAGAAGTCGTGGATATGGGGACTATCGTGCGTGGGGTGCAGCAGCGACTCAGTTTTATGATCGCGGAGTATCAGGCCGAGCTGGTCATCCCGGAGAACTGGCCACCAGCATTGGGATACGGGCCGTGGATCGAAGAGGTGTGGGCCAACTATATCAGCAATGCCCTGAAATACGGGGGACGGCCGCCTCGTGTGGAACTGGGTGCCGACATGATTATAGCTTCCTCTGACAGTATGCCTGAAAAAAGGATGGTACGTTTCTGGGTGCGTGACAATGGCCCTGGCCTCACTCCGGAGGAGCAGGCCCGTCTTTTCACCCCGTTCACCAGGCTCGATCGGGTGCGCGCGAAAGGGCATGGGTTGGGCCTTTCCATTGTGAGGCGCATTGTGGAAAAGATGGGCGGACAGGTGAGCGTGGAAAGCGAAGTGGGTAAGGGAAGCCGGTTCAGCTTCACTCTGCCGGCAGCGTAGACTTCGGTGGCAGAAGTTATGCACCGCAGGGAAAAGAGTTAAGGGAGATCATTTCTTTGTTTCGGGTTAACTGCCTGCCCCTGCCGACTGAAGTCGCCCACTTTGGGCCGCAGGCCTTCGGTCGGCCTGCGCCGACCGCTGTCTCCGCGTCGGCGCAGGAACCCGCAAAGGTCTATTTCCAATCGGCACACGGCGGCAGGCAGCCGGGTAGGTAATTACGTTTCGGGAATGCCTCCGTACCTGCCGGGTGAACAGGCCGAGGGAGACCTGCCACCTTTCAACGTCTGCTGGCTTTGGAGGGCTTAAATTGATGCCTATGAGGGCGCAGTGCGCTGCGCCC
>DAOTYA010000117.1:0-7244 GCA_034435075.1 Anaerolineae bacterium
CAGGCTTTTTGGATTTTGAAATTGCCTTTCCCCCCACAACAGGCCGACTTATGCTCGTGTTAATGGCCCCTATTCCCCACTGCCGAGCAATCTGGCCAAACTTTGAACAATCACATATAACACGGGGACTACCTATTTTACGGAAAATGTGATAAACTACCACCCTGGTCAATCACCTGCCGGAAACGGAAGTCCTGCTCAGGCGAGTGGCTGCTCTCGAAGCCCAGGTCGTCTGTCTCCAGAACGAGGGTAATCTGTGTGATCTCAAAAGTTTTGGATGGCCGGGTCGTGGGAGATGGGGACGCCACATTTCAGCCTGTTGTCGAGTGAAAGGAACAACCTATGCCATCCAACCACGATACTATTCGAGTCGGCATCTTGGGGTGCGGGTTTATGGGAGAGACGCACGCCAAAAATCTGTCGCGGATAGCCGGCGTGGAGGTGGCCGCGCTGTGCGATGCAGACGCGGCCAGGGCGCAGGCGTTAAAGGAGCGACTGGGTCTGGCAAACACTCTGGTATTCGACGACGCCGACCGCCTGATCGCCGAAGGCAGGCTGGATGCGTTATTCGTCTGCCTGCCGCCCTTCGCCCATCGCGGCCAGGTTGAATGTGCCGCCGGGCGCGGTATCCACCTTTTCCTCGAAAAGCCCATTGCCCTGGATGTGGCTCGCGCCGAGTCCATCGTCGCGGCCATCGAGCGCAGTGGCGTCGTCAGCCAGGTCGGCTATCACATGCGCTTCCGCAAGAGCGTGGCGCGACTCCAGGCGCTGCTCGCTGACGGCAGTGCCGGCCGGCCGACTCTCTTCCAGGGGCGCTACTGGTGCAACATGACCGGCAGCGCATGGTGGCGCGATAAGGCCGGCTCCGGCGGGCAGGTCTTCGAGCAGGTGATCCACATCTACGACCTGGCGCTCTACCTGCTTGGCGAACCGGAGACGGTATGCGGGTTCGCCGATAACCTGGGCCATCGCCACATGGCGGATTATACGATTGATGATACCAGTGTGGCCGCCATCCGCTTCCGCGACGGCAGCTTGGCGACCATCGCTGGCAGTAACTGCGCCCTGCCCGGTCACTACATCGCCGATTTCCGTGTGGTCTGCGAGCACGTGCTCCTCGACTATCGCTGCACCGGTCGGCCCTGGATTATCCCTGATGAAGCGACGCTCTTCTGCCATGCAGGTGAGGAGGTGCAGGCGGAAACGATTGTGGAGAACGATGACGCCTACCTGGCCGAATGTGAGGAGTTCATCGCCGCCATCCGCGCGGGCAGACCAACCCGCGCTCCGGCGCGTGCCGGCCTTGACGGCGTGCGGCTGGTCAGCGCAGTGCTGGAATCGGCCGCCCAGGGCGGGGCGCCCATTGCATACCGTTGAACAGATAAGGGGGAAGCCATGCATCTGTTGATCAACCTGCCGCCGACGTTTTTCACCACCCCGTGCCTGCAGCCGCATTTCGCGCGCCTCGAGCGCCTGGCCGAGGTGCGCAAAACCTCGCACGACACGCAGGAGCAGCTCGCGCCCGACCTGGCGTGGGCTGAGGCCGTGTTGATGTGGGCATGGCCCAACCTGGATGATGCACTGCTGGCCCAGGCGCCCGCGCTGCGCTTCGTCGGGCAGATCAACACCACCCAGACCACCGTGCGCTCCTGTCTCAAGCGTGGCATCGCCATCTCGGAAGTGCGTCACTGTTGGTCGCCGGCGGTCGCGGAGATGGCGTTGGCGCTGATCCTGTGCGGCCTGCGCAGGGTGAGCGATTATCACGCCGCGATGCGCCGCGCTGAAGAGAAATGGGTGGAACGCTTCCCGGCCGATATTGACCCCCTGGAGCGCGAGTTGACCGGGCGGCCGGTCGGGATCGTGGGCTTCGGCGGCATCGGGCAGCGGCTGGCGGAACTTTTGCAGCCGTTCCGCGTGACACTGCGCATATATGACCCGTATCTGCCGGAAGCCGTCGCCCGGCGCTACGGCGCGCAGCAGGTCGCATTGCGTGAGCTGATCGGCGAGTCGGACGTGGTGGTGCTCTGCGCGGCCAATAACCCCGACGCCAGGCATCTGTTGGGCCCGCAGGAGATCGCGGCTCTCCGTCCTCATGCCATCCTGGTCAACGTGGGCCGGGCGATGTTGGTGGATATGGCGGCGTTGGAGGAGCGTCTGCGCCGGGGCGATCTGATCGCCATGCTCGACGTATTCGATCACGAGCCGCTGGAGGCGGATTCGCCCTTGCGTGCGTTTCCCAACGCTTATCTGACCCCTCACCGCGCTGGCGGGTTGTTCAGCTCGGTCGAGCGGGCTCTGACGATGCTTACCGACGATCTGGAAGCGTTCTTGAACGGCCGGGAACGGCGCTACGCCGTCACCGAAACGATGTTGCCCTGCTTCCCGGCCTGATCAGACTATCTCAGACTAAGAGCCTATCCGAAAAACGTAACCGACGCATCCCTATGCGTCGGTATAAGCGGCATAGGGATGCCGCTAGTACGGTTTTTCGGATAGGCACTAAAGGAGCTATGGCAATGGGGAATATGTTGGTTGGCTGCGGCCAGGTCTCTTGGCCGCCCCATACCCCGGAGGAACAGATTTTGGCCGAGATCGCCCAGGCGGGTTACGTTGGCGCCCCGGCTTTTGCGCGGGGTGGGCGCACGGCGCAGGAAACGGTTGCGCTATGGGCGCGTTACGGCCTCAGGCCGGCGCCTGGCTACCTGGGAGCCGATTTCTGGCGGCCCGAGCAGTGCGCGCAGATATGCGAGCGCGCGCGGCAGGAGGCCCGCTTTATGCGTGAAGTGGGCTGCACGGAGCTTTACGTCGCAGCGGGCGGTTTTGAGAGTTACGTGACCGCCAGCGGCCTGCACCGCAAGGCGTTGGCCGGTCACGTGGGCCTGGCCGATGGAATGAGCGACGCTGAGTGGCGGCAGTTCGCCGACACGCTCAACCGCGTAGGTGAGATCACCCTCTCGGAAGGCGTCAGGAGCTGTTTCCATAACCACGTCGGCAGCGTCATCGAAACGGGCGCGGAGTTCGAGCGCCTGCTGGAGCTGACCGACCCGGCGCTCGTCTTCCTGGGCCCGGACACCGGTCACCTGGCCTGGGGAGGCGTGGACCCGGTCGCGTTTTGCCGTGCGTATGCCGACCGCATCTACACGATCCACATCAAAGACGTCCACCTTGACGTGGTCGAGCGTGGGCGCCAGGCCGGTTGGGACTATGATACCTTCTGTCGCAACGGGGTATTCACCGAACTCGGCGCGGGCGATGTGGACTTCCCGGCGCTTTTCGCGGCGCTGTGCGCGGCGGGATTTGCCGGCTGGGTCATCGTTGAGATTGACGTGCCCGAGAGGCCCACGCCGTTGGAGAGCATCACGGTCAGCCGTGAATACCTGCGGCGGATCGGGGTGGGATGAGGTGAACCCCATCCGGCCCTGGACACGCCCGAGCTGCACGCCAAGACCCTAAATGACCACGAGGAAGGAATCTGCGTATGCGCATCTCTGTGACCCAGCCACCCTTTCAGAACTATCCACCAGGCGCGGCCTGGAACGAGAGCGGTACCTGGCCATGCCGCTGGATCACCTGTCCGGGCGCGCAGCCGCCCTTTGTCGCGGCCTTTCGGCTGCCCTTCAGGCTCGAACACCCCGCAACCGTCCGCGTCCACGTCACCGCCGATGAACGCTACGAGCTGTTCCTGAACGGGGTGCGGATCGGGCGCGGACCGGAGCGCGGCGAACCGCGCCACTGGTTCTTCGAGACATACGACCTGACGCTCGATGCGGGTGAGCACCTGCTCGTCGCCCGCGTCTGGGCGCTGGGAGAACTGGCGCCGGTCGCCCAATTCAGCCTGCGGCCCGGCTTTCTCTGCTGTCCGGAGGAGGAAAAGTGGTGGGATATGCTCGGCACAGGCCGGGCGCCGTGGCAGGTCAAACGGCTGGAAGGTTACACCTTCACCTCACCGATGGGGTCGTTCGGAGTGGGGCACAAGCTGGTGGTGGACGGGTCGCGCTTCCCCTGGGACTGGGAGCGTGGCGCGGGTGAGGGTTGGCTGCCGGCAGAGGCGCTCCATCCCGGCTACTGCGCCCATCGCCGCAACGAGGTGAATCCCTGGGAGCATCTCCTCACCCCAGCCATACTCCCGCCGCTGCTCGACGAGCCGCGTCACATTGGCAAGGTACGTCACATCTCCACACCCGGCCTATCGGAGACGCACTCCATCCCCATCCGCGCCGCCGACCATCTGGCAGACGAGGAGGCAGCCTGGGCAGCACTCTTGCGCGGTGAGACCCCGCTCACCCTGCCGCCACACACCCGCCGGCGCGTGATCGTGGACCTGGAGGATTACGTCTGCGCCTACCCGGAGGTCGTCGTCTCCGGCGGCGCAGGGGGTCTGTGGCGGATGCACTGGCAGGAAAGCCTGTTCGCCGACACATCTACCTGGGATAAAGGCCATCGCGATGAGATTGAGGGCAAGTTTTTCACCGCGATGTGGTGGCACCGTGACGGCATCGGCGATACGTTCCGGCTGGAAGGCGGCACACAACGCCGCCTGGATTCGCTGTGGTGGCACGCCGGGCGCTATGTCGAGATCCTGGTCGAGACGGACAACCAGCCGCTGACCGTCGAGAGCCTGGTCTTCCGCGAGACGCGTTACCCGCTGGAGATGGAGAGCGCATTCGCCGCGAGCGACCGGCGATTGGAAGATGTCATCCCTATCGCCGTGCGTGCGCTGCAAATGTGCGCCCATGAGACATATATGGACTGCCCGTATTTCGAGCAGCTTATGTACGTGGGCGATACGCGGCTGGAGTGCCTGGTCACCTACGTCATCTCGCGCGATGACCGGCTGCCGCGTAAGGCGCTTCAGATGTTCGACTGGTCGCGCCTGCCCGCCGGGTTCACCCAGTCGCGTTACCCCTCGCGACTGCGGCAGATCATCCCACCCTTTTCGCTGTGGTGGACGGCGATGGTGTACGATTATCTGATGTGGCGCGGGGATGTGCCGTTCATTCGCGGCTTACTGCCGGGCGTGCGCGCGGTGTTGGATGCCTTCACAGCGCGACGCGATAAGGATGGGCTGGTGCGCTCACCGGCGGGCTGGAATTACGTGGATTGGGTGACCGCCTGGGTGTGGGGCGAGCCGCCCGGCGCGCGCCAGGGTGACATCTGCGGGCCGATCAACTGGCAGTATGTCTATGCGTTGACGCGGGCGGCCCGGGTCGAGGAGGCCTGCGGCGAGCCGGAGCTGGCCGCGCGCTGCCGCCGACTGGCGCAGGAGACGGCCGCTGCGCTCAGCGCGCGCTATTGGTGCCATGAGCGTGGCCTCTACGCCGACGATGCCGGCCATACCATCTTCACTGCGCACAGTCAATGCCTGGCCGTCCTCAGCGGCCTGATCCCGGAGGAGCAACGCGCAGCTATCGCCCAAAATCTCTTCACCGCGCGCGACCTCACACCCCCTACCGTCTACTTCATGCACTACTTTTTCGAGACCTGCCGCGAGCTGGGGCGGATGGACGTGTTCCTCCAGCAGATGGAACTCTGGTTCGAGATGGTGCGGCTCGGTTTCAAGACCACTTATGAGAACGCCGACCCGCACACCAATCGCTCCGATTGCCATGCCTGGGGCGCGCATCCGCTCTACCACTACTTTGCCTCACTGCTGGGCATCCGCCCGGCCAGCCCGGGTTTCCGCACGGTTGAGATCGCACCACAGTTAGGGTCGCTGCACTACGCTCGCGGGACGCTGGTGCACCCGTTGGGAGAAGTCAGGGTCGAGCTGTGCATCGAGGATGGCGTGTTGCGGGGCATCATCGCGCTGCCGGCCGGTGTGACCGGCGCGCTGCGGTGGGGAGGAATGGTCTATCCGCTGATTGAAGGAGAACAGGAAGTGGATTGTGCCACAACTCTAGTAAACCTTCAGGTAACTATCTAACGAAGCCTCGCCTCAAACCGACGATGTAACCACAAGGACACCAAGGTTTTCTCTTGTCTTCTTCGTGTCCTTAGTGTCCTTAGCGGTAAAAAGAACTATGGCGGTGAAATCTTGCTCTGTTTGTGCAGAATTTTATCCCTCAAGGATTTCAGCCTGTGCCCGCCGGACTACAGTCCGGCGGGTCGAAGGCCATCTGAGCCATTTGCGGGTGTCTCAGTGTAGCCAGCGTTTGCAGTATCTGCCTCGTGCGGACTGTGGTCCGCACGGCACTGCATGAGCAGGCTGAATAGTTACTCCCTGATAACCTTTATGAAACGCGTTCAGACCCCTATGCAACCCCTCAGCGCTGGCGGCGAGGCCGGCCTGCCGGCCTTCGCCGCGCTGCGCTTTTGCCAACCCTTCCGCAAGTACCAACAAATGGCGCTGGAAGTTGTCGAAGCGCAGCGCAGCGGCGATTCCAAATATCACATCGTCGCCCCGCCCGGCTCCGGCAAGACGATCGTCGGGCTGGAGCTGATCCGTCGCTTTGGGCGGCCGGCCGTCGTCTTCTCGCCGACGACGACGATTCAGAAGCAGTGGCAGGAGAAGATCGCCCTCTTCACCGATGATCCGACGTGGGTTGCGGAGCATACCAGCCTCGACGCGACGCGCCTGGCCGAGATCAATTTCCTCACCTACCAGATCCTCTCCACGCCGGGCGAGAACCTGGCCTTCGTCGAGCGCGTGGCCGTGGAGCGATGGGTGGATGACCTGCTCAGCAGCGGTCGGGCGGGCGATGAGACCGAGGCGCGTGAGCGTATCGTCACGTTGCAACAGACCAACCCCCAGGCGTTTCGCCGCGAGGTCGCCAGGCGCTACGCGCGCATCAAGCGCGATCTCCTGCAACAGGGCGGGGCCGACGGGCGACAATTTCTCCACCCCAACGCGCGCGACCTGATTGACCGCCTGGTCGCGCTGGGAACCGGCACCGTCGTCCTCGATGAGTGTCACCATCTGCTCGACTACTGGGCCTTCATCCTGCGCGAACTGCTCAAGTCCCTGCCGGATGCCCATGTGATCGGCCTGACCGCCACCTTGCCCACGCCGGAGAACCGCCGCGAGTACGAGAACTACTTTTCCATCGTCGGCGAGGTGGATTTCGACGTGCCCACGCCGGCCGTGGTCAAAGAGGGAAACCTGGCCCCCTACCGCGACCTGGCCTACTTCTGTGAACCTTCGTCGCGCGAACACGAGTACCTGAAGCACATCCAGGAACATTTCGAGGCGGCGGTGCAGCGCGTCGCCCGGAAGCGTCCCTTCCACCATTGGCTGCACCGCACGT
>DAOTYA010000118.1:0-15498 GCA_034435075.1 Anaerolineae bacterium
ACTTTTTTGCACAAGACGGTGGCGAGAGCAGGCTGTGGCCGGTCGTGGCGACGTCAGTTGTAGGGCAACTGCGAGCAGTTGCCCTACATTGTGGCCGGTCGTGCGGCGTCGGGCGTGGTCTGAAGACCGGCCCGAGCCAGCGGATGCAAAAATATGACGGACACCCATCGCAATGGTATTTTTGCATCCGCCCGGCTCAGGCCGTTCTCCAGACCGCGTCCACAGCATAGGACAACTGCGAGCAGTTGTCCTACACTGATATTATGCCTCACCCAGGATGCCCAGTCGTATCAACGACAGCGCGGCATCGGCAGCCCACTCACGCACGCGGGCACGATCGCCATTGAAGCTGAGGCGGCGACATATTTCCCGTCCCTGGCAATCAACCGCAGCCTCAATCACACCGTAAGGCCGCGTCGGGGTGCTGTCTTCAGGGACGACAAGTGCCCCCACCCCCAACCCAATATCACTGCCGGCGATTTCACGGATGTGACGTGCCAGCGCGAGAGCCTCGTCCGTGCAGGCCAGCCATTCCCCCTGCACACCCTGCGTCACCGATTGCATTACGATACCCTGGCGAAACCAGCGCTCGCTCCCCTCAGGCTGTGTCAGCCTGGCAGCCACCAGACCACCAGTACCAAGCTCCGCCGTGGCGATAGTAAGCCCGTGTCCGGCCAGCAGCCCGGCCACCACCTGCGGCAGCTCCTGCTCATTCTCGCTGATGATGTAGCGGCCCAATTTCTCCCGCAATTCAGTCAGGTCAGCCTGTAGCAACCTCTCCGCCTCCTCAGGCGTGTTTCCCGTAGCTGCCACTTCAACGGTGATGGTACCCCGGTGAGGAAGCAGTCCCAACAACGGATTGCGGCCTCGCGCCAGCATCGGCCGGATAAGCTCGTTGATCTGAGATTCCGGCAAACCATAGACTTTGAGCACCGCCCGCAGCACGCTGTGACCGCCGCTCAGCTCATCCTGCAGTTTCGGCACGATGAACCCCTCAAGCATACCCTCCATTTCGTCTGGAATACCGGGCGTGACGAAGATATGTTTTCCCCCTCTCTTGAGGTAGAATCCTGCTGCAGTGCCGCGATCATTGTATATTACCGTGCTGCCGGCCGGCACCTGAGCCTGGACGCGGTTGCTTGCCGGCATCACCCTGCCGTAGCGGGCAAACCTTTCCAGGATACGGTTCAATGCTTCGGCGTCCTCTACCAGCTCCAGCCCAAAGCGGGCAGCCACCGCCTGTCGCGTCAGATCATCTTCAGTCGGGCCAAGCCCCCCGGTCACAACGACCATATCAGCGGCCTCCAACGCAAAATCCAACCCGCGCTGGATGGCTCCCATATCGTCGCCTACACTGAGGTGAAGCACCACCTCGACCGGGAGGAGAGAAAGACGCCTGGAGATGGCCTGGGAATTGGTATCCAGGCGATAGCCACAGATCAGTTCGTCACCAACGGTAAGTATTGCTGCTTTCATTGTCACTCCTTTGTGATGCATTATACTGCGCCTGTATAAGAAAGTCATTATCGCCCAGCGGATTGTAAAGGCAACCAGCCTGCCAGAAAATAAATGTGCCCGCCGGCTCCGATCCGGCGGGCACAGGAGATAACCGCACGCCCGGAAGCGCATCCCGGTTATCGCGAGAACTCGAGCACATAACCCAGGCCCGGGCGAGTATGGATGTACTCAGGCCGCCGGGGGTCTCGTTCTATTTTGCGGCGCAGTCGGTGCACAGCCTGCCACAGGAGAGGCCCTGCTTCCTCGTAGCCTGGCCCCCACACCCTGCCGAGAAGATATTCCTGCGTGACTACCCGGCCCCGCTGTCTGAACAGCTCGCATAACAGGCGGTACTCAATGGCGGTCAGGTGTACCTCCTCACCCCTTACGAACACACGCTGGCCGGCAAAATCAATAGCCAGCTCGCCGATCGAGAGCGGGTCGGCCTCCCCCTGCCCCGACATTTCGACGCGGCGCAGAACGGCCCGCACCCGTGCCAGCAATTCCTGAGCACTGAAGGGTTTGGTGAGGTAGTCATCAGCACCCAGCTCTAAACCCTTCACTTTATCAACCTCGCCTGCCACAGCGGTGAGCATGATGATCGGCACTTTGGAGAATTCGCGGATGCGCTTGCAAACTGAAAATCCATCCAGACCGGGCATCCTGACATCCAGAATAATCAAGTCGGGATTCTCGCTGGCGGCCCGCTCAATAGCGCTGATCCCGTCACCCGCGGTGAGCACCAGATAGCCGCTGGCCTCCAGGTTTAAGCGGATAGCCTTGACATACCGGGGTTCATCATCCACAACAAGAATGCTATATTTCCCTTGACGCATTCTCGTCCCCCTCCGGGCCACCTGACGCTTCGGTATCGCGAGCAGGAAGGGTGAAGTAAAAAGTGCTTCCTTCGTGCAATATGCTTTCCACCCAAATACGCCCTCCGTGGGCCTCCACGATACCACGGCAGACCGCCAACCCCAGACCGGCACCCCTCACTCTGCAGGTAACCTCATTACGCACCCGGTAAAAGCGCTCGAACACTTTCTCCAGCTCCCCCGGCGGGATTCCGATCCCCTGGTCGCGCACCCAGATGAGAATCTGCGCGCCTTCTTGTCTCCCACTAACAACGATCTCTCCTCCCTGCGGTGAATACTTGACGGCATTGCTGAGGAGATTGCGCAGCACCTGCTCGATACGTCTGGGATCAACACAGGCAACCAGGGGGTAAGAGGGGAGATCGCTGATGAGTTGATGTAGTGTCGGATCAACCTCAAGCCTCATATCTTCGACCACTTCTTCGACCAGACGCCCCAGATCGGTGGCTTGTCTCTCAAGTTGAAGCCGGCCGCTCTCCATCCTCGACAGGTCCAGAAGATTGTCCACAATTCTCTCCAGCTTATCTGTTTCGTCGTCAATGTTCTGCAAGAATTCCCGCTGTGTGGCCCGATCAAGCGCGATGTCATCCCTCAAGAGTGTGGTGCAGAACACCTTGATCAGTCCCAGGGGGGTCCTGAGCTCGTGAGAAATATTAGCGATCAGCTCAGAGCGCATACGGTCTATCTCTTGCAACAGCCTGATTTCCGTAGCTTCGCGGGCCAGCCGTCTGTTTTCAACAGCAACGCCTACCTGGTGACCGATGGCAGTGAGGAGTTGCATCTTATCCTGGCTGACATTATCCTTGCTGCGCCCGTACAACCCTAACACACCCAACACCTTATTCCCCGACTGTAAGGGAACCCCCACACAGACCACCCCGTTATGATGGCAAAGCACAACAGGCTCCTTTGATTCGAGTGTAACAGGGATCAGGTGGGCTACGCATCGTCTCACATCCTCGTCAGGCACAGAAATCAGATGACGGTAACAGATGAGCGGCGACATATCACCGGCATTGCTCTCCTCCCCGGACAGGCTGATCCAGCCGACTTCCATGTCGGTGATCTTCAGCACCTTATCCAGTACTGTTTCCAGTACGCCATTCCAGTCAAGCGTCCGGCTGATCATCGTTGCGATGGTATTGAGAGCAACCAGGGCCTCATTACGCAGCGCGAGTTCCTCCTCAATCCGTTTGAGGTCGGTGACGTCGTGGACGATCAGGTACAGGAGTTCCCTGTCACGCACCCTGATGGGTGAGCTGTAAACCTCGACCTCCCGCACTTCGCCGCTCGCCAGGAGGTGGCGGGAATGGAAACCCGGCCGTAGCCTAATTTCGCCGATTGTCACCGGGTCGGCAGAAGGGAGGGAGATATCGGACATACTTTTACCTATCAATGCTTCACGCTCGTATCCGTAAAAGGAGGTGGCAGCCGGGTTGGCATCCACGATCTCTTGCGTCTTTGAGTCAATCAGAAGCATTATCATGTGGTTGTTATTGAACAGACAACGGTACCGTTCCTCGGTCTCCCGCAGTGCCCTTTCTGCTCTTTGTCGCTCAAGAGCGTAGCGGATGGAACGTATCAGCAAATCGCCCTCTATCTGCCC
Organism: Anaerolineae bacterium; assembly: GCA_034435075.1. GTDB lineage: Bacteria > Chloroflexota > Anaerolineae > B4-G1 > B4-G1 > JAOAAG01. The sequence goes on from DAOTYA010000118.1 coordinate 3,979, forward strand.
CTTGACCAGGTAATCCTGCGCTCCCTCTCGCACCGCTTTCAACGCCAGAGTCCTGTCAGACGTGCCGCTCAGTATGATGATGGGCACCTCTGAGGCTGCGGCACGCACACTCGCAAAGGTACTGAAGCCGTGGCAATCCGGCAAAGTGAGGTCGAGGAGCACTATATCAAAATCATCCCTGACCAGCAGCTCCAATCCACGGGAGAGGCTATCGGCATGTTCCAGAACCGAGGGGGTATCCCACATCAGCCTCAGTAAGGCCTGGACAAGAGAAGCGTACTCCGCATCGTCTTCAATCAGCAATATTTTTATCGCACCACTCCCATCAGTGCTCATTTCGCCATCCGCTGCAGGGATACGAGTCCAGGTTACTGCAGGCCATATGGAGTGCCGGGTCTTTGCTGGAGAGAGCCATACGAGATCATATGCAGTTCACCCAGGGATCATTCCCGGCCTTGAGGTTCTGCGCGCTCCAGTGCTGCCTTTTTCCTCTGAATCGCTTCGATGGACCTGCGGATGCTCTCCGAGGGAGAGGAATCGTCGGCCCGCAGGGAAGGGTAATAATGCATCAACAGTTGCTCCTGTATATCAAGCAGGATCTGTTGAATTTCATTCTTCAGTATCTTCACCTCGTATTCCAGTGCCTTGACCCGACTTTCAAGCGTCATATAGCTCCTCCTCCAAAGCGATACATCGCATGCATGAATGTACCACACTTGGGGTCAGGCTTCTGTTACAGGTATGTTACAGGAGTATTGCGATGTTACCGCCCACGCAACTCTTGACAAAAATTAAGTCTTATATTATAATTATTGATGAAAAACTTAATTTTATTTAAGGGGAGGGGGACAGTGTATCCGGTACCAACACAATGTCCTGTATGCAATGATGAATTGCTGGTAACCCGTTTGAGCTGCTGTAACTGCGGCACCAACCTGGAAGGACATTTCAGTATGAGCAGGTTGTTCCAGCTCACCCCGGAGCAAATTCACTTCGTCGAGCTTTTCCTCCGCTGCGAAGGCAAAATCAACCGGGTACAAGAAGAGCTGGGCCTCTCTTATCCCACTGTCCGCAGCCGGCTGGAGGAAATCATCCGCGCACTGGGCTATGAGGTAAGAGAGGAACGCGCCGGGGCAGATTATCGCCAAAGGGTGCTGGAACAACTGGCCCGCCGGGAGATCACTTCGGAAGAAGCGCTCAGGCTGTTGCGAGAGGCGTGAAGGAGGCAGGAGGCATGTTCAGGCGGATATTTGACACTTCAGATGCTCCACATATTACCATCACCCAATGCATGGGCAACCTGGCAGTGCGTGGGCTGGCAGAGCAGCAACTGGTCCTTCAAATACAGGGTGAAGAGGGAGACCTTTCACTGGAACAGGTGGGAGATACCTTCACCATCGAGACACGCGCCAATTGTTTCCTCACCTGTCCCTCTGCTGCCACGTTGACTCTCAGCGCAGTGCAGGGTAATCTCCAGGTCGAAAAAGTGGATGGTATGCTCACTATCAGTTCCGTCTACGGCAATGTGATACTGCGGGAGACAGGTTCAACTGTGCTCAGCATGGCTTTCGGGAACCTCTCTGCGTATGGAACGAAGGGGGGAATAGAAGCGCAGACTGTCAGGGGAAATGCTCACCTGCGCTGTGTGGATGGGCAACTCTCTGTGGACCAGGTAGATGGCAATCTGGTTGTGGAGGGACTGCGCGGGGGGTTGAAGACAGGAAAGGTAAAGGGAAACGTGCGTCTGGAAGCATCGTTTGCACCCGGCCTGGAGTATGAGGTAAATACTAACGGGAACCTGCGGGTGCGAATCCCTGCAGGTACAGGCCTGCACCTGTCCCTGCGCGCTGACGGGGGAGTACGCTCCACCATACCAGACCTGAACCTGGAGCGGAAGGATGGCGAGATGAGCGGTGTGCTCGGTGATGGAGCGGCGCGCCTGACGGCTGAGGTACGCGGGCACATTCTTCTGGAGCCGGCTGAAGTGGTGGAGCCTGGAGCAGAGAGGTTTGATTTTATAGCCGATATCGAGGGGCTGGGTGCACAGATCGAGGCCAGCATTGCCGCTGCCATGGCCGATATAGAGGCACGTCTGGCGGAGAGCCTGGGACGCATAGACAGCGAACGTATCCGCCGCCACGTCGAACATGCCACGCAGCAGGCCCTGCGCCAGACGGAGCTGGCAATGGAGCAGGCCCGCCGTGCCGCTGAGAGGGAGGCAGAACGGGCCCGCCTGCGGGCAGAACAGGCCGAACGGCGCTGGCAGCGGGTCAGCGGCCGGGTGGCACGTGCCAGGCGCGAGCCTCCCACCGATGAGGAGCGCCTGCAGGTGCTGCGCCTGGTAGAAGCTGGCAAGATCACCCCTGAACAGGCCGCCAGGTTGCTGGCCGCTCTGGAGGGACGGTAAGATGGATGAGCGAGACAGCCCCAGGTGGCAGGTGCGATTCTTCACGATCTGGAGCGTCCAGGCTCTTTCGATCCTGGGAAGTATGCTCGTACAGTTCGCGCTGATTTGGTGGCTGACACAAAAGACCGGCTCAGCCACCGTGCTGGCTATAGCAACTCTCGTAGGCATGCTACCGGGAATCGTCATAGGCCCATTTGCAGGCGCCGTTGTGGACAGGTGGAACCGCAAGGTGATTATGATCGTCGCTGATGCCACCGTTGCCCTGGCGACACTGGCAATGGCTTACCTCTTTGCTACAGACGTCGCTCAGGTCTGGCATATCTACACGGTTATGTTCATCCGTGCCACGGCCGGAGGGTTCCACTGGCCGGCAATGCAGGCCTCCACCTCGCTCATGGTGCCGGATAAACATCTTTCGCGTGTGGCAGGTCTGAACCAGGCTCTTCAGGGTATCATCAACATCATCTCCCCACCCCTGGGAGCACTGCTCCTGAGCCTGCTCCCCATGTACGGTATCCTGTCCATTGATGTGAGCACAGCAGTGCTGGCGATAGCACCGCTGTTCTTCTTCCACATCCCACAGCCACGTAATCATGCCGCAGGTGCCAGGGGGTTCTCGCTGTGGGGAGATATGCACGAGGGGCTGCGCTATGTCTGGGGCTGGCCGGGGCTGCTTGCCGTACTGGTGATGGCCACGGTGATCAACTTCCTCTTCAACCCGGCCTTTTCTCTGATGCCCATCCTGGTCACCAACCACTTTGGCGGGCAGGCTACAGAGCTGGGATGGATCGAGTCCGCCTGGGGGATCGGTGTAGTCGCGGGCGGGCTGACGTTGGGCGTGTGGGGTGGCTTCCGGCGCCGCGTATGGACTTCGTTATCCGGCCTGGCAGGGATGGGCCTGGGCACACTATGTATTGGCCTGTCGCCAGCGACGGCATTCGGGCTGGCGCTGGGTGCCATGTTCTTCGCGGGGTTCATGAACCCGATCACGAACGGGCCGCTCATCGCCGTGCTCCAGGCCAAAGTCGCGCCAGATATGCAAGGCCGCGTGTTCACGGTGATACAGAGCGCGGCAACTGCCATCTCACCTCTGAGTATGTTGATCGCGGGCCCGGTCGCCGACTGGCTGGGCGTACGTGTGTGGTATGTGGTAGCCGGGACAGTTTGCGTATTGATGGCCATCGGCGCGGCGTTTGTGCCGGTGATAGTGCATCTGGAAGATAACCATAGTCAGTATGCAACGGCAACACTGGCGAAGGTTACTGACGAGTAATCAGGGACAGGAATAATGGTAACAGAAGAGCGCTGGCACATTTTGGACCTGATAGAATCAGGGAAGATCAGCGTGGCAGAAGGAGCACGCCGGTTAGAGGCACTGGCAGGCAAGGCTGAGGCGGTCAGGTCCCTTCCGTCCCACCCTGTTATGGTAAGATGTATCTGGCAGGCTGTCCTGCTCAGTGGAGCGGCCATCCTGATCGGCGGTGGATTCCTGTTAGTTTCTTACTACACGCGGGATGTCGCCCTCTCCTGGCTGGTATGGGGCTGGCTTATCTTCGCCCTGGGCATCAGTGTGATACTGATAGCCTGGTGGCTGCATCGGGCATATTGGCCATTTCTGCGAGTACAAGAGCATGACGGCCCCGCCATCACACTGGCTTTTCCGCTATCTCTGGGGCTGCTCACACTGTTGCTACGCACCTGCTGCCAATTCGTGCCACAGCTCAGAGAAGCCGGCATAGACGGGCTGCTGCAGGCTCTTCAGGAGACAGGAGATGACCGTCCCCTGCACATTGAAGTGTATGATGATGGGAGCACACAGGTAGAGCTACACCTGGGTCAGGAGGTGACAAAATGGTCTCATTAAGTGAAGAGAGGATGAAAATACTCAAGATGTTGGAGGAGGGCAAAATCACGGCTGAAGAGGCTATCACGTTGCTGCGCGCACTGGAGGGAGGAGCGCAGACACCACCCAGAGCTGCCCCAGGCGGGGACAGGCGCTTCCTGCGCATTAATGTGAGTGACCTGACCTCGGGCAAAGCGAAAGTTAACGTGACGATCCCGATCGGGCTGGTCGGTGTGGGGCTGCGCATTGCCGAACGGTTCGCGCCCGGGTTTGAGGGCATTGAGCTGCAGGAATTGGAAGAGCTACTTGCCGGCGGTGTGATGGGCAAAGTAGTCGAGGTAGTGGATGAGGAAGAGAACGAGCGGGTCGAGATCTCAGTGGAATAGTAATTACCTACCCGGCTGCCTGCTGCCGTGTGCTGATTGGAAATCGAACTTTACGGGCGCCTGCGCCGACGCTGAAACAGCAGTCGGCGCAGGCCGACCGAAGGCCTGCGGCCCAAAGTGGGCGATTTCAGTCGGCAGGGGCAGGCAGTTACGTTGAATAAATCAAGCCGGCAAATCAGGAATGCCACGAGCACCGCAGCTTCAAGCTTTTCTCAGAAACTCCCTCAGCCTTCGCGCATGGGCAGGATGGCGCAGACGGCTTAGAGCCTGCGCCTCAATCTGGCGCACCCTTTCCCTGGTCACACCCAGCTTCTTCCCCACCTCCTCGAGAGTGTAGGTCTCACCGTCTACCAGCCCATAGCGCAACTGCAGGATGCGCACCTCACGCGGGGGGAGTTCCTGCAGAATTTCCTGGAGCACTTCCCGGAGCATCTGAGAGCTTACCTCCTCGTCCGGCGCTATCACACCCTCATCCTCGACGAAATCCCCCAATTCACTCTCTCCCTCGTCATCGGTTGGCATCTCCAATGACAAGGGATGCCGTGCCACTTTCAGCATTTCTTCTGCCTTGCGGGTAGGGATGTCGAGCGCGTTAGCCAGCTCTTCGGAAGTTGGCTCACGTCCCAACTCCTGGGTCAGCCTGTGGGAAACACGCAGCAACTTGTTAATCTGATCTCCCATGTGTACCGGCACGCGAATGGTGCGGCTCTGATCAGCTATGGCGCGCGTCACAGCCTGGCGGATCCACCAGGTGGCATAGGTTGAGAACTTATGTCCCAATTTGTAGTTGAACTTATTGGCAGCACGGATAAGGCCGATATTCCCTTCCTGGATCAGATCCAGGAAAGGCACTCCCCGGCCTATGTACTTCTTGGCCACGCTGATCACCAGCCGGGAATTGGCGCGAATGAGATGCTCACGAGCCTGTGAGCCATCCTGCACTTTCTGGCGTAATTCCTCTATTTCGTGCGGTTGAAGGCCGTTCTGCTCCAGGCGCTTTCTGGCTGCGATGCCAGCCTCCATCCGTCTGGCAAGCTCGGTTTCCTCCTCAGCCGTGAGCAGGGGTACTTTGCCGACCTCCTTCAGGTACAGGCCGATCGTATCATCCATAGCTATGGTATCGAGGTATGCTTCATCATCCGCCGCGAGCAGCTCCAGGTCAAGTTCTTCATCGGATACCAGGCCTTCCTCTTCCTTTCCCTCTGGCAATCCGACGACATGCAACGAGCTTTCTACCTCAACACCGGCTTCCATAAGCATGGCCAGAATGTCCTCAAGCTCATCGAGATTCTCCTCAGCTTGAGGGAAAGCATCAAGAATGTCGTTATACGTGATATAGCCCTGCTCGGCCGCTTTGGCAAGCAGATATTCCTCAGCGCTGATTTCTTCCTGCACCCCGTTTCCCCGATACAACTTTTCCCCCTGATTAACGGGTCTATGTGCTTACAAGCGCTACTATACCACAACTGACAGTCAATTGTCAACCCCTGCGCCCCGGGGTTCCGTCACTTGTTTAGACGGGGCAGAGCAGGCTGTGGCCGGTCGTGACACGTTAGTTGTAGGGCAACTGCTCGCAGTTGCCCTACACTGTGGCCGGTCGTGCGGCGTCGGGTGTGCTCTGAAGACCAGCCCGAACCGGAGGGGATGCAAGGATGCAAAAATATGACGGACATCCAGCCCCCCCGCGTGGGCCGGTCTCCCCTGGTGGCATCGTCGGAGGCCGACCACAGCGGCCCGGTTGGAGATTGGCCCCAGCCTGAGCGCTGAAATGCTTATTTCGGGATCCAACAACGCTCGCTTTACAGGACTGGCAGCCTGCGTTATAATTTGCGCCGTGTGTGCGATAACATTTTTTGGAGGCGTATAGTTGAAGCTGTTCGTTCCAGGACGCATATGCCTGTTTGGCGAACATTCTGACTGGGCCGGGGGATACCGGCGCATTAACGCGGATATCGAAAAAGGGTTCACGCTGATCACGGGCACCGACCAGGGCATCTACGCCGAGGTCGAGCCACATCCCACCTCGCTGGTGCTGACCTCGACGACCCCGGATGGGGAAAGATATGGCCCGTATGAAATTCCGATGAACCAGGCGGCGCTGTTGGAAGAGGCCCAACGAGGCGGGTTTTGGAGCTACATCGCCGGCGTGGCCTATCAGGTGCTGACGCACTATCATGTGCGCGGTCTGGTGATCAACAATCACAAGACTGACCTGCCTATTAAGAAGGGCCTCTCGTCGAGCGCGGCTATTTGTGTGCTCACGGCACGGGCGTTTAACCGGGTCTATGATCTGAAACTGACCGTGCGTGGCGAGATGGAGCTGGCATACCAGGGTGAGATCACCACACCTTCCCGCTGCGGCAGGATGGACCAGGGGTGTGCCTTCGGCAACCGGCCTGTCCTGATGACCTTCGACGGTGACCGCCTGGAGGTAACGGAACTGCGCGCGCCCCACGATATGTACTTCGTTATCGTTGATCTGGGCGCACAGAAGGATACCATGGAAATCCTGGCGCGCCTGAACCGTTGTTATCCCTTCGCCACGACCGAAGTTGAGCGGAACGTCCAGGAGCTGCTAGGGCCGATCAATAAACGTATCGTACATCAGGCTGTTGAGGCGCTACAGCAGGGAGACGCGGAACGGCTGGGGGCATTGATGGTCGAGGCGCAGGCGTTCTTCGACCGCTATGCCACTCCCGCCTGCCCGGATGAATTGGCCGCGCCGTTGTTGCATAAAGTCCTTAATTACGAACCGTTGAAGCCTCACATCTGGGGCGGTAAGGGGGTAGGTTCGCAAGGTGATGGCACGGCCCAGTTCATCGCACGCAGCCAGGCCGATCAGCAGGCGGTGATCGAGATCATCGAGCGCGACCTGGGTATGCCATGTCTCACGTTGACGCTGCGTGCCAGCCAGCAAATACGTAAAGCCGTCATCCCGGCCGCCGGGTTCGGCACGCGTCTCTTTCCCGCCTCAAAGGCTACAAAAAAGGAACTCTTCCCCATCGTGGACCGGGACGGGATCGCCAAGCCGGCCATTCTGCTGATCGTCGAGGAAGCGCTCAAGGCCGGGATCGAGGAAGTGATCATCATTGTCCAGGAACATGATCTGCCGGCTTTCGAGTCATTCTTCAACGTTCAGGTGACGATCGAGAACTACAATAAACTTCCTCCACACTTCCAGGAGTACGCGCGGCGCATTCTGGAGATGGGGCGGCATGTCAGGTTCGTCGTTCAGGAGATCCAGGAGGGATTTGGCCATGCCGTTTATTGCGCCAGGGAGGCGGTTGGTGATGAGCCTTTCCTGCTTATGCTCGGCGACCACATCTACCGTTCCGACGGCGAGCACTCGTGTGCCGAGCAGCTAATTGATGTTTACAATCAGCACGGGATCAGTGTGCTGGGTCTGCGGCGTACCCCTGGTGAGAAGATCGCCAACTTTGGGACCGTGACCGGGGTGTGGATAGAGGAACAGCGTCTGCTGAATATCACCGAGTTCGTGGAGAAACCCACGCTCGACTACGCCAGGCACAACCTCCGCGTGCCGGGCCTGCCGGAAGACGAGTATCTGACCGTCTTCGGCCAGTATATCATCAAGCCGCGCATCTTTGATTATCTTGAGGAGCACATCAGGCACAATGTGCGCGAGCGCGGTGAGTTCCAGCTCACCTCGGCGCTTGACCGTTTGCGGCAGGAGGACGGCTTTCTGGGGTTGATGATAGACGGGCAGCGCTACGACATCGGCCTGCCGGAATACTATCTGGAAACGTTACAGGCCTTTCGGCAGGGTTAAGCGTTCCCCGTGTTGATGCTTCAGCAGTATCCGAGTGCACGCGCTTTGGAAGCGCTGCCGCAACTGACTTACGCCGGCCATGCCACCGTCCTTGTCGAAATGGACGGAGTACGACTGCTTGCAGACCCGATCCTGCGCAACCGCGTCGGGCCGCTCTGTCGTCACCAGCCCGCTCCGATGCCTGACTGGGGCAGGGTTGATGCTGTGCTGATCTCCCACTTTCACTACGACCACCTGGACATTCCATCCCTGCGTATGCTTGCCCCCAATACACTCCTGATCGCGCCACGCGGAGCCGCCGGGCCGTTGAGCAGGCGGGGCTTCACTGGTGTGATAGAGGTTGTGCCTGGGGATGTTGTGGCGATCAACGGTGTGTCCATCGAGGTGACCCGCGCGAATCACAGCAGCTCGCGTATATTTTTTGGCCGGGGACTTCCCTGTGTCGGCTTTGTAGTGCAGGGGAGCCACCGCATTTATTTTGCGGGCGATACCGATCTCTTCCCCGAGATGGAGAGCATCGGGCACAATCTGGATGTCGCGCTTCTGCCGGTGTGGGGCTGGGGGCCCAGGTTGGGGCCGGGTCATCTCGACCCGCTGCGCGCTGCCGAATCTCTTGCCATTCTACGCCCCCGGGTGGCCATACCGATCCACTGGGGCAGCCTCCGTCTGTTCGGAACGGGATGGATGAAATTTGTCTCCTGTCCTCCCCATGTGTTCGCTCGCCTTGCCGCCAGCCTGGCCCCCGAGGTCAGGGTCTGTATTCTGGAACCAGGCCAGTCACTCTGTCCGTCGTTGTACTTTTTCCACAATGAGCAGGTGCGACAGCCCCCAGATGCGCAGCGGGGTGCGTTCGAGGAAATAGGTTGTGCTGCGCAGTATCTTACCCGGGAGCGGCAGGCGTGCCACGATGTTGTCGTAGCCAGGGAAGATTTGTGTGTGGTACACCAGGCGTATGGGAAGCCCCTTCAGCAGGCGGCATAAACTTCCTGCAGTGTAAGCCCTTACGTGAGGGGCCAGCCGATCGCGCAATGGTGTGGGCAGCCAGTTCACCAGCGGTATGTTCCCGAAGTGATAGCGTCCGCGCCAGAAGATGCCATGTGTTTCAAAGGGATAAAGGCGGTTGGGGACAAAGATCACGATGTGCCCGCCGGGCCTGGTCACCCTTATCATCTCGGCTGTACATCTGCGGTCATCGGCAACGTGCTCTAGCACCTCGTGAGAGAAGACGAGATCGAATGCCTCATCGGGGAATGGGAGATGCTCTCCGCAGGCCTGGACCACTCCGGCAGCACGCTCCCGCGCTTCTATAGCCCGCGTTCTTTCGACTTCTACGCCATAAACCCATGGAGTGGCCTGCAGGAAGGCCGCCATATACATTCCCACGCCACAACCCACGTCGAGAATGCGCTTCCCGTCCAACTCCACCCACCGGCGCACCATCTGAAAACGCCGTTCCTGGCCGGCCCGCCAGCGACAGGACGGGACGCCACAGGTTGCTCTGCTGTCTGACGACACGGTCATCAGTGATCCCGCTCCCCGATATGCAGTGCTACGGTACCCATAGCCATCAGCCGATAGCGGACGTTCTGCAGTCCTACATCCTCCATCACAGCTTTCAATTCCTCTGGCCCCATGAAGCGCTGCACCGAGCGTGGGAGGTAGCGATAGGCTTCCGGCTGGCCGCTCAACGCCCCTGTGATCAGGGGCATCAGAACAGCGAAGTAGAGGTGGAACAGCGTGCGGAAACCGGGTGTGCGGGGCCAGGTCATCTCCAGGGAGAGCACCCGACCACCCGGACGCACCACCCGGTACTGTTCAGCCAGAGTACCTTTCACATCGGGCACGTTACGCAGCAGGAAGGCACTGGTCACTCCGTCGAAGCAGGCGTCGGGGAAGGGAAGGCACAGCCCGTCACCCAGGCTCCAGATGATCCTGTCGGCATCGGGCTTGGCCCTCCCGACGCGTATCATCTCCACAGTCAGGTCTACCCCTACTACAGTCCGCCCTGGCCAGCAATGGAGGATGGCCAGCGCCATGTCACCCGTGCCTGTCCCCATATCCAGTACACGCCCGCCGGCCGGCGGGTTAAGTGAGGCAGCGGCTTTCTCTCGCCACCGTATGTCGTGCCCCAGGGACATCAGCCGGTTTAACGCATCGTACCGGCGGGCGACGAGGGGAAAGATTACAGGAGCCACCTTGCCAGGCCATGGATGAGGTAACCCAGTGTGATCAATCCACCGGTCAGCAGATGGATCTGGATGGTGGCAGCGTTGGCCGGCACAAGTTCCCGTGGATGGTCGTAGTGAGTCTGTGCTACCCGATATGCCCGCATGGCCAGAGGTGCTGTCAGCAGGCCCAGCAACGAGAATGGAGTGACCTTACCCAGGAAAACCGCTGCCACCAGTGAGAGGTAGGCCAGTGCCAGCAGCAGTCCATAAACCGTGGCCGCCCGTCTTCGGCCCAGCCGCACCACCCAGTGGCGTTTGCCGACCGCGGCATCTGCTCGCATATCCTGGAACTGGTTAATCCATACCACCAGCGCGATGAGCAATCCCACCGGTAACGATGCCAGCACCGGTTCCCAGCTTACCTTTTGGGTCAGTGTGTAATAGCTTCCCAGCACCATCAACGGCCCGAAGTTGAGTCCGATCAGCAGCTCGCCCAGGCCGGTGCCTGCCAGGCGCAGAGGCGGCGCGGTGTAGAAATAGCCAGAAAAGAGGCCGATCAGTCCCAGCCATAGCACCCAGGGGCCACGCGTGAGCCACAGAATCACCCCGATCAGACTGCCTGCGGCAAAGAAAAGTAATCCCTCGCGCAGATATACCTCCGGTCTGACAAGGCCCATCTGGATGAGCCGGCTGCCACCTGTGAAAGGATTGGCGAACTCAGTGTTTATCTCATCGGAGCCCCACGTGTGATCGAAATAGTCGTTGGTCATATTGGTACCGGCTTGGAGGCACAGGGCACCGAGCAACGTCAACACGAAGTAGCCAACGTGGAATGTACCGGTCGCCACCCAGGCGACGGCAGCCCCCAGGCAAACGGGGACCACGGTAGCTGTGAAGAACGGTGCACGTGTTTTGACAATCCATAG
>DAOTYA010000119.1:0-16952 GCA_034435075.1 Anaerolineae bacterium
GGCACGCCGACGCCGACCGGCACACCGACGTCCACGCCGACGCCGACCGGCACGCCGACGTCCACGCCGACGCCGACCGGCACGCCGACGTCCACGCCGACACCGACCGGCACTCCTACGGCCACGCCGACGCCGACCGACACACCGACGGCCACGCCGACGCCGACCGGCACGCCGACGTCCACGCCGACGCCGACCGACACACCGACGTCCACGCCGACGCCGACCGGCACGCCGACGTCCACGCCGACGCCGACCCAGACGCCGGTATATGCCATAATATTCGGCACCGTTTTCGAGGACCTTAATACTAACGCCGTTCAAGATGAAGGCGAAGGCGGTATTCCAGATGTGGTGATCGTCCTGGATGGGAGCATAACAACCACAACTGACCTGGATGGCAGGTACACTTTCTACACAGCCGTAAGTGGTGTCCATACGGTCGTTGAGATTGACCCACCCGGATACTCGTCCACCACACCAAACGAAGTGGATGTGGACGTGCTACCTGGTCAGAGTTATGAGGTAAACTTCGGGGATGTTGCCGGGCCTTACGCTCCTCCGTGCACCTGCCCTGCCGACGCATGCGAAGAGAACGATACCCTAACTCAGCCGTTCACCATCATCGTGGGCGAAACGCTCAATCAGGACTTTTGCGACGATGCGGTTGACTGGTTTGCCTTCACGGCACAGGCCAATCACGTTTACACCATAACAGCCTCCTCCTGGGGACAGCGTGCGGATACATTCCTCGCCCTCTTCAATAACGGAGGCGTTGATATATTGGCGGCAAACGATGATTACAGAGGTGCCGGTGATTACTCTTCCCGTATCGTGTGGACGGCGCCGGCAGATGGTACGTATTACCTCCGCGTGACCAATCGCGCCGGTCTGAAGGGTTGCAATACCGACTACACGATCTCCATACAGGACAGGAAATTGCAACGCATCTACCTGCCGCTGGTAGTGCGCAACTTCAATACGGCGTCAACACTATCAAGTTCACCTGCATCAGGGGGCTTTACCCCCAGTGTCGCGCTATCACCTATGGGAGTGATCACGCATACCTGTCCCGACGCGTATGAGGTAGATGACACATGGGAGCAGGCAAAGCCGATCGAACCCGGTGTGACACAGGACCACTCATTCGACAGTGACCCGCAGTACTACGCCGCTGACAAAGATTTCGTCTGGTTCGAGGTATCGCCGGTGCATGTCCTGACCGGCCGCCCGCTCACCTTCAGCGCGCAGATCACCGGTCCGCAAGTGCGCATGGAGTTGTATGATTCCAACGGCGACTATCTCAATGTCGCAGGTAGCGACCGCCTCTCATGGAAACCCGCGGCCAGCGGACGATATTACCTGGGCATACAGCCGGAGGATGGTACCATCGCGTTTGGCTGCGCAAACGTGGCAGGTTACCGCCTGCGGCTGGAGATGGATGTGGTCAGATACCTCTACCTTCCTTTAGTGAGCAGAAACCATTAACAAACTCTCGCCTCCAGGCCGATAAGTAAACAGCAACAGTCACGTGGTCAGGTCTAAAGGGACACGGATCGCACGGAGAAACACAGATCTAACCGATGAATTCCAAATCCGTGCCGTTCCGTGTCCCAGACAGTAGCAGCTATTCAGACGGTGACTGTAAGTCGCTCCTGATCGGCATTCGCTGGCCAGCTTCTGCTGTACCACTGAGCGGTGTGTCGGCGTGGGCTGAAAGCTGGCGCGAAGCGCCTCAAGAGGGCGATTCCAATCGGCCATGAACAGATACGATTGGTCTTCCCCGGCTCGGGCCTGTCTCCGGGCCGCGCCCTACGACATGTAGGACAACTGCGAGCAGTTATCCTACAATACCCCCAGCTCAGGCTGGTCTCCAGGCCATGCCTGACGTCACCATTATGGGAAGCGACGCCGCAGGACTGTGGACTGCGGACTACTACGACCCACCTGCCCCAGACTCGTGACGCTCGCCGAGACCCATTTTGTCGCACCCATCAGTTGGTGGTATAATCTTAACCAGACTTCGGTGACAGGAGTGCGCTATGGCTCAGCGAACGGCACCATCCCCTACAACCACTACCACACCATCATCTCGTTTTGTTCCACCGGCCCCGACCTCGATTGAGGAGACCGGACTGGGATTGGGATTTCTGAGCGACCTGGCCATCAAGATCATGTACTTCGAGGGAAGCATTTCGGGGCGTGAACTCGCAGAGGCAATAAAACTCCCCTATACTGGCGTGGTGGACCAGGTACTGGAGTTCCTCAAACGTGAGAAGTTGTGCGAGGTCAAGGGTACCAGTGGCTTTGCGGAGGCGTCTTATCAGTATGTGATTGCCGAAAAGGGGCGCGCCGTGGCACGTGAGGCGCTTGAAAGGAGCAACTACGCTGGCCCGGCACCCGTCACACTCGAGGATTACACTGTCGCGATACAACGACAGTCGGTCAGCGATATTGTCGTTCACCAGCGTACGATGCGTCAGGCCCTCTCTCACCTGGTGATCAGCGAACGCACCTTTGCCCGGCTCGGTCCGGCGGTCAATTCGGGCCGCTCCATCTTCCTGTTCGGTCACCCAGGCAACGGAAAAACCGCTATCGCCGAGGCTATCGGCAAGATGATCCTGGGCGATACGATGTACATCCCATATGCGGTGGAGGTGGGTGGGCACGTCATCAGAGTTTTTGACAACGTCAACCATGTGCTGGCCGACGCGCCCCCTGACCGTAATGCTGACCCCCGCTGGGCACGCATCCAGCGGCCGGTGATCATCACCGGTGGCGAGCTGACACTCGAGACACTCGATCTGGTTTATGACCCAAACAATAAATACTACGAAGCACCGTTCCAGATGAAGGCGAACGGTGGTCTGCTGCTGATAGACGACTTCGGGCGGCAGCAGGTGCGCCCGCGCGATCTGCTCAATCGCTGGATTGTTCCTCTGGAGAAGCGGGTGGACTACCTGACGCTTCACACCGGCCGCAAGATCGAGATACCCTTCAATGTGCTGATCGTGTTCTCGACTAATCTGGCGCCACGCGACCTGGTGGATGAGGCTTTCCTGCGGCGTATCCGCCACAAGATCGAAGTAGAAGATCCAACATGGGAGGAGTACCGCGAGATTTTCCGTCGCGTGTGCCAGGCTAAAAATGTGCCTTACGACGAGCAGGGGCTGGCCTACCTGATCCAGGAGCACTATCTGAAACGCAACCGGCCCAGGCGTGCCTGTCACCCCCGCGATATTGTGGATCAATTGATAGACATTGCCCGTTATCTGAACGTCCCACCCACGCTGAGTAAGGACCTGATAGACCGGGCCTGCGAAGCCTACTTTGTCGAGATTTAACGATGAAGTGGGGCGACAGGACGCTTAACATCGCCCACCGTGGGGCCAGCCTGGTCGCGCCGCCCAACACACTGGCAGCCTTCCGGGCAGCAGCGGAACTCGGTGCGGATGGTATCGAGTGTGACGTTCATCTCTCCGCTGATGGCATACCGGTGGTTATCCACGATTTTACCGTGGATGCCACGACCGACGGCAGCGGTCGGGTATCTGAGATGAAAGTGGCTGAGCTGAAACGTCTTGACGCGGGTGCGTATTTCAGCCCCCGTTTCGCAGGCGAACGTATCCCCACCCTGGAAGAGGTACTGGAGATGGCGGAAGGCAGGCTGCTCCTGAACATCGAGCTGAAGACGATTACCCCGGTGGACAAAGGGCTGGAGCGTGCCGTCGTCTCCCTGCTGGAAGGGTACGGCCCGGCCCGGGCGGGGCGTGTCCTGCTCTCCTCTTTTAACCCTTTCTCACTACGGAGGGTTAAGAGGCTGGCGTCATATCTCCCGGTCGGGTTGCTTTACGCACCAGACCTGCCGCTCCCTCTGCGCCGCGCCTGGCTGGCACCGCTTGTCCCGCACGAGGCACGCCACCCGCATCATAGTATGGTGAACGCCTCCTACATAAGCAGGGCAAGGAGACGCGGATATTGGGTGCATACCTGGACCGTTGACGACGAGGGTGAGATGCGTCGTCTCCTGGCTCTTGGGGTGGAGGCCATCATCACCAATACGCCCGCTTTGCTGCGCACTCTGCTGAGCGGGCATCATAACGATTAAGCTGCCCCTCGCACCTGGCTGGTCCCGCCCTGGCCCATCGGCTGTTGCCTCAGGCTTGCTCGAGGGTGCGGCAACTAATCCGTCAACAGGCGTGTACGCTGAAAGCACCTGAAACACAGGTATAACGCCCCTACATTCCCGATCAGCAGCACCCCTGTTACGACAATCATCAGCCCCGACATGTCCAGTCGTGCAAATACCTCTGTAATGCGCAAACGCAAGTGCGTCGGGAGTAACTGTACTGAGAAGGGCAGAAAGTAGAAAACGAGCATAATGAGGCTCAGGCGTTGAAAGGCCTGGCGCGCTGTGACTGCACGCAGTGATGCCAGCACACCCAGACCGGCAAAGAGCGCTGTGCAGGCCAGACTCAGGCCGAGCGCGGCGAGGAAAAGCGCAGGGGCGTAGAAATAAGGTCCCCCTTTCAGCCATATGTTCAGGGTCAGCGCCGAAAGACACATGCCGAGCACGGCCACTCCCCATCCATACAGCACCGAAGCCAGAATCTTCCCCAGTAGAATGGCTGTATCCGGCAGACGCGTGGCCAGCAGGGTCTCCAGAGTATGGCGCTCGCGCTCACCGGCGAAAGAATCGGTCACCATCCCCAGGGTAAGAAATACCGGCATCCACGCCCAGCCTGCCAGTGCCAGGGGCTGGGTGAACCATGCTTCTCCTGTCTGCAGGGGCAAAAAGGCTCCGAGCAAAAGAAGGATGACCAGTGTACTCAGCAGGGTGCCGCGTCCGGCGGCTTTCCGGGTAAACATTTCCCTCCATTCTTTCCACATGATGGTCTGAATGTCACGCATCATGCTCACCCTCCTGTACCAGGCTCAAAAATACCTCCTCCAGGCTGGCCTGTTCGTGATACACTTCCTCTACTGATACCCCCTGGTGCACCAGCCAGGTTACCACAGAGGCAACCGATTGTGGAGACGGAGAGGCGAGGTGCAGCAGGATATGACCATCTTCCGGGCCAGATTCCACTGCCTCACGACCAAAAGTGGTGCGCAGACCATCCAGCACGCCGGGGGTCAGACCGTGTACAACCAGGTGCACCTGTCCACCACGAAAGCGTCGCAGTTCCTGGGGGCTGCCAACTGCAAGCAATCGTCCGGCCCTGATGACAGCCACCTGCTGGCAGAGTTTTTCAGCTTCGCTCAGGTTATGGGTGGTGAGGAAAATGGTGATGCCCTCCTGATACGCCAGCCTGGCCAGGTCCTCACGCAACGCTGCCGCAGAGACAGCGTCCAACCCGGCAGTGGGTTCGTCCAGCAGAAGCAGGGCCGGGCGATGTAACAGGGCGCGGGCGATGGCCAGCTTTTGCTTCATCCCGCGGCTCCAGGTGGCGACTGGCTCATGACGACGTTTCCACAGCTCCAAATCGGTGAGGAGTTGACGTATGCGCGTCCGGCGCTCGTCCCCGGGCAGCCGGTTGATGCGCCCGAAGAGTTCCAGGTTATCCTCAGCGCTCAGGCGTTCATAAAGCCCCGTATGTTCCAGCAGTGCCCCGCAGCGAGCGCGAATGGCGTCTGCCTGGGTGCGCACATCGTGACCGAGGACAATGGCTGTGCCGGCGGTGGGTTGCAGCAAACCCAACAAGAGGCGTAGTGTGGTGGTCTTGCCGGCAC
Source organism: Anaerolineae bacterium (assembly GCA_034435075.1). Taxonomy (GTDB): domain Bacteria; phylum Chloroflexota; class Anaerolineae; order B4-G1; family B4-G1; genus JAOAAG01. The sequence goes on from DAOTYA010000119.1 coordinate 5,734, forward strand.
CGTTCGGGCCGAGGAAACCAAAGACCACCCCGGCGGGGACTTCCAGATTGAGGTCATCCACCGCATGTATGTGATTGTTAAAGGTGCGCGTCAGATGAACGGTGCGGATTGCGTAATCAGACATCAGGCATCTCCTTCAGGACGTGCTGATAAAGCGGCTGAGCTGTTGGCGATACGTCTCAAACGCCTGCCGTCCGGCCGGCGTGAGTGACACCAGAGTATGTGGAATCTTGCCCCGAAAAGTCTTTGTGATCTGTACGTAACCGGCCTCCTCCAGTTTGCTGAGGTGAGCGGAGAGATTACCCCTGGTCAGCCCGGTCTCATGTAACAGGTAGAGAAAATCGGCCTGTTCGACGGCGTAGAGCAACGTGACGATCATCAGGCGGGCCGGCTCATGGATCAGGCGGTCCAGGTCGCTCCAGCGTGGGACAGGGGTGGTCATCCTGCGTCCTCCTCAGCGTCCAGGGGTTGAGTATGCCGCATGTAGCGCCAGAGCGTCCAGCCACCCGATGCAAGCCAGCCCAAACCAACCAGGCCGAAGAAGAGAACGGCGTCCAGGGGATCGGCAGGGGCAGAAACGGTTACTCCGATGCCTGCACCCAGGATATAGAGGGCCAGTATGAGCATCCGTACCAGGTGCAATTTCCAGCCCAAAGCTGTGACGAAGGCGATCAAAAAGGCACTGACCATAGGGAGCCAGCGCCTGCCAACGGCTGTGATCAGAAAGGCTGTGCCCAGTGCCACCAGAAAGCTCAAGCTGCCCAACAACCGGCGCCGATATGGGCCGGGTTGGCGGTACTTCACCTGCCCGGTGCGCGGGTAGGTGATGCGTTCCTTCAGGTAACGCACCAGCGGGCGCGCACCAAGCACGCCGGCGATAACTACCAGGGGTTGCAGAATGGCCTGGGCCAGGCTTTTGAACGGCCCGGGGGACAGAAGGCAGGGCACAAGGTCTGTCAGTGCAAGCAACAGGAAAATGGCCCCAACGGCCATCTCGGTGAGGCCATCAGCGTACCAATAACGCAGCGGGCGACGCAGCCATTCCTGCAGCGGAGGTGGGGATTGCATCTGAAACTCTCCTATACTGGTTTGTATTACAAACTTGTCTGCAAGATATTATACCACGGAATTTGGAATTGTCAACTCGTGGCGTGGCCATATTTTTGCTTCACCTGGCTCGAACCGTCTCCACAGCGATGACTGAGAACACTATCCCAAACTCGTGACGCTCACCGATCGTTAACTCAGGACTGCGGACTCCGGGCTGCATACACCTGTCCCACACTCGTAACGCCCACCTTTCCAAACGCTGGCTCAATCAGGGAAAAATGTTATAATACACCCCGTCTGCTTCACCCCCGTGGGGGTGTGAAAAACGCGATGGCAGGAGGAATTAAGTCAATGGAAAAATCTCGCACCAGAAGGGTAGTACTTCAGCCTGCAACTTACCGGCGTATGCAAAGAGGCATTCACCGTATGGTGGATGCTGTTAGCCCGACACTGGGGCCGCTTCCGCGCCTGGTCGCGCTCGAGCCTATCGCCCCGAAAAGCAAGATGCCGGAGTTCCTCGACGACGGAGGGACGATCGCGCGACGCATTATAGAGCTGCCTGACCGGGATGAGGATATGGGCGCCATGTTCGTGCGCCAGGTGCTGTGGAATCTCCGCGAAAAGACAGGTGACGGTACTGCCACTGCTGCAGTGCTCTTCCGCTCAATTTACGACCTGGGTGTACACTACATTACCTCCGGCGGTAATGCCATGATGCTCCGCCGTTATCTGGAAGAGGGCCTTCCGGTGATAATGGAACACCTCTCTGCTCTGGCCAGGCCGGTAGAGGGGAAGGAGCAGATTGCTCAAATCGCTGAAGCCATTTGTTATGATCCTCCGCTTGCCAGGATGCTGGGCGAGATATTTGACATCATAGGGGAGCATGGCCGCCTGGAGATCCGCTCTGGCCGTGGGCGAGGGCTGGAGCGGGAGTACGTTGAAGGGATGTATTGGGATCAAAGCGGCGTCCATGCGCGGCAGATGCTTGACCCATCCACCCTGAGGGTGGACCTGGAAAACGCCGCTATAATGATCAGTGACTTTGAACTGGAAGACCCCTATCAGTTGATGCCGTTACTGGTCAGGGCAGCGGAAGCAAAACTGACACCTCTGGTACTCGTTGCCGCCAAACTCTCCGAGAAATGCGTGGGACTTCTGATGGCTGCGAGCAAGGACCCGTCGAAATTCCACGTGATCGCTGTGAAAACCCCGGGACTGATAAGCTATGATCGCTACGGTGCTTTGGAGGACCTGGCGATCCTCACCGGAGGAAAATACTTCACACGCACAGCAGGCCAGAGCGTGGCACAGGTGCAGCTCAGCGATCTGGGACGGGCGCGTCGGGCCTGGGCGGACCGTTTTAACTTCGGCATAATCGGAGGTAAGGGCGATCCCCGTGCGCTGCGCGATCACATCGCCAGCCTGCGCCTGGCGTTCAGCCGCGCTGAGGATAAGAATGATCGCAGAAACATCCAAAAACGCATCGGCAAGTTGCTGGGGGGATCGGCAACGCTGTATGTGGGTGGCCTGACTAAGGCGGATGCTGATGCGCGTAAGGAGCTGGCCGAACGCACCGCTGAGGCCTTACGCGGGACCATCCGCGAGGGTGTTATCCCGGGCGGGGGCGCCTCGCTGCTGTCCTGCAAGCCAATGCTGCAAAAGATAGCTGACGAAAGCGCAGATGTGGACAGGCGTGCTGCCTACCGCATCCTCGCCAGAGCCATGGAAGCGCCCATGCGCACTATCATCAGCAATGCCGGCTACGATGCCAGCGAGGTCATGGCGGAAGTGAAACTGGCCGGCCCGGGTTATGGCTTCGATGTCCGCTCTGGCAGGGTCGTGGATATGGCCGAGGCGGGTATCTTCGACGCGCTCAGCGTGCAGAAAGAGGCAGTGCACAGCGCCGTCTCAAGTGCAGCGCTGGCTTTGACCATTGATGTGCTGGTTCACCGCAAGAAACCGCCTCAGGCCACCAATCCGTGACAGAACTGATACAACCCGGGCTTGTGGGACAGGAATGCTCCCGGACGAAAGCATGTTCGCAACTTATGAATCCGTAAGCAAGGAAGAGACACCGATGGCTGGTAACAATGAGGAAGCAAAGATGAGGGATGAAGAGGACATTGTTTATGCATTGGCGGCTTCTCCTGATTTCGTCAACGATGGTATCTGTTTTGCCGCACGCCGTACAGGCCTCTACCGCTCTGACGATGGGGGAATAAGCTGGCACAATGCCTGCGCTTCGTTAAATCTGGAGGGGACGCTGGCCACGATGGCGGTTGCCGTCTCACCGGGTTTTCGCTCCGATCGTACGGTGTTTGTAGGTGTGGTGGGCGGTGTGCTTTGCTCATCCGACGGCGGGGAAAAGTGGAGCTTTGAGGTGTTCCGCACGCCCCCACCGCTGATCTCGACGCTGGCTATCTCTCCAGACTTCGCCAACGATGGTACCATCTTCGCCGGTACACTGGAAGACGGGGTGTTTCGCTCGGCTGACCGGGGCAGCCACTGGGCCGCGTGGAACTTCGGTCTGCTTGACCTGAGCATTCTCTGCCTGGCCGTGTCGCCAGGCTTTGCTGCGGACGAGACCATTTTTGCAGGCACCGATAGCGGTATCTTTCGCAGCACGAACGGAGGGCGCGCCTGGCGAGAGATTGACTTTCCCGGCGAGCTTGCGCCAGTGCTTTGCCTGGCTCTTTCGCCTGACTATCCCTCGTCTGGCATTCTGTTCGCAGGCACGGAGGCGCACGGCCTGTACCGCTCCAGCGACAGGGGCAAGACCTGGCAGCGCCTGGGCGAGGAAGTCATTGACGGCACCGTAAACTGCGTCCTGGTTTCGCCGGAGTTTCCCACCCGTCCCGGGCTTCTGGCGGTGCTCAGCAACACTCTGCTGTTTTCACCAGATGGGGGAGAGACCTGGAGGCCGTGGAAGGAGGGGCTCAATATTACCCAGGGTATCACGACGGCCATAGCGCCCTGTGGCCTTGAGCCAGCAGCGCCATTACTGATCGGCCTGGTCGGGGGGCAGGTACTGCGTATATAGCTCCGCTTCGGAGCAAAACGGCCTGCGCCAGCTGTTTGCAATGAGCGGGGCGCAGGCCGATTGCTTTTCCAGGTGTGGAGTCATCCACGGACTGGATCGTCTGAACCTCTGCCTGCCACCAGGCATACCCAGTCGTCAATCTGGCAACGCTCCGCCAGCCTCAGGCCATGCTGCTCCAGAGCCATGCCCGTTTCCGTCTCCTGCCCCTGGATCAACCCGGCAGCGATAAGCGAGCCTCCCGCCAACACCCGGTCAGCAAGCCCATTTCTGACCATATCCACTATCACATTGGCGAGGATGTTGGCAACCACTATGTGGTAAACGCCCTGCACCTCGGCAAGCGAGCCGTGTATCACACGAACGACATCGCTTACCCCGTTAGCCATCACGTTTTCACGAGCCACCTGAACCGCCACGGGGTCGTTGTCCACAGCCACCACGCAGCCGGCGCCTAGCTTTGCCGCGGCTATGGCCAGGATGCCGGAGCCGGTCCCCATATCGAGCACCCTCATCCCCGGCCGCACCAGTTCTTCCAGCTTCATCAGGCACATTCTGGTCGAGGGGTGAAGGCCCGAACCGAAGGCCATCCCCGGATCCAGCCGGATCAGCACCTCGTCAATACCGGGGGAGTAGTTTTGCCATGTAGGACAAATAACGATGCGGCGACCGATGTGCATCACGGTCAGCCGCTCCTTCCATGCCTCTGCCCAATCCTTTTCCGCGATGGTGCGGAATCCCGGCGTGGATACGGGCAGGATTTGATTAAGGTGCCCGAGCGCTTCCTCTATGCGCTGCTTATTTGCAGAGACGTGCTCGTCGGCGGGGAGGTAAGCTCTTACGATGACCTGATCTGCATCCCATCCCTCTGGGCCGGCCTCAATGGCCACACCGCGATAGGCATAACGGGACAGGACGTCGGCTACGGCCTCCGCTGCTTCATAACCCGCGGTAACGCTGATCTCGAGCCATTCCATCTCAACCACACTTTACCGGCCTGCCCCCCTGCGCCGCTGAGGCCTTGATCGCATCCCACAGTCGTGCCATCCGCAGACCAACTTCCGGTGGGCAGGGGTTGGGCATCCTGCCATCGCGCACGGCCAGGAATTGCTCCCACACACCCAGCGATGGTGGCACGCGGACTTTGCGCAGACTTTTACGCCCGTAACGCTGGATCGCCAGCCGCTCGCCCCAGATACCGGTGCGCAGGATGGCTTTGGTACAGAAAACGTACACTTCGGAAGCGCAGGAGGGGATGGTTTCGCCACAGCCGTGCAATGTGACCAGCGCGCCCGACTGAAGCCGCCCGATGACAGCAGCCAGCGTATCCACAGGCCGACCATGGTTATCCAGCCAGGCAGCGACCTCGACAAAGTCCTCACCCGCCAGGTCGGCCACAGTGTTGAGCATATGTGCGCCGGTATCGAACAGGAAGCCGCCTCCGGAGATCTCCGGCTGCTGCCGCCAACTGCCTGCCGTGCCGGGGCCCCAATTCTGCCACACGGTGGCGCTGACGCTCAGCAGCGTCCCCAGCTCGCCGGAACGTAACAGCTTGACCGCCGTGCGTATCTGTGGTGAGAGGCTGCCGGGGAAGGCCACTACCAGCAGCCGCCCCGTGCGATCGCGGACCTCGATCAGAGCGCGTGCCTCGGCCTCATTCATCACCATCGGTTTTTCGAGCAACACATCAAGCCCGGCCTCCAGGCAGCGCCTGGCCTGATCATAGTGAAGAGCGTGAGGGGTGATGATAAAAGCAGCATCCAGGCGGTCGGCGTAATCACCCAGCAGTCGAGAGAGGTCCGGCTGGTTGGGCGGCGGTTCCAGTCCGGCATCGCGGAACAGTTGGGCCGTCGCGTCATATGCCTCCGGCGAAGGTTCGCACACGACAGTGATGCTGGTGGTCTCCCGCTGCTGCAGCATGCTGCGTATATGCCAGCGGGCCATACCACCACAGCCTACAATGGCTACTGCCACCGGTTGTCTCAAAGTAATATCAGAGGTGACTGTCATCCTGGGCATCTCCGGTTGTAAAATTAATCAGGTGCTACAGTCCGAATAACTGCCGCAGCTCATCCACAAAACCCTGCTTTTCTTTCCGTACCTGAGCCGGTTCCAGCGTCTTCTCCAGCTCCTGGAAGAGACGCCTCTGTTCACGGGTAAGCTTAGTCGGGGTGACCACCCGTACAAGGACCAGCTCGTCACCACGGCCGTTTTTCCTTAAGTGTGGCACACCCTTATTGCGCAGCCGTATCACGGTATCGCTTTGGGTGCCTGGAGCAATGGTGATTTCCTCCTCGCCTTCCAACGTTGGCACCCTGACCTGTGCACCCAGTGCAGCCTGTGCCACATTGATGTCGAGTTCAACCAGGATATCATCGCCCCGACGCTGGAAGATGGGGTGGGGTTCAACCTCCAGCACGACATAGAGGTTGCCGCGGGGGCCACCGCGCTGTCCCATTTCTCCTTCGCCGCCCAGCCGGATCTGGGTGCCGCTGTCCACACCTGGGGGAATGGTCACGGAGAGCCTGCGGGCCATATAGACGCGTCGCGTGCCACCGCATTTGGAGCAGGGGATGGGAATAGTCTCCCCTTCGCCGTGGCACACCGGACAGGTAGTAATGTTGACGAAGGAGCCAAGGATGGAGCGCTGCACCCGCCGCACCTGGCCGGTACCGTTGCACTCGGAACAGCGCACCGGGGTGGTCCCTGGCTCTGCGCCGCTGCCTTTACACTGGGGGCAGTTCTCGTAGCGCATGATCTCGATCTCTTTTTCGCACCCGAAGACAGCTTCCTCGAAGGTCAGGCGCAGGTCGTAGCGCAGGTCGGCACCACGGCGCGGGCCACGCGAGGTGGTGCGGAATCCGAATCCCTGCCCGAAGACCTCCTCGAATATCTCGAACGGGTCGCGAAAGCCGAAATCGAAGCCGTAGCCCACAGCACCAGGCCCGACATGGCCGAAACGGTCGTACATGGCCCGCTTTTCGGGATCTGAGAGTACCTGGTAGGCCTCGTTGATCTCCTTGAAGCGCGCCTCAGCGTCCGGCTCGTCGCAGACGTCAGGATGGCACTGACGCGCCAGTTGCCGGTAAGCCTTCTTTATCTCTTCCTGGGTGGCTGAACGGTCTACCCCCAGAATCTCATAGTAGTCGCGCCGCCGCTCCGCCATCGCTACCACAGAAGCAGGATTATGCTTCGTTGAACTCTCCCTCGATCACATCTTCGTCGCCGCCTGATGGCCTGCCTCCTGGGGGCGCATAGCCGGGACCAGGGCCTTGATACATGGTGGCGCCAGCCTGCTGGAGCGCCTGGGCAAGTTCGTCCATCCCCCGGCGTATGGCCGGCACATCCTCCCGGCGAATGGCCTCCCTCAGCTCCGAGATGCCGGATTCGATCCGTGTACGGAGATGGCCTGGGATCCGATCACCGTGCTCTCGCAGCAGCTTTTCGGCGTTGTATACAGTGTTGTCGGCCATATTCTTCGTTTCGACTGCCTCCTTGCGTTTGCGGTCCTGCTCCCGGTACTGCTCAGCCTCACGGATCATACGTTCGACTTCCGCGTCGGAGAGGCCGCTGGAGGGGATGATCTGCATGGACTGAGCACGGCCGGTTGCCTTATCCATGGCCGAGACGTTGAGGATGCCGTTGGCGTCAATATCGAAAGTGACTTCGATCTGGGGAACACCGCGCGGTGCCGGAGGGATACCATCGAGGATGAACCTCCCCAGGCTCTTGTTATCGGCTGCCATCGGCCGCTCTCCCTGGACGACGTGGATCTCGACCTGGGTCTGGCCGTCAGTGGCGGTGGAGAAAATCTGGCTCTTGCGGGTGGGGATGGTGGTGTTGCGTTCGATCAATGGGGTAGCTACCCCACCCAGCGTTTCGATGCTCAGCGTCAACGGGGTCACGTCCAGCAAAAGCACATCCTTGACCTCACCGCCCAGCACAGCGGCCTGGATTGAGGCACCCAATCCCACCACTTCATCGGGGTTCACCCCCTTATGCGGCTCCTTTCCGAAGAACTCCGCCACCTTGCGCTGGATCGCCGGCATGCGGGTCATGCCGCCGACAAGTATCACCTCATCAATATCCTCGGGACGAAGCCTGGCGTCGGCCAGCGCTCGCCTGCACGGCTCGATGGTGCGCTCGATCAGGTCCTCAGTCAATTGCTCCAGCCTGGCGCGTGTGAGCCTCATTTGTAGATGCTTGGGGCCGGAGGCATCAGCGGTGATGAAGGGCAGGTTGATCTCTGTCTCCAGAACGGTACTCAGTTCGATCTTGGCCTTTTCGCAGGCTTCTTTCAGCCGTTGCAATGCCTGCCGATCCTGGCGCAGATCAATGCCATATTCCTTTTTGAACTCGTCGGCCACCCAGTCAATGATGCGCTGATCCCAGTCGTCGCCCCCCAGGAAGGTGTCGCCATTAGTCGAACGGACCTCGAAGACGCCGTCGCCCACATCAAGTATCGAGATATCGAAAGTACCACCCCCCAGGTCGAACACGGCGATCGTCTCGTCCTTTTTCTTGTCAAGCCCGTAAGCCAGGGATGAGGCGGTCGGCTCGTTGATAATGCGCAAGACCTCGAGACCGGCAATCCGGCCGGCATCCTTGGTCGCCTGGCGCTGACTGTCGTTGAAATAGGCCGGGACGGTGATAACTGCCTGGGTCACGGGTTCCCCCAGATAGGCTTCGGCGTCCGCCTTGATCTTCTGGAGGATCATGGCGGATATTTCCGGAGGGCTGTACTCCTTTCCCCCCATCCATACCCGCACGTCGCCGTTGGGCGCCGCCGTGACCCTGTAGGGGACGATCTTGATCGCCCGCTGAACCTCAGGATCATCAAATTTACGGCCCATAAAACGCTTGATAGAGAAAATTGTGTTTTCCGGGTTGATGACAGCCTGGCGCTTGGCGACCTGGCCGACCATCCGCTCGCCGGTTTTGGGATTCACTGCCACGACCGAGGGAAAGAGACGTCCTCCCTCAGCGCTGGGGATCACCACAGGCTCTCCTCCCAGCATCACGCCGCAGACCGAGTTGGTAGTTCCCAGATCAATACCGATAATCTTACTCATATTTCAATCACCTCTGGCTAATCGCTTGATGTGGAGGTGCTTTGTGCTTCGGCCTCTTCAGTCTGGCTGGCCACCTGGGTTTCTGGTTGAGCGGATGCCTTTGCCACCCGCACCAGCGCGGGACGCAATACCCGCTCGCCCAGCATATACCCACGTTGCACCTCGCCGATAATATGGCCTTCCTTGTACCCTTCTGCCTCCTCATAGGTGATAGCTTCGTGGTACAGAGGGTCGAACGTCTGCCCCTCAGTGACAATCGGCTTCACTCCTTCTGATTCAAGGATGGCATCCAGCTTGTGTTTGATCAGCAGGATACCCTCACACCAGGTCAGGCGTCCCAGCCCGTCAGGCATGGTGGCGAATGCCCGTTCAAAGTCATCCACAACCGGCAATAGTTTACGCAAAAGCCCGGCATTGGCAAATGCGATCAACTGGGCACGTTCAGCTTCCTGGCGCTTTCGGTAATTTGAAAACTCCGCCTGTGCCCGCTGCCAGCCATCGAGGTACTCGGCTGCCTGTGCCTGGGCTTTCTCCAGCTCGTTTCTCAACCTCTCCAGTTCCCCCGCCGCTTCCGCTGCTTCTACTGGTTCCTCCTTTTCCTCGACAGCCTGGGTAGATGCTTCTATAGCGATTGTGTTTTCTGTCATGCAGACCTCCCTCGTGTTGATGATCGCTCACGGTTGTGCCCGGAACAGGGGAAATAACCTGTCGAATGGTCGGTGGTGTGTGCCAAACAGCCCGACCGTATTTCTCTCGAAGGTCAAGAGCTTAAGATGGTCAGCCCACCCCGGTCACTCAGCGTACATTTCGTATACCATCTCGGAGAGCACACCGGCGATGAAGCGGACAGCCGAGATGGCTCGCCCGTACAGCATACGGGTCGGCCCGACCACACCCAGTGCCCCGGTAGCGAAGCCCGCCACACCGTACCTTCCCAGCACCAGGCTGCATGCCCGCAGCTCATCCCAGCGTCCCTCGCCGCCTATCAGCACGCGGATACTGCCCACCTCTGGGCTGAGGGCGTCGGCCAGCACGGCTTCGAGGAAACTGCGTTCCTCCATCACCCGGATCAGGCCCTGGGCATGCTCTCCTTCTGAAAACTCAGGTTCCTGGAGCACTTCGCTCAGGCCGTCCCGGTATACGGGACCTGCCGGACGGGCATCTGTACGCTCCATAATATTGATGACCAGCTCTGCCACATTGGCTTCGAAGGGTGGAAGTGTATGCACCCGGCTTGCTATTTCAGCCGCCGTCAGCCCGGCCAGAAGCTGATTTAGCCGGTCGCTGGCCTCACTCAATGCCTGCTGATCAAGTGGCTCGGTCAGGTTCAACATCTGTTGTTTAACCGTGCCGCCGCGCAGGACCAGCACGAGCAGGACCAGCCGCCCCTGGGTTGCGATGAGCTGCAAATGTTTGTAGCGCGATTGCTCTGGCTGAGGCGCAGTGACCAGCGCGGCGCCCCGGGCGGTGCGTGCCAGGATAGAGGCCGCCAGCGGCATCCACTGATCGAAGTCGCCTCGCGCCTGGTAGAACTGGTGGGCGATAGTGCGCCGTTCGTGCAACGGCAACTCCACTTCACCCAGCAGCCGTTCGACGAAGTGATTATACCCCTTCGTGGTGGGCACCCGTCCGGCCGATGTATGCGGATGGGTAAGATACCCCAGTTCTTCCAGACGTGCCAGCTCATTGCGTACAGTGGCAGAGCTGATCCCAAGGCCGTACCGCTCGACCAGGGTGCGCGAGCTCACAGGGACTGGGCTCTGCACGTATTCACGTACCACCAGATTCAGAATCATCTGCTGGCGTGGGGTCAACTCGTTCGTCTCCATCTTTCATCACTGGACCGTTTTTGTTTAGCACTCTCATATGCAGAGTGCTAAAATTGCATGTTTAATAATACCATATGGTGCAGAATATGTCAACTATTGAGCTTTCGCTTTGCGTGCGGGTGTCCGTCATATTTTTGCATCCGCTGGCTCGGGCCGGTCTCCAGACCGCGCCCGACGCCGCACGACCGGCCACAATGTAGGGCAACTGCTCGCAGTTGCCCTACAACTGAC
>DAOTYA010000120.1:0-2919 GCA_034435075.1 Anaerolineae bacterium
AGGCTTTAGCCGGCACAAACGCGGCACAAACCGGCTAAAGTACCCTTACCTACCCGACTCCGGGCGGGAAAAGCGGCGTCGGCGTAGCCCAAATCGCTTCTGCTTCGAACACCCCGCAGTGGGTGTCCGTCATATTTTTGCATCCGCTGGCTCGGGCCAGTCTTCAGACCACGCCCGACGCCGCACGACCGGCCACAATGTAGGGCAACTGCTCGCAGTTGCCCTACAACTGACGTCGCCACGGCCAGCCATAGCCTGCTCTCGCTCTCTTCGCGCAAAAAAGTGACGGACACCCCGCCGGCTAGGGTGTCCGTCATATTTTTGCGTCCACCCGGCTCGGGCCGGTATTCAGACCACGTCCGATGCTGCTACAACTGGCCACAGTGTGGGACAACTGCGAGCAGTTGCCTTGCAATCTTTGCGTCCACCTGGTTGTAGGACAACTGCGAGCAGTTGTCCTACAATATTCGCGTACACTCTCGCGCAAAAAAGTGACGGACACCCTTGGACCGGGGGTGTCCGTCATATTTTTGCATCCTCCGGCTCAAGCCGGTCTCCAGACCACGCCTGACACCGCGCACAGTGTAGGGCAACTGCTCGCAGTTGTTCTGCAATCTCGCGCAAAAAAGTGACGGGCGCCCTTGGACCGGGTTTTGGGGCTGTAGTGTGCAGAGTGGCCCTCACATGACTGCAGCTTGAACGCGCGGGGCGGGTAGACTTTGAACTCTCGTCGCCGCATGTTATAATGACCAGGTGGAAGCATATGCAGCGGGCACATAATATGCCAACGAAGAACCTCTCTCGTCTGTTTTCAAATCCGGTTTTCCTGTCCGCGCTTACCGCATGTACGCTTACTCTCGCGCTGTACGGTGACACTCTTACGCTCCCCCTTTTCTCCGATGATCTGGTACAGATTCCGTGGCTGGAGACGATTTCGTGGCAGCAGTTGTGGAGCGGCCCCAGCCCCTATGGTTACTACCGTCCCCTGTGGTACACACTGTGGCGGGTGTGGGGCATGCTGACGGGCGGGCTACACCCTGCGGGGCTTCATTTGCTCAACATCTTTGCCCATTTTGTCGCTTCCTGGCTGGTAGGGGTTATGGTCGCGGAGTTAAGTCCGCGCGAGAGCGACCAGGCAGGCGTCAACCTGTGCTCGTGCATTTCCACGGCTGTATTCACGGTCTTTCCCTTCTCCTGTCAGGCTATCGCGTGGCCTGGTGCGGTGTACAACCCGCTGGTCAGCGCAATGGCAGCCGCCGCATTGCTGGCCTACGACAGGGGACGCCGGGGAGGCAATGTGCTCTGGTTCGGCCTGGCATTCCTGCTGAGTGCGCTGGCCCCGCTGACTTATGAGGCGGGGCTGCTGCTCGGGGGAATGGTCGTAATGATAGAGGGGCTGAACCTTTTGTCGCGCCGCTGGTCACACCGGGGACGCGGGTGGGTGGTACCTTTCATTTTGATTGTGCCGCTGATGTTTGCCCTCTGGCGCACGATGCGCGGCAGAGGTGTCGCTGGCTTTGGCCTCACCCTATCGGACCTGCTTCGCAACATAGCCTATCTGGTGCAGGGGGCGATCTATCCTGTGGCGCCACTGGCGCAGTTGATTAGTAAATACGCCAGGCTGGACGCTTTGCTGTGCCTGTGGCTGGTTGCCCTCCCGATACTTGCCCTCCTGAGCTGGAGCGGTTTGCGCCAGCGACGGGAAATGTTTCTGACCGGAGCGGGCTGGTTTCTCCTGTTTTCCCTCCCCCCGCTGGTCTCGATGGAGGCCGACTGGTTTGCGCTGGCACCACGGTTCCTGTACATGACCGCCGCCGGTGTGGCACTCGTCTGGGGGGCAGCACTGAGTATGCTGCTGATGCGTCGCCGTGCTCTGACAGGCTGCCTGTTGCTTGCGTTACTGTTAACGCCGGCTGTCACCTTTGTGCGGAAGGGGGTAACCCTTCACCGGATAGCCGGCGAGACCATTTGGGAGGCGGTGGAGGCGGCACCGCGCGGTCATCCCTTGCTGCTGGTGAATCTGCCGATGCGTATCACTCCTCGAGAACGGCTCTACCCGCTGGGCTTCGAGGGGGTCACCCCGCTGCCCCAACGTGTCACTGCTGAGGAGCTGATTTACGTCCATACCGGTCTGCGCCAGGCCGCCGAGGGAGTCTCATGTGGCATTGTGGCCACAGACGAACCTCCGGGCTATACCTATCAGACATTCGGCCGACAGGTGGGCTGGGAAGAACTGGCTGCCGCGATCCGGCGGTCTCACACTGTCTACCTGACCCGCTACGGGCCACAGCGCATTTACCTGAGCGAGGCGGGAGGTCCGGCGGCCCCACCCCCCGGAAGTGGGGAAATGCTGGCCGGTTTTGGGGAGCGGATCCTCCTGCTGAAAGCCTCAGGCTATTGTGATCCTGAGGGGAGGGTCCATCTGATAGCGTACTGGCAGCTTGCAGGGGAGGTGACGACGGACGCGACCGTATTCGCGCATCTGCTTGGCCCCGATGGTAATATCGTCGTCCAGGCGGATGGGCATCCGCTGTTGGGGATGTTCCCCTTCCGCTTTTGGGAACGTGGCGAGGTGATGCGAGACGTGCACCACTTCGATCCCGTGCCGCCGGGGGATTACACCATCCGGCTGGGAGTGTGGGACCTGGCCACCGGCGAGCGCTGGGCAGCGCCCGGGCATCCGGCGGGGGTGGTACTGTTGCCGGTCCGGTGTCGTGGCGTATCAGGAACCGGCCCGTGACGGACTTCTCCTCCGGTTGTGAGAGAGTATAATTAAGTGGCCTGTCGAAAAACTGTGGGGCGGGCTTTTCAGCCTGCCTGGACAGCCTGAAATGCTGTCCTACAACTGTGGCTTTTCAGCCTGCCTGGACAGCCTGAAAGGCTGTCCTACAACTGTGGCTTTTCAGCCTGCCTGGACAG
>DAOTYA010000121.1:0-37714 GCA_034435075.1 Anaerolineae bacterium
AGCCTGCGGGGGAGTCGGAGGCGAGGGGAGTTGCCGGCGCTTCAAGTAGTGGTAGCTGCAGCGCAGGGGGTTCGGCTTGTCTTGGGCTGCGAAGGGGTGGCAGAGGGGAGGGTCACCGAAGCGGCCTTGAGTCTTCTCCGGGGGCTTCCTGTGGAGGGTAAGGTGGTGAGCTGATTGGCTGACAAATTTTTAGCTGGTGTCAAGCACCGTTACAAATGCGAAGCGCTGGCACGACCTGCCACGCGAGGCCCGTGCTGGTTCTGGGTCAGGATCGGGGGACAAGGCAACACGGTCTGGCACAGGTAGCCCCTGAGCCAAGCAGCGGTGTATCCAGCGCCAACCAATCTGCAAATAACTCAAGCCGCGTTCCCAATGCGTGTCCACCACCCGACGCAGTTGGGCGCGCACAACTTGTTCACCTGTGCTCACCAGATACAAAGTGGCAACCGCCAAGACCAGGAAGAGTCGAGACAGGGCAGCAGCGGAAGCGCCCAACCGGCATTACACAGCCATCGTGCGGAATATTATGCTCAGAGGTGCCGGCTTGGCTGATCTTTGGCCGCATATGGATCAAGTTGGCAAACGCTATCGCCGGGACCTGTGGGGCCTGCGTGGGTTCACGCTGGAGGTTCTACCTGCTTGTGGCGGGCATTCTGTTGCCGCTGGCGTTCGTGGGGAGGAAGGTGAGGATCGTATAGAGGACAGCGCAGCGGGCGGCGGACCCAAGAGATTGCATGAACGAATACGTGATTGAAACCCATCAGTTGACCCGCCGCTTCGGGCGGGTGACCGCCGTGGACGGGCTGAATCTCTCCGTCCGGCGTGGCGAGATCTTTGGCCTGCTGGGGCCCGACGGCGCCGGCAAAACGACGACCATCCGCATGCTGTGCGCGATTATGAATCCGACTTCGGGCCAGGCGCGCGTGGCGGGCCTGGATACGGTCCGTCAGGCCGAGGCGATCAAGAAGCGCATCGGCTATATGCCGCAGCAGTTCTCGCTCTACGGCGACCTGACGGTGATGGAGAATCTGCTCTTTTTCGCCGACATTTTCGAGGTGGGGCGGGAGGAGCGCCAGGAGCGCATCCCGCGTTTGTTGGGATTCTCGCGGCTCGATGCGTTCAAGGGACGGCGAGCGGCGCACCTTTCCGGCGGCATGCAGAAGAAACTGGCGCTGGCCTGCACGCTGATCCACGCGCCGGAGATCATCTTTCTCGACGAGCCGACCACCGGCGTGGACCCGGTCTCGCGGCGCGAGTTCTGGGACATCCTGACCGAGTTGCACCTGCAGGGGGTGACGCTCTTTGTGAGCACGCCGTATATGGACGAGGCGGAGCGCTGTTCGCGCGTGGCGCTGATGCTGGACGGGCGCGTCATCGCCTGCGACACCCCTGACCGCATCCGGGAGATGGTCGCGGGCCACCTGCTGGAACTACGCCCCCAGCGGGTGCGGGAGGCCGCCCGCGCACTGGAGGGAGCCCCCGGCGTCCTGGAGGTCCAGGTTTACGGCGACCGGCTCCACGTCTTCGTAGAGGACCCCCGGCGGGGCGAGGAGACGGTCCGGGAGACCCTGGCCCGCGCCGGCATCGGGGTGGACTCCATCCGCCCCACCCGTCCCCGGATGGAGCAGGCGTTCATTTCCCTGATCCGGAGGCGGCGAAGCTGATGGAACACGCAACGCGAAATATGCCACAAACTCCTGCGTATTCCGTATTCCGTATTCCGTATTCCGTATTCCGTATTTCGATTTCTTAGACAAGCCAAATCGTCATATTGACTTGTATTTTCCGTTTTTGCCTTGTATAATGGGCATTGTGGGAGGTGCAGAATGATCACCACAACGGTCACTCGAAGATTGCAGGTCGCCGTGCCTGCCGCCATCCGGGAGAGATACCACATCCAGCCCGGCGACCGGTTGGCCTGGATAGACGACGGTGAAACCATCAAGGTGGTCCCGATTCCGCGAGACCCGGTCCGTGCCCTGCGGGGATGCGCCCGTGGAGAAGGGTTGGGGCAACGATTAATGGAAGCCCGGGAAGCGGAGCGAAACCGTGAACACCCATAGATACCTGCTGGACACCTCTGCTCTCTTCGCCTTCATGGAGGACGAGGAGGGCGCTGAACGGGTGGAGGAGATTCTGCTCCAGGGGGAAATTCTGCTTCCTTTCCCCGTTCTGCTGGAGGTGTACTACATCACTCTGCGTGAGCAGTCCGAGTCTGTCGCCGGCGAGCGGTACGCCCTGTTGCGCAGTTTGGGGGCCACGGAAATCTGGCAGGTGGATGAGCCTCTCTTGCTGACTGCGGCGCGCCTGAAGGCCCGGTACCGCCTTTCCTTCGCCGACGCGCTGATCGCCGCCTGCGCGGTGCAATATCAGGCCGTGCTGGTGCACAAAGACCCGGAATACGAGCAATTGGCCGACGTGGTCCCCCAGGAAACGCTGCCGTACCGGAAAATGTGAGCGTAGATCGGCGAAGCAAGTCGTTGTGTTTCGTGTTAGCGAGAGCCTACTATTATGAACAATCACGCAGTCGAAGTCATCAACCTGACCAAGAAATTCGGCGACTTTACGGCGGTGGACGGCATCTCGTTCACTATCCGGCGCGGGGAGATTTTCGGCTTCCTGGGGCCCAACGGCGCCGGCAAGACGACGACAATCCGCATGCTGCTGGGCCTCCTGCGCCCGACGTCGGGGACGGCGCGCGTGCTGGGCTTTGACGTGGCACGCCAGCCGGAGGAAGTGCGCAAGCGCATCGGCTATATGTCGCAGCGCTTCAGCCTGTACAACGACCTGACGGTGAGCGAGAATCTGGATTTCTACGGGCGCACGTATGGCGTACGGGGACAGCGATTGCGGGAGCGCAAGCAGTTCGTGATCGAGATGGCCGGGCTGAAGGGCCGCGAGCGGGAATTGACGCGCAACCTCTCCGGCGGCTGGAAGCAACGGCTCGCGCTGGGCGCGGCGATCCTGCACGAGCCGGAGATGCTCTTCCTCGACGAGCCGACCGCGGGGGTGGACCCGATCTCGCGGCGGGCGTTCTGGGACCTGCTCTACACCCTGGCGGAGGGCGGGACGACGATCCTGGTGACGACGCACTACATGGACGAGGCCGAGCATTGTGAGACGCTGGCATTCATCCACGGCGGGCGCATTATCGCCCAGGGGGCACCGGCGGCGATCAAACTGGACAGGATGCGCGGCCAGGTGTTGGAGATTGACTGTGACCGGCCCGACCTGGCGATCGGGGCGCTGCGGCAGATGGGCGATTTCGACGAAGTGGCGCTCTATGGCGCGCTGGTGCACGTGGTCGCCCCGGATATCCGCGATCTCCAGCCGCGCATCGCTCAGGCGCTCGCCGAAGCAGGGGTGCAGGTCAATACGATGGATGTGATTATGCCGTCGTTGGAGGACGTGTTCATCTCCAGCGTGCGGAACAATGCAAAGTGAGGAAAGTATGCAGGTGTGCAAGTATGCAAGGTTGTTCATTGGGGTGTTGTTCATTGCTCATTTGCTCCTGTTGAGTGCCTGTGGCAATGCCAGGCCGACCGGTCCGATTCAGGCATCGGGGTTTATCGAGGCTGAGGAGTTGGCGATTGCGCCCGAATTGGGCGGGCGTGTGGTCGAGTTGGCCGTCGAGGAGGGGGACGAGGTCGGGGCCGGGCAGGTGCTCGTGCGGCTGGATGGGACGCTATTGGAGGCGAAGATTGCGGCGGCGCAGGCCGCGTTGGAGGTCGCGCAGGCGCAGTTGGCGCAGGCGCGGGCCGGCGCGCGCGCGGAGCAGGTCCGACGGGCCGAGGCGCAGTTGGCCCAGGCGGAGGCCGCCCGCGATGGGGCCTATCAGGCCTGGCAGGATGCGATCGCCCTGCGCGATCATCCGCAAGAGTTGGACGCGCAGATCGCCCAGGCGCGCGCCCGGGTGGCAGCGGCGGAGGCGGCTCTGGCGCGGGCCGTCGCGCTCAAGGACGCCGCCGAGATCGGCAACGATGCGTTCTACGATGCGCAGGAGGCGCTCGATGAGGCCCGGCGGCAGTGGGAGCAAATCCCGGAGCCGTTTCGTCCGCCGCTGCCGGTGCTCCCGCTGGAAGCGCATCTGGCGCCCAACGCCTACTGGAAAGCGTGGGTGGGCGTCAACACGGCGCAGGCGGCGCTGGATGGCGCGCGGGCGGCGCTGGCCGACCTTTACCGGTTGCGCGACGACCCGCAGCAGATGAACGCCCAGGTCAACGCGGCGGAGGCACAGTACCGCGCGGCCGAGGCTGCCGTTCAGGTGGCGCAGGCCCAGTTGGAGGCGCTGCGGGCCGGCGCGACGGCGGAAGAGATCGCCGTGGCCGAAGCGCAGGTGGAGCAGGCGCAGGCGGCGCTCGATGCCCTGCTCGTGTTGCGCGACAAACTCACACTCACCGCGCCGGTCGGCGGGCTGGTGCTGGAGACGAACATCCATCGGGGGGAACTCGCCGCGCCGGGGGCTGCGCTACTGACGTTGGGCGATCTCGACGAGGTGACATTGACCGTCTATGTGCCGGAGAACCGGCTGGGGCAGGTCGCCATTGGCCAGCGGGTCGAGGTGCGGGTGGATTCGTTCCCCGGGCGCGTCTTTACCGGCACGGTGGTCGCCATCGCCACCGAGGCCGAGTTCACCCCGCGCAACGTGCAGACAAAGGAGGAGCGGGTGAATATGGTCTTTGCCGTGGACGTGCGGATTCCCAATCCCGATCACGCGCTCAAGCCGGGTTTGCCGGCGGATGCGGTGTTCGTTGCCGAGGAGCAGTAGCCATGCAAATCAAGTCTGCAAGTTTGCAAGTTTGCAAGTGGGCAAGTGTGCCATTCGCTATTCGTCATTCGCTATTTGTCGTTTGTCATTTGTCACTGGTCATTCTTCTCTTGACCGGTTGTAAAGGCAACCAGACAAATGGCTCTATTACCGCGTCGGGTTTCATCGAAGGCGAGGAGGTGCGCGTGGCGTCGGAGGTGAGCGGGCGTATCGTCGAGATGGCGGTGGATCGCGGCGACCGCGTCACGGCGGGGCAGGTATTGGTGCGGCTGGACGATGCGGTGTTGCAGAGCCAGCGGCGGCAGGCCGAAGCGGCGCTGGCTGCTGCCCGTGCGAACCTGGCCCGCGTGCGCGCCGGCGCCCGCCCGCAAGAGATTGCCGCCGCGCGCGCAGCGTTGGCGCAGGCGGAGGCCGGCCGTGACGGCGCGCACAAGGCAGTGCTCGACGCCCAAAGCGTCATCAGCAAACCGCTCGAGTTGAACGCGCAGATTGACGCGGCGCGCACGCAGGTGCGTCTGGCGGAGCAGAACGTCGAGATGGCGCGGGCCAGCCTGGCGGAGACGGAACTCAAACGCGGCGTGTACGCCGGGCAGGGTGGGGATGTCGAGCGGGTGTGGAATCTCCAGTTGCAGGCCGCACAGGCAGCGCTGGCGCAGGCGCAGGCCGAACTGGACGGCGCCCGCGCGTATCTCAACACGTTGCTGGGGATCCGCGCCAATCCGCTTGCGTTGCAGGCGCAGCTCCACGTCGCCGAAGCGAAATACCGGCAGGCCGAGGCCCAGGTCGCCATCGCGCAGGCAACGCTGGACGAATTGGAGGCCGGCCCAACGGCAGAAGAGGTGGCGCTGGCGGAGGCGCAGGTGCGGCAGGCGGAGGCGGCTGTGCAGCTGGTGGATGCACAGATCGCCCAACTCACATTGACCGCGCCGCTGGATGGCATCGTCGCCACACGCAGCGCCCAAGTCGGCGAGACGGCGACGGCCGGAGTCCCGCTGCTCACCATCGCCAACCTGGACGAGGTCACGCTGGTCCTCTACATCCCGGAGAACCGCATCGGGCAGGTGCGTTTGGGGCAGGAGGTCGAAGTGCGGGTGGATTCGTTCCCCGAGCGGGTGTTCACCGGGCAGGTGGCGAGCATTGCGGGCCAGGCCGAGTTCACGCCGCGCAACGTGCAGACGCAGGAGGAGCGCGTCAACCTGGTCTTTGCCGTCAGGGTACGCATCCCCAATCCCGACGGTGCGCTCAAGCCGGGGATGCCGGCGGATGCGGTGATACGGTAAGCATATACCTGTGTATGGTGACAGTCACGTGTGGCCCCGCGAGACTATCAGAATCCTTCGTGATCTGTATCCCTGCTCCTACCTCTTGCCTCCTGCCCTCCTGTTCCATTCCTCTTGCCTCCTGCCTCCATTCACCATACCCGATTTGATGCGGCAGGCCTGCATATAATTGTGTGCATCTGCACGTTTAATCGCGCAAATTCGCAAAAATCGCCTATGCCATATTGACAAATCGCGCATACTGTGGTAGAATGTTGATATGCCATACCAGGAGTCACCTTCCTTGAGCACTGCCAGGCGTTCCGCCATTGCCAGGATAGTGGCGCAAAGCGGCGCTGCCCGCGTGGTGGACCTGGTCCAAAGGTTCGGCGTTAATGCAGCCACCATCAGACGCGACCTGAATGAGCTGGAGCGTCAAGGGTTGCTGCGCCGGGTCCATGGGGGCGCCGTGGCGGTCGAGACAGGCAGGTTTAAGGATGCTGCTGCTCAGGCAACGCGCATCGGCAAGGCTGCAGCAGAGATCCTCACGGATGGCGAAACCGTCTTCCTGGGTCCAGGGCCCTTAGTACTCCAGGTCGCTTACTGGCTGGCCGACCGTCCGCAGATGACCATAGTAACCAATGGGCTTGAGATCGCTCATTGGATCGCCACCCACACTCACCACAACCTGATCGTCACAGGTGGACAGGCTGAAGGTAGCGAGCTGGGGCTTGTCGGCCATCTGACCAGAACGGCCCTCTCCAGCCTGCGCGCCGACCATGTCGTACTCGAGCTGGGCGGTGTCAGCGCAGTGGAGGGGCTGACCGATGATAGCCTGGCACAGGCAGAAATAGCCCAGCTCCTGTTAGGCACAGGGGCAGGTGCCATCATACTTGTGCCGGTTGAGCGGGTGGGACGGGTAGCCGCTGCCTATATAGCTCCCGCATCAGACGCCGACGCCATCGTCACCGCCCGCGAGGCCCCCTCCCCGTTGCTGTGGGACCTGACCGAGTGTGGCGTGCGTGTGGTGCTGGCATAACAACCGGCAGGTAGATGTCGCGGAGGAACGGACGTTCTCCAGTGTGCCGACCGGCGATCTTTTTGATGACGAGAGGATACGCTGAATCCTATCAGATCAACTCGAAAGGAGCAAAATAACAGATGGCAAGCGTAACATATGAACATGTAACCAAGCGGTTTGGGGATGTCATAGCAGTCAACGACCTGAACATTCACATCCCTGACAAGGAGTTCCTTGTCTTCGTTGGCCCCTCGGGGTGTGGCAAATCCACTTCCCTGCGTCTCCTGGCCGGCCTGGAAGAGGTTACCGAGGGCAACATCTACATCGGTGATCGGCTGGTCAACGACGTTCCACCAAAGGACCGGGACATAGCGATGGTCTTCCAGTCCTACGCCCTCTATCCTCACATGTCTGTCTACGACAATATGGCCTTTGGCCTCCGGCTGCGCAAGGTGCCCAAGCAGGAAATTGACCGACGCGTCAAGGAGGCGGCCCAGATTCTGGGGATTGAGAACCTGCTGGATCGGAAGCCCAAGCAGCTATCCGGTGGTCAGCGTCAGCGGGTGGCAGTCGGGCGGGCCATCGTGCGTGAACCGAACGTCTTCCTGATGGACGAGCCACTCTCCAACCTCGATGCCAAACTGCGTGTCCAGGCCCGCGCCGAGATCAGCAAACTCCATCAGCGCCTGGAGACAACCTTCATATACGTGACCCACGACCAGATGGAAGCGATGACGATGGGCACCCGCATCGCTGTCCTGAAGGATGGTATCCTGCAACAACTGGACACTCCCCAAACGCTCTACGACGCGCCGATCAACGTCTTCGTTGCTGGCTTCATCGGCAGCCCCTCTATGAACTTCTTCGACGCGCGTCTGATCGAGCGGGATGGCAAGATAGCGCTGGACTGCCGGGACTTCATCGTGGACGTCCCCGAGAACAGATTCAATGTCTACCGTCCGCACCTGGGCAAGGAGGTCATCTTTGGCATCCGTCCTGAGGACGTGCACGACCCGGACTACGCCCCGCCTGGCATCAAGCAGGCCCTGGTCGAGGCCAAGGTGGACGTCACCGAGTTGATGGGTAACGAGGTAATCGTTTACCTGGTGAC
The DNA here is from genome assembly GCA_034435075.1 of Anaerolineae bacterium. Lineage (GTDB taxonomy): Bacteria > Chloroflexota > Anaerolineae > B4-G1 > B4-G1 > JAOAAG01. The sequence continues at coordinate 8,160 of DAOTYA010000121.1, forward strand.
CGAGCATACCCAGTTCCTGGGCCGTTTCGATCCGCGCACGAGCGCCCGGGTGGGGAATACGATGTACGCGGCAATGAACATGGATCGCATGCATATCTTCGATAAGCAGACGGAGATAGCGATCCGTTAATAAAAGCGGATAAATGGACGAATGAGGACAAGTAGACAGGGATTAGTCCCTGTCTACTTGTTCGTTGTCAATTACCGGCGTCAACTTTTCAGCCGCATCAGAGTCACTGCTGGCGCTCCGCATCAGTTATAGTGATCCACCGGACCGCCTGAATTACGGCAATGCCTGAAAAGTCAGCCGCCGTTCCAATTCTCTCAACGAGGCGACGATGAACAATCTGGATTTGATGCGCGAACTCGCGATCGAGGGCAAGACCAAGATCCTTCTCCTGGTGCTGGATGGAGTCGGTGGACTGCCCCTCGATCCTGAAGGTCCAACCGAGCTGGAAGCGGCACATACGCCAAACCTTGACGCACTGGCGGCTAGCTCTATCTGCGGGATGAGTACGCCGGTCGCTCCGGGCATCGCTCCAGGCAGCGGACCGGGGCACCTGGCCCTTTTCGGCTACGACCCGCTCCGTTATGAGATCGGGCGGGGGGTGCTGGAAGCACTGGGCATCGGTTTTGATCTCCAGCCCAATGATCTGGCAGCACGCGGCAACTTCTGCACACTGGATGCCGCCGGGCTGATCACCGACCGGCGGGCAGGGCGCATCCCCACGGAGGTGTGCGCGCGCCTGTGCGAAAAGCTGCGCCGTATCCAATTGCCAGGGGTGGAGACTTTTGTCGAGCCTGTCAAAGAGTACCGTTTCCTCCTCGTCCTGCGCGGTGAAGGACTGCACGACGGCCTGACCGAAACCGATCCCCAGCAGGTGGGCAAACCGCCGTTACCTGTACAACCACTGCGACCCGAGGCAGCTCGCGCAGCAGAATTGTTTAACCAATGGATGGCTGAAGCACGCAGGCTCCTGGCAGATGAGTATCCAGCCAATGGTTGCAACCTGCGCGGCATCGCCAGAGACCCCGGCCTCCCCAAAATGCCGGACATCTATAAACTGCGCTGCGGGGCTATCGCCACTTATCCCATGTACCGCGGTGTGGCGAAACTGGTCGGGATGGATGTGCTTCCTACAGGTGAGACCATCGAGGATGAAGTCGCAACGCTCAAACAGCACTGGAGCGAATACGACTTCTTTTTCTTCCACGTCAAGAAGACAGATTCACGGGGCGAGGACGGAGACTTTGCAGGCAAGGTGGAGGTCATTGAACACTTCGATGCCCTTCTGCCCGACATTCTCTCGGTGGGGCCGGATGTCATTATCGTGACCGGCGATCACTCCACCCCGGCTCTGTGGAAGGCTCATAGCTGGCATGAACTGCCGGTGCTGCTGTGGTCCAGATATATCCGCCCGGATGGCGTGAAACAGTTTGGCGAACGGCCCTGCATGGCCGGTGGGCTGGGACATATACATCACACCGATCTGTTGCCCCTGGCGATGGCACACGCCGGGCGGTTGACCAAGTTCGGTGCTTAAGAGCCTATCCGAAAAACCGTACAAGCGGCATCCCTATGCCGCTTATACCGACGCATAGGGATGCGTCGGTTACGTTTTTCGGATAGGCACTAAATCAACCCCAGCAGGTGACGGTCGCTTATGACCGTCACCTGCCCGAGGAGGTCCGTATGAATGGACTGGAGTTGGCAGGTAAGGCTTTAGTAGTGATAGGGGCCGTCACAATCGCGCTGGGGGGACTGCTGTGGTTGCTTTCCAAAGTACCCTGGGGCTCCTTTTGGGGGCATCTTCCGGGCGACATCATCATCGAGCGCCCCGGCTTTACCTGTGCCTTTCCACTGGTCAGCTCCATCATCATCAGCCTGCTGCTGACGGTGCTGTTGAACCTGATAGTCCTGGTAGTGCGGTTCCTGAGCCAGCGCTGACCTCAGTAGCAGTGGCAGGTAAATGCGTTCCCTCATTACCCAAAAAGAGCGGGCACGCAAGTCACAGCCACAGCCGTTGCAGGCGCTAAGCGTTGCAGTGTACAACCCGGTGGTGGTATATGTGTGCACCGGGTTCCGCAAGGTCGAGCTGATCCCGTCACCGAAATGCCATAAATAACTCGTCGCGTGGCGGCTGAGATTGGTGAAACTCACCGGAGTACCTGCCATGACCGGTATCGGGAAGGCAAAATCGGCTGCGACCCCCTCCCTGGTCCCCACAACCGTTACCGGCGGCCCCATAGCAGGGGTTGGCCACTCTGTGGCCGTCACGCGATAGGTGGCGTTCACCACTGGTGTGCCGGAGGGCACGCAGGTAAGGGTGACGCCGAATGATACCGTCAACGCGCTGCGTGCGGGCAGGTCAAGCCCGCTCCACCTGATAATTCTATCCTCTCCTGTGATAACACCGCCTGCATCCGCCCAGGCAAACCAGACGCCCTCAGGCAGAGTATCCTCCACCTTTGCAGTGACGCTCAGGTGACCGGAATTCGTCACAACGATTGTGTAGGAGAGCGGAGTGCCCGCTTCCACCCGCCTTGCGGATGGTGTTTTCAGAACAGCCAGTGGGGGCAGGAGCAGACGGAGCGCGTAATTCCGCTCCACCAGATCGCTCTGCGGAACCGTTACCGTTTCTACAAACGTCTGGTGGAGCCGGGATGATACGGATACCGTGTACAGGCCGTATGGCACCTGAAGTTCGTAGCTTCCGTCGGCCTGGGAACAGGCCACAAATTCACCCGGATGGAGACTGATGGTTGCCCCAGAGATGGGCTGGTTGCTCTCCAACTCAGTTACGCGGCCCCACAGGATACCCTCCGTGGTGGTGGCAACGAGGGAGAAGTTTACCAGCGTATCCGACACAAGGTCTACGAACGAAGTGGCCGGGTAATGCAAACGCGCAGAAGCGGTGACGGTGTACGGCCCTCCGTGGAGCATGAGAGCATAGCAACCATCAGGTAAATGTGTCGTGGTACGGGTCAACACCATGCCGGTCGGCCCGATTACCGAGATGGTCGCGGAGAGCGGCCGGGCAGTGAGCGCATCGCTCACACAGCCGGTAAGTGAAACAACCGGAGCGGCGGTAAGCGTGAAGGGGAGGGTAATGCTACCGCCACGCGGGACGATCACACCGGTAATCGTCTGGGGAGCGAAGCCATATTTCCATGATGAAAGCGCGTAAGTGGAGGAGGGCACGGCCATGGTGTAATACCCTGTGCTGCCGGTAGTGGCGGTGTAGCGGGCGTTGTTACCGACGGCGATCACCGTAGCGCCCTCCAGAGGCACAGCTATGGAAGCGCTATCCAGTGCCACAACCGTGCCCTCGATGTAACCGGTGAGCGGCTCGAACGCCCGCTGTACGGCTGCAAGCGCGTCCAGCCGCCCCCAGCCATAGACGTTGTTCGGTACGCTGGCCGGCGGATCACCACACTGGGTGCTGTAGAGCGGGAGGGCCGTTTCATTCAAAATGGCTTCTGTCAGGTCAATCTGGTTGCGTAACGCTGGCCGGGCCGACCACAGCAGTGCTACAGCCCCGGCGACGTGTGGAGCAGCCATTGAGGTCCCCTGGTTAACCTGGTACCATCCGCCGGGTACGCTGGAGCGGATGTTCACGCCCGGCGCGGACAGGTCGGGCTTGAGCCGCCCGCTCCCGTCTATCGTCACCGGGCCGCGCCTGCTGAAGGAGGCGATAGTGTCGTTGCTGGTGGTGGCACCGACAGTGTAGGCGGCGTCGTAAAGGGCTGGTGGTTCGCTGATGGTGCTGCAGCCTCCGCTTGAGTTGTTGCCCGCTGCCACGACGGTGAAGATACCTGCTGCCCGTTGTGCCTCAACGGCTGCCTGGAGCGTGTCCCACGCACACCCTTCATAGACGGGGCAGCTCCAGGAGTTATTGGTGACGTCAGGTCCCAGCTCCGGGTTGCCCTGATCGGGCGTGCCGTCCAGAGGGTACGGGGCCAGGAAGAACTCAAAACAGGTCAGATAAGTGTCCGGAGAACCGTAGCCTTTGCTGTCCATATTGCGGCAGCCGATCCAGCGCGCCCCTGGGGCCATGCCGATCTGATTGCCTGCCCCATCATCGCCGACCAGGGTACCCATGGTATGTGTACCGTGACCATGCGGGTCTACCGGCACAGGTGAAGCAGCGACGGCATCGTACCAGTTGTAATCGTGGCTGGCGACGGAGCCGTTCCAGCCACGATACTGGTTGATCAACGCGGGATGGGACCACTCATACCCGGTGTCCTGGCCACCGACAACGATCCCCTGGCCGGTGTAGCCCATCGCCCATACGGCCGGTGCGTTGACCTGCTGAATGTTCCATTCGATAGCGGTGGGAGAGCGCATTTGTGGCCCTTCCATCCGCACGGGCCTGGGGAGCGTGTTAAGGATGCGCGGGTTGGCTTCAATGCGTGCAACGTCTGGTCGGGCAGCCAGTGCTCTGGCCAGGGCCAGATCGCCCGACCGCACGAGGATGAGGTTGACTATGTAGAAAGAGCGGTAGGGAACGCTCATGGCATCGAGCCAGGCCCGGAGCGGAGACTGGGTGCGCGATGCCGTCTCCACCAGCGTCCGGTAGACCCAATGCCTGCGGGCGTTCCTGGTGGGGATGTGGTAGGCTGGCATGAGGTCAGCCTGTTCTTTAAGCAGGACGAGGAAATCAGCCCGGCCGCCGTCCTTTGTGGCCTCCAGCACCCAGGGGGAGATTTTATCGTATGCGGAAAGCTGCCGCAAGCGGACGCGGTGAGCGCCCGACGGCGGCAGGCCACTGAGCACAACCGGCAGGTAAAGCCGCCGGATGTGAGCCGCTGTCACCACAACGGTATGTTTCACGCTGTCGCTGCCCAGGTTGTTGGTCACAAACAGCGTGACTGTGAAGTGGCCACTGGTCATATAGGTGTGGGTTGGATGTCTGGCGTCCGAAATACCGCCATCGCCGAAATCCCAGTGGGAGGTCAGGGGCTCTACCCCTCTGGTCTGGTTGGTAAAGACCACCGTCTCACCAGGAGCGACCGGGCTGTTGCTGGTGAAAGCGGCTCTGGGCACAGCGCAGGGCAGGCCGCCGCCAGTGAGGGATATATCGTCCAGGTGCCAGCCATCGGCCGTAGAGAAGGCATCGCTCTCAAGACGGAAACGCACGCGAGCGCTGGCGTTGCCATCCAGAGCCGGCAGCGCTACCTCTTCATAACTCCAGGTGTTGTGGCCGTAGTCACTGTAAGAGGCTGCCTGCATCCAGCTCGCTCCGCCGTCGGTGGAGTATTCGACGTATCCACGATCATGCCCCGGTTCAAGATCGTAGGTGTGCCAGAAGGACAGTTTGATCCCGCTGTAGCCGGACAGGTCCAAGACCGGCGAGATCAGCGCCACACTGACGTTATTCTCATAATCTCCGCCGGGGCTGTCGCTCCAGGCGCGGGTGGGGCTGTGGGCGCTCTCTGTCGTGACGGTCCATGGGGGTTGAGCTTCCCAGTCATTACTGCTTTCTTCGAGGGTCTCGCTCAGCACTTCACACAGGGGATAGAGGGTGAAGTCCTGCCGCACAGTGTGATGGTTCGAGATTATGATACCGGCCACAGTCGAGATGAGATGACCGGCAGCGACAGCGCTGAGGTCATACGTGCCGCCCGGGAGTGTGATGCTGTAGTAGCCGGTGGAATCATCGCTTTCGGTGTGAAAAGGGCCTGCGCTCACTGTTGCGCGCAGCGGGATGCCGCTGCCTGCCTGTCGGACGTATCCGTCAATTGACGCCGCTTCCTCCGGTTCAAGGATTTGCAGGAACACGGCGCTGAAAGCGCCCCAGTTTCCTGCTGTGTCCTGTCCCCGCACGAAGATGATGTGCCGCCCCGGGCTGAGGCCGCCGGTATCGAGGATGGCCTCGACCTGTTCGACTTTTTCATCGAAGGCGCCGTCCGCTGCTGTCATCGGATGAGCGATGGGAACGGTCGTCGTCAACCAGGGCGGGATGTCCACATAATACCCGGCCGCAGCGATATTCTGTGTCGGTTCGGCGCCGAAGTTGTGGTTGTAACGGGTATCGTCAATGGTGGCTTTCAGAAGCACGGGCGATCCAGGCAGCACAGCCTGCGGGGAGACGGACAGGTCAAGCGCGTCCGGGCCGGCAGGGGTAAGGTAGGGGAAACGGGCTGCCTTAGCCGCGTAGATCAGTGCCGGCAGGTTTGTGGGCCATATAATGTTCTCGAACGTAGCACAGTCCTGGAAGAAAGCCGTTCCCAACTCAATGGTGTAAGCCGCCAGTCCCAGCTCGCCGTAGGCGAAATCCTCTGCGGCACCGTCGGTGGGATAGAGATATACCGCCTGCTTCGGTTCGTAACTGTCGAAGAAGGCCAGCTTTCGCCCTAGTGTCTGCAGAGCAGTGGAGTTGGGAGGCAAACGGTAAGCAAAGCCCCATGGCCACAATATCAGCCTGCCATAACTGTGCAGGTCCAGCAGTATCCCGCTTGCTGTAAGTGGCGCTGTGGCCTCCAGCGTATCTCCTCGCAGATCGGGGAAGTTGGCCCGCAGATACTCCTGGATGGCCTGTGTCTCCGGTTCGGAGGCAGGAGCAGGGCCACGGTAAGTTTCGGCGCATGGATTTCCGCTGGAGCCGTTGCAGCAGTTCCAGTAATAGGAGAAATTACGGTTAAGGTCGGTGCCCCACCGCTCCGGGTTCACACAGCCGTTGTCGTGGTCGGTATTTTTGCGCCACAGGAGCCCCGTCTCTGCCATTTTGCGCCCATCGGGGTTGGCGTGGAACATCAAATGGATTTCGTGGTAATCGAGCAGCCAGGTCACATCCGGAACAGAGCCATAGCTGCGCACCAGGTATTCGGCAAAGCGCAGGTTTACCTCAGCCGTGGCATACTCGCGAGCATGGACAGCGGAGATGATGAGAATTTTGGGCTTGGGGAGCGTGCTCTCTTTGTTGGTGAGCACCAGTACCACCAAATCGTAGCCCGGGCTGCCGTCGGGGGTTACTTTTTCCCATGAGTCACCGATGTCCACCAGGTGCGCCAGGCGCGGGTAGTTCGCGGCGAGGGATGCGATGTCCTCCAGAGTCTCCTCAACGGTGCGATAGCATGGATAGCCAGGGATGCCACTGAGCTGGCCGGTCAGCGGTGCGTTGCGGCGGAACAGTAGAGCTGTGAGGCGCTTATCTATCTCGACACGGAAGCCGGCCTGCAGCAGTCGCTCGTATTCGTCGTGGGTCACTTCGGCGACGAGGTAGCCCTTGTCGTGATGTACTTCCCAGGGCGCCAGCCACCCTGTCACTTCATCCACCATATGCCGCCCGGTATAATACGCCCTGACTACCCAGGGGCCGCCTTCATGAGGCTGAGGAGATGAGGGAGATGAAAACCAGGCGGGCAGGAACGGTGCAATTACCTCTCCGCTCTCCACAGCGGGTGAATGAGCTGAGGCGGAGATCTGTGGTGCGAGCAGGAGAAGCGCAACAATGAGCGTCAGGATGTAAGGTCGCCAGACAATCGTGCTCATCGGATAAAGCCGCCTGTGGTGATGATAGCATGCACCGGCGAGAGTGTCAACGGGCGTGAGGCTCGGGCTACAGACCGCGTCTGACCTTGTAACGGCCGCAGTGTAGGACAACTGCAAGCAGTTGTCGTACATCGCGTCTGACGTCGTCACGAATGGCCCGGCGGCACGGTCGGAGTCTGCAGCCTGAGAACGGACACGCGACGTTGACAAGAGTATCCCACTGGGCTATAATCGCGCTGTCCAATACCACAGGGGAGAATGGAGATATGAAAAAGTCTGCAAGCTGGCAGTTGGTCGCTATCATATTGATCACCCTCGTCGCCGTCGTTGTGGACCTGAACATAGACCATCCCGCGTGGGTCAAAAGCCTGGCCTTCTGGCAGCCGGCCGCTCACCGCGACATTTCCCTGCGCCTTGGCCTTGACTTGCAGGGAGGGCTTCAGGTGCTTCTGGCCGCCGATGTGCCAGCAGGTGAGGCGCTCGATGCTGCCTCCATGGAAACCGCCAGGCGTATTGTTGAGAACCGCGTCAACGCCCTCGGCCTGACTGAGCCCGTTGTCCAGGCACAGGGCGAACGTCGTATCATCGTTGAGCTGCCGGGCATAGAAAACCCCGAGGAAGCAGCCGAGACGATCAAGAGCACGGCTCTGCTGGAATTTATTGACACCAGGAATATCTACCTGCCTCCAGGGACAGTAGTCACCACCACACTGGGCGGGCCGGCCTTCTCCGCGGTCGGGATCGTGGAGACCGCGCCCCTCACCACTGTTGTAGCAGGGACGGAGACCCGGGAGTTCCCGCCTATGCCGGAAAATCCCGCCGACCGCAACGGAATGTATTCCGCTCCCCCGCCCATGCAAATAGACCCTGCCAGGCTTTACACCGCTACCATCTCCACCTCTAAGGGGGATATTGTCGTGCGGCTTTTTGCCGATAAGGCACCCCGCACCGTCAACAACTTTGTATTCCTGGCCCGTCAGGGGTTCTATAACGGCACGACCTTTCACCGGGTCATTCCCGGCTTTATGGCCCAGGGAGGTGATCCAACCGGCACGGGCACCGGTGGTCCGGGTTATCAGTTCCCTGACGAGTTCCATCCGGATTTGAAACATGACCGTCCCGGCATCCTCTCGATGGCCAATTCCGGCCCCAACACTAACGGCAGCCAGTTTTTCATCACTTATGAAGCAACTCCCTGGCTGGATAACGTGCACTCCGTGTTCGGTGAAGTCGTCGAGGGGATGGACGTACTGGAAGCGCTTACCCCCCGTGACCCGGAGCAGTCGCCCACGTTTGCCGGCGATGTGATTAAAGAGATCGTCATCACGGAGAGCGGAGCCCCGGTCACCACCACACAGGAGATCGCGTCTACCCCTACCCCTGTGCAGCCGCTCCAGGCAGGAGCGCAGGTGTACGAGACCATACTCACCGGTGCAGGGCTGAGCCGCGTGGGTCTCGACAGCACTCAACAAGGGGAGTTTGTCATCCCCATCGAGTTCAACGAGGAGGCTGCTCAGCGCTTTGCTGAGTATACCCGTGACCATGTCGGTCAATATTTGTGCATCGCGCTGGATAAAGTCATCATCTCCTGCCCCACGATCCGGGAGCCCATTCCCAACGGTCGTGCTTCCATCTCCGGCAAGTTCACTTATGAGTCAGCCAGGCAACTGGCGCTCCAACTGCGCTACGGTGCTCTGCCTGTGCCACTTAAGGTGGAGAGCATCAGGCGGATCGGTGCCACGCTGGGCGCCGAATCGGTGCAGAAATCTGTGCGCGCCGGTATTATCGGCCTGGTGACCGTATTGCTTTTCATGCTGGCCTATTATCGCCTGCCGGGCCTGCTGGCCGACCTGGCGCTGATTATCTACGTGCTGCTCAATATTGCGCTCTACAAACTGATGCCGATCACGTTGACCCTGCCGGGCATTGCCGGCTTCATCCTTTCGGCGGGGATGGCTGTAGATGCCAATATCCTTATTTTCGAGCGGATGAAGGAGGAGCTGAGGAGAGGGCGACGCCTGACCACGGCTATCGAGATCGGCTTCGAGCGCGCCTGGCCTTCCATCCGCGATGCTCAGCTCTCGACTCTGATTATCTGCGCCATCCTTTATTTCTTCGGGACCAACTTCGGGGCCAGCGTGGTCAAGGGATTCGCCATCACGCTGGCACTCGGTACTATCGTCAACCTCTTCACGGCTGTGTTTGCCACGCGTACCTTTATGCGCCAGATGGCTGTAATGGCTGGCGAGCGAGTTGCCGCGCACAAGTGGCTGTTGGGGACAGAGGCACCGGCCGGTGGCAAGGGGGGGATATTCAATATTGTGGAGAGACGCCGCTGGTATTTCGCCCTCTCCACCGTGCTGATCGCACTGAGTATTGCCGCGCCGGCAGTCTCTTTCATTCGCTTCGGCAGGCCGGTACGCCTGAGCATTGATTTCACCGGCGGCTCCATTTTTGTGCTGAAGTTTGATCGAGCTGCGAGCGAAGAGGAAATACGGTCAGCTTTTGCAGATTATGGGCTGGAAGGCGCAATAGTGCAGCCGCTCGGCAGGCCAGAGGAGCATACCTGGCAGATACGTACACGGCAGGTTGCTGCCCACGAAGTCGGTGCGCTCCTGAGCATGCTGGAGGAACGGATCGGGCAAATTGACCATGACTCGTTAACTTTCGACACGGTGGAGCCTGCAGTGGGCAGCGAGGTGACCCGTGCCGCCGGCTGGGCCATCCTTGTCGCAGCGCTTGTGATCGTTGCCTTCATGTGGTTCTCCTTCCGGCGTGTGCCCAACGCTCTGCGTTATGGTCTGTGCACTGTGGTCGGGATGGCCCATAACCTGTTGATCTCCCTTGGCTTCTACGTGCTTATGGGCATCATCTCCGGCTGGGAGATAGATGTCCTCTTCCTGACCGCCGTGCTGACTGTGATCGGTTTCTCGGTGCAGGATGTGATCGTGGTGTTCGACCGCATCCGCGAGAACATTCCGCGTCACAGGAGTGAACCGTATGAAATGGTGGTCAACCGCTCCATCCTGGAAACACTCCATCGTTCGCTGGCGACGCAATTGAACGCCATGTTCGTGATGCTCGCCATTATCCTCTTCGGAGGGGCCACGATCAAACCCTTTATCTCTACCATGCTGGTAGGTATGATTAGCGAAACCTACTCGGCCATTTTTGTCGCCGTGCCGCTTTTGGTGGTCTGGGAGAAGGCCTTTGCACATGCGCGCGCTGCTGCTGGACAAAAAGCTTTATCTGAGCGATAGTTATCCCGTCCCTGTTCCTCCTCCAGGCGAGGCGCTGATCCGGGTCAGACTGGTCGGCGTGTGCAACACCGACCTGGAGCTGATGCGGGGTTATATGGGGTTTCGTGGTATCCCCGGTCACGAATTCGTTGGGGTAGTGGAGCGGGCACCGGGGGCGGAGGAGTGGGAGGGACGCCGTGTGGTCGGTGAGATAAATGCCGCCTGCGGCACCTGCCCGACCTGCCTGACGGGCCGTCCGACGCACTGCCCCTCCCGTACCACGCTGGGGATCTCCGGACGAGATGGGGCTTGTGCTGAGTATTTGCTTCTTCCCGTCCGCAACCTTCACCAGGTGCCAGAGGATATGCCGGACGAAGTGGCCGTCTTCACCGAGCCACTGGCCGCTGCCTGTGAGGTGCTCCAGCAGGTTCACGTGCATCCTGCCGACCGGGTCATCGTGCTCGGCGATGGGAAGCTGGGGTTGCTATGCGCTCAGGTGCTGGCACTGACCGGCTGTGACATCACCGTGATCGGCCGTCACCAGGAGAAGCTGGAGATTCTCAGACGCCAGGGAATCAAAGCGGTCCTGGAGGGGGAGGAGGTTGAGGGAGAGGCCGATCTGGTCGTCGAGGCGACCGGAAACGCCGGGGGATATGCAGCCGCCAGGCAGCTCGTACGTCCCCGGGGTATGATTGTGCTGAAGTCCACCTATCACGGCTCGTTTGACGCCGATCTGACGATGGCCGTGGTGGATGAGGTCACACTGGTGGGGTCGCGCTGCGGGCCGTTCGCGCCGGCCCTGCGGCTGCTGCAGCGTGGGCTGGTGCAGGTGAGGCCGCTGATCGAGGCCCGCTATCCCCTGGCCCAGGCATCTGCCGCGTTCGAGCATGCGGCCCGGCGCGGGGCCTTGAAGGTGTTGATAGAGATGTAAGCTGTCCGCCTGTGCTGAAGCAAATGTTGCTCCCGCAGGCGCCGGTTTAGCGGGGTACAGACAGAACGCACCCCCGTTTCCCCGTCAGGAATTCGGCGCATCCGAATAGCTACCCTCCCGCAGGTCAGACAAATCTGCGGGAAGGCGGGCAGTTGCACAGTTACTCCGAATGTTGGCTGTACACCTCTTTTATGCTGCTGACCAGGTCGTCCAGCCTGTTGATCTGCTCCTGGATGTCCGCCTGTAGCCGCGTGGAGCGGCTGTCGTCAAAGTCCCGGGTACCGATCAACTGTATCTGGCTGTAGATGGTTGCCAGCGCGGTCAGGCTCTGCTCCATTTGTAGCTCGGCCTGTTTCATACGGGCGTCCAGTGCCTGAAGGGTCTGCCACTGTTTCTCCTTGCCTGCCAGCACCTCGTCCAGCTCCTGCCGGACGAGCAGATCGCTCTCCTGCTGGCGCCTGGCAGAGAGGGCCCTGATCTCGGCGGGTACCCTGCTCCTGTCGCGCGCCAGAATCTCGTCCGCACGGTAGAGGTCCAACTGGACAGCCAGGCGATAGATACCGCCCACCCACTCGCCGAGCTGATCGGCAGTATGCTCCAGCCGTTCCCGCAGCGGTCCACTCCGCTGTCTGCGCACCAGTGCCTCGATACTTTGCTGGTATTCCAGCGCGGTCTCGACGCTCTTGCGCAGTGCCGCATCCCGAATACGGCGCGGGTTGAAGTGCTCCAGCAAAAGCTCCCTCAGCACGCGGGTGTTGGTCTGGGGATCGGTGATGCTGGAGTAGAAGATGGCTGCCAGCCCCAAAAGCCCCAGCAACGGCCAGCCCCATACCGGCCACCAGGGAAAGGGGTGCCGCCAGAGCGCCGTGAGCAGGATGGTGCCGGCTACCGTCACGGCGCTCTCCCAGCGGAAGATCGCGTACTGGATGATGGCGCTTTGGGCCTTCTTTTGGAGGGTGGAGCGAACGTGGCTATCCACTCAAGCCCAGCTTCTTCTTGCGTTCGGCCAGTTGCGCGTCTATGGCGCTGCGATCCAGCACCTGATCTATCTGCTCGTCGAGGCTGGCGGCCCGCATCTCGGCTGCGGTGGTGGCCTTGTCGAGCCTGGCGTAGATGCTTCGCGCCAGGCGCCCGATGTCAGCATCGCCAGAGCCCATCAGATCGTCCAGCCCTCGCATAGCCTTCACGGCGGTCTCCTTGCTCTGGGCCAGCTCCAGCAGCGCCTGCAGTTCTTCCCGCTGCTGTTTCATAATCCCCAGCCGGGCTTCCAGCTTGACTCTGGCATCGAGAAGCTTTTGATATTCAGCCTCCAGGCGTGTAAGCTGCTCGCGATAGGTTTCGATCAGCCGACGGGTGCTGTTGAGTTTGCTCTGCGTGGCCGTGGCCGTGGCCTCGTTGCCCTCCAGGAGAAAAGCGTCAACGGCGCGGTCAAGCTCCGCGGCGCGCTTTTCCTGCTCGTCCAGCTTCCGCTTGATGGACTTGACTTCACCGCCGACCGTGGCGGCTGCATCCTCAAGGTCATCCAGATGGTCCTCAACCTGTCGGATGTACTGGTCTATCACGGCCAGGCTGTTGCTCTTCAGGGCCTGGTCCACCAGGGCATGCAGGTTAGCAGAGATTAAAGTTGCCACTTTCTCCAGTAAAGTCGCCATGTGAAACACCTCCTGAAACAAAGATTAGCTGCACGGAGAATATGCTTTACCTACCGATTCCTGCGCTGCCGCCGAAGGCAGCGGACAGTTCCTCATAGATGGCGGCGATATTGGCCTCGTCACCCCGATAAAACAGGCCATTGGTTTTGATTGCCAGTTCGCTCAGCAGCTCCTCATCAGCGTCATCGCCGTAAGCAATTGTGCAGACAACGCTGCCGCTGGCAGCGACCAGATCAACCAGCTCCTGATCGAAGCGGAAGCGTGTGCTGCTCGTATCCACACCGTCTGTCAGCAACACCATGACATTACTTGTCTGAGGCACAGCGGTGCGGGCAACGGCAGCCGCACCGGCGGCTATGGCATCGTAGAGGGCCGTGCTGGTCTGGACCTCCAGCCCTTCGAGCAATTCGATCACTCTGGTGCGCGAGGTGCCAACCTGTTCGTGTTCCGCGAGTATCTGGGGACGCTCGGAGAAAGTGATGAGCGTGAGAAAATCCCTGTCCCCCATCTGTTCCACGAACTGGATGGCGGCTCGACGGGCGCTTTCGAGCTTATCGCCCTCCATGCTGCCGGAGACGTCGAGCAGCATCACCAGGTTGACGTTTTTGCGCGCTGCCTGCCACAGCTCCTGTATTGCGTAGAGCGCCTCCACCCCCGCTGCCCCGAAGATTTTTACCGGCTCCTCCAGGTCAACCCCGTGTGCCCTGTCCAGGGGCGCCCCGGGCGCGATCCCGGCAGTAACCGGACGCAGGCCAACGGAGAGGGCCATGCGCTGGGCTTTTTCCTCCAGCAGGTAGGAACGGAACAGCGCAGCGGCTTCCTGTAGCTCCGCCCCGGCAGTGCTGTTTATGCAGGCCGGGTGTGTGGCAACGAAGGTACCCTCAAACGGGTAGATGGGAACGAGGGCCGGGTCGCCACTGCCGTAGTACACAACCGTGCTCTCGTACATTATCGCGGCCCCCAGGTAGCTCACCCCTCGCTGGCGCATGGTGCGTCCCAGCTCATCGGTAGTAGGGCTGAACCACGAAACGGCCGCTTCAAAAGCACCTACAGAAGCCTGCACAATGGGCTGGCGGATGTCGTCCACAGTGACTGCTGAAGTACTGGCCTGGGCTGCCTGTACAATGGCCAGCAGTGCACTCGCACCACTGCCGGAGAGGCCGGGATGGGTGTGCCCCAGGCGCAGCGTATCGCCGAACTCCCCTCCGCTGTAGTAAGCCCAGGCAGAGGGATCGGCAGCCAGGCTCCCTATATCGAGCCAGCCCAGTGAACGGCCGGGCCAGCCCAGCGCCTCGGCCAGCGGCCGCCACATGGCGATCACCAGGGGGCTTTCGGCAAGGCTGAGACACTGGCCTTGATAGGCGGGATAGCCACGGTCGGCCAGCAGGTCAACCCACACCGGATCGTCTGGAATCCACAGCGCCGGTAAAGCACGGCCACCGGAGACTTCCTGGGCCAGCCGACCGGCCTCCACATGGCTGAGCACGATGTAAACGGGCCTGCCGGCGGACGTTTTGCGGCGGCTGGCGTTAAAGTCTTTGACCGCCATCTCCAGCCATGGGGTGAGAGCAGTGTTCGCCGCCACTTCAATTGTCACCGCGTTGCGCGGCGGGGCGTCACTCTGTCCGCTCAGACTACAGGTGCAGGTCATCGTGACCAGGCTCAGAAACGTTACTGCGACTAACGACAGCCGATGGGCTTCCCGCATGCTCATCCTCCCCAAAGGGATCACCGTCCCACCGTGACCAGCGTCATTTCCACGTAGCGATCCTCCGCCTGGATCGCCGGGTCCTCTGTTTCCCAATGGTCCTCAGGCGGCAGGGTGGCCTCAACAATGAAACGAGCCGGGTCAATCCCCTGGGACACCAGATAATCCACCACCGATTGGGCGCGCGCCCTGGCGAACTCCAGGATTTCCTCTTTTGTGTAGGTACCAGGCGGACCAGGCCAGGCAGCACATCCCTTGACCCGCAGGAAGAGGCCGACACTCTGCGAGAGTGTCGGCAGCACACAGTCGTCCAGAATACGGCGCGATTCCAGCGTCAACTCAGTTGACTCTGGCAGAAAGGTGAAGCGACGACATGGCAGCACTGCCAGCGTGGCCGCCTCGTCGGGATTGATGCTCGTAATATCAAGCTGAGCTGAGGCGGAGAGGGAAAAGGAATCGTTCACCGGGTTGCCGTTGGCCTGGAGCGAGGCCTGGGCCGCAGAGCGGGAGACAAAGCCCGGGTTGACCAGCCCGGCCACGTCAACATCTTCCACCGTCAGCCCGGAGGCTGCCCAGACACGCCGTGCGATCTCGAGCCGGCTGATGAGGGGACGGGGGTCGCGCATCACAAAAGCGTTGTCACCCAGGTCGGCCTGGGCCACGCTCTTGAGCCATTCCCGCAGGTCGTCAGAAGCGCTTTCAGGGTAGACGTAAGTCCAGTCGTTATGACCCCACGCGGCGATCTGGGCCGCGGCCGCATCAAAGTCCTCAAGCTGTGCCTTGAGAGTGTCGAACCAGGCATCGTGGAAGGCCTGCACCAGATCGGCTTTGTTGGCAATAGAATGGCGGGACGTGACGATCACGTCAATGATGATACGCAACTGGTTGGAGCTGAGCAGAGGCACACCGCCGCTATTCCTGGCTTCATAGATGTCCGGCTCCCATCCTGAGACGGCATCGGCCTGACCACTATTAAAGAACGCCACCGCTTCGGCCACGCTGTCCTGGGGCAAAAGCGTCACGTCAAAGCGGGGATTTAACCGGGCAATAGAGAGAGCGTAGTACACGAAATACTCACCCACACTGCCCCGCGAGAAGGTGATACGCTTCCCCTTGAGGTCGTTGATGGTGGAGATACCACGCACCCATAATTGATCGGCACCAGCGCTTTCGTCCACTATGGCGGTGACGACGCCAGGACTGCTCAACGCAATGGACTCCAATGTGGCAAGCATACAGTCCCACTGACCGCTCCGGACCAGGGCACCGCGTTGCTCTTCAGAAATCTCGTACGTCTGATCCAGTGAGAATGGGATAATACCCAGGTGAAAGCCGTGGGCAACGTCCTTTCCTGACATCTGCATTTGTTGCAATACGAAATAGCTGCCGAATGAGTCGGCTCCGCAGATGTAAACGGGCAGCCCGTCAGCAGGGTCGTAACCCGGGGCAAAGATCGGGGGCGGCGACTCGAGATGCGTCTCAGGGATGGGCTGCCCCCGGGACGGCGTCCCCTCCGCCGGGGTCGGGCGAGGCCCGATGCTCACCCTGCTGATGACGTTGTAACCCACTGCAATGCAGGCGATCAGCAGCGCCAGGCCGACGATCACGAGAAAAACAAGGCGTGTTCTCTCTATACCTTCCATAGAAGCGCTCCTCTTTAAGTGCCTGTCCGAAGAACGCAACCGACGCCTCCCTATGCATCGGTATAAGCGGCATAGGAATGCCGCCTGTACGGTTTTTCGGATGAGCTCTAAGCCGGATGCAGCTAGCTCAGGCCTTCTATTATAGAACATTACGTTGAAAGTCACAAAAAGTCGCCAATGTAGAGCAACTGCTCGCAGTTGCCCTACAATATTCGCGTCCACTCTCGCGCAAAACAGTGATGGGACCCCATAAGGGTGTCCGTCATATTTTTGCATCCGCTGGCTCGGGCCGATCTCCAGACCACGCCCGACGCCGCGTGACCGGCCACAGTGTAGGGCAACTGCTCGCAGTTGCCCTACAGCCGACGTCGCCACGGCCAGCCATAGCCAGCTCTCGGTCTCTTCTCGCGCAAAAAAGTGACGGACCCCTACAGATACAGGAGAACTTGCGCCAGCATCCAGATAGGGGTATCATAAAAGCCTGTGCCCCCGACGTGCGGTAAGCTTGCGCAGCACGTAATCAGGACGGACAGGGGATCAGATGAGTAAACACCCGGTTTCAGCATTCCAGCAGGCAGGAAACAAGAGGCAGGAAACAAGAGGCAGGAAACAAGAGGCAGGAGATCAGATGAGGAAACAGCCGGTTTCAGCATTCCGGTCTCTAAGTTTCTGGCGGTCGGATATTCACCGATGGGGAGTGGCGTTGATCTTGATCTTTTTTACTGTGCTGGGTGTGCTCTACAGCATTGTCGTACCCCCCTTCGAGGCCTCGGATGAACTGTGGCACTACCCCATGGTCAAATACATCGCCGACCACTGGAGCCTGCCGGTCCAGGTACCGGGCGTCGAAACACCCTGGCGTCAGGAAGGCAGTCAACCTCCGCTTTACTATTTCCTGATGGCCATCGCCACCTCGTGGATTGACACCTCTGACATGGAGACCGTGCGCCACCTCAATCCGCACGTTGACAACGGTGTCGCCACACCTGATGGCAACATCAATCTTGTCGTACACCACCCGGCATATGAAGCGTTCCCCTGGCGGGGCACTATTCTCGCCCTCCACATTATCCGCTTCCTCTCCGTGTTGATGGGAGCCGGTTCAGTGTATCTGACCTGCCGTATCGCTCGTGCGGTCTTTCCTCTTCACCCCGAGCTGGCACTGGGCGCAGCGGCCATACATGCCTTCACCCCTATGTTCATTTTCATCTCCGGCTCGGTGAACAACGACAACCTGGCCATTTTGCTGTGCAACCTGACATTATTGATGATCCTGAAACTGGCCGACTATGATGTGCGGTCGGCCGGGGAGGCAGCGAAGATACGCCTGTCTTCCTATATCTTAACAGGGGTGACGCTGGGGCTGGCAGCGCTGACCAAGCTCGGCTGGCCGGCCCTGGCGGTGCTTACAGCGCTTGTCATCACGGTACGGGCGCTGCGCCACCGCTCGTGGAAGGAATTTTTGGTCGGCGGGGTGGCGACGGCTCTGCCACTTGTGTGCATCGCCGGTTGGTGGTACTGGCGCAATTTCAGGCTGTATGGTGACTGGCTCGGTCTCAACGTCTTCAAGCTGATCCTGGGCACCCGTGAGGTGCCGGCTGACCTGGCGCAACTGTGGCGCGAGCGTTATAGCTTCGCGGCTGGCTACTGGGGCAACTTCGGTGGCCTCAACGTGCCCATGCCCACGCCGGTCTACAGGGTACTGAACTTTGTCACCTCTGTTGCGGCCGTCGGCCTCCTGCCGGCCCTCATAAAACTGCGGACCTCAGCGCGCAGATTCCACTGCGCCATCTGCCTGTTATGGGGATTGGGTGTGTTCCTCCCCTGGGCGCTCTCCTGGGCACGCGACACCTGGTCGTCTCAGGGCCGCCTGGTCTTCTCCGCCATCTCCACCTGGTCACTGCTGCTGGCAGTGGGACTGGGAGGCTGGCTTGACCGACGCCTGAGGCATGGAGTATTGCTCACCTTCGCCGTGTTCCTGCTCGCCCTCGCGCTCGTCGCTCCGTTTGCCTGGATCAGACCGGCTTATTCCCTGCCGGAGCATCTTACGGATGTGACTGTGCCATACCCTCTGGAGGTAGAATTTGGGGAGGTGCTGCGCCTGCGGGGATATGATCTTGAAGCAGCGGCGGTGCAACCCGGCGGACAGATCGCTGTGACCCTCTATTGGGAAGCCATCGCGCCTGCCGGGCGGGACTACACTGTCTTCATCCACCTGCTGGGCGAAGGGGACCTGCTCGTAGCCCAGCGGGACACCTTCCCCGGCCTGGGGCGGTTGTCCACAACCTGGCTTGAGCCAGGCTATACCTGGTCCGACCGTTACGTGTTGCAAATACCACGGACTGCTTACACTCCTGACGTGGCACAGCTCGAAGTCGGCCTGTACGACCGGAACAGTGGAATTCGTTTGCCCACCGATAGCGGGGCCGATAATGTGCGCTTTGGAAGAGTCGAGGTGCTCCCCATTCCGGGCGATTTTCCTCATCCAATCTCCATCAACTTCGGCGACCGGATGGTCCTGGCCGGCTACGAGCTTGGGCAGAGAGTGGTGCGCCCGGCCGAGACTATCGAGCTGGTGCTGTACTGGAAGGCGCTGCGGCCGATGGACACCGATTACAGCGTCTCAGTACAGGTGATAGACAGCGCCTGGCGCAAGGCCGCCCAGCGGGATGGCTGGCCTGTGGATGGCACGGCCCCAACCTCTACCTGGAAGCCCGGCCGGCCCGTGACCGATGTATATACACTGCCGGTCGCCGCGGATGCCCTCCCCGGCGTCTATGAGGTACGGGTGATCGTGTATCAACTAAGGGATGGGCGTATCGTGCATCTGCCCACGGTGCCGGAGGACGGGCGTATGCAGGCCACCAGCGTCCCGCTCACGACGGTGCGGGTACTGCCGGCGGGAAGGTGACGGAATGCGCATTGGCATAGATTACACTGCCGCTGCTCGCCAGCGCGCCGGGATCGGCCGCTACACCCGCGAGCTGGTGAACGCACTCCTGGAGCTGGAAAGTCCATATCGCTACGTCATCTTCGCTGCCGTCGGCGGCCTGGACCCGACCCGCCGTGAGGCAAACCTCGCTCCTTTGCAGGGCCATCCAGAGATACGCACACTCCCCCTCTCCGATGACTGGCTCGCCCGGCTCTGGCACAGGCTGCGTCTTCCCGTTCCCGTGGAGGTGATTATCGGCCCGCTCGATCTTTTTTACTCGCCGGATTTCGTCCTCCCTCCGACCAGAAGCACCACGCGTACTCTGCTCACCGTCCACGACCTCTCTTTCCTCCGCTACCCCGAGGCGTTCGTCCCCGCACTGTGCCGCTACCTGGAGCAGGTGGTGCCGCGTTCGGTGGCCCGGGCGGACCTGGTGCTGGCCGATTCTGCTCACACCCGCGCTGACCTTGTGACCCTCCTGGGGACACCGGCCCACAAGGTGCGCGTACTATACAGCGGCGTGGATGCGCGTTTCTGCCCGCAGTCTGAGGAAGGGGAACGGCAACGACTGCAGACATGCTATGGTGTCGGCGAGCAACCTTATATCCTTACCGTGGGCACCATACAGCCACGTAAAAACTACCCTCGCCTTATTCAGGCTTTCGGCAGGCTTGATGTTGAGGCGCAACTGGTCATCGCCGGTGCGCCGGGCTGGCTCTATCAGGACACCCTTACAGAGGCAGAAAAACACGGTGACCGGGTGCGCATACTGGGTTTTGTGAACGATGAGGACCTGCCGGCGCTGTACCGTAATGCCGCACTCTTTGTCTTCCCCTCCCTCTACGAGGGGTTCGGGCTGCCCGTGCTTGAAGCGATGGCCTGCGCTGTGCCTGTGGTCTGTTCGAACGCTTCCTCGCTCCCAGAGGTGGCCGGTCATGCAGCACTGATGGTGGATCCGCTCAACACCGACGCCCTGGCTCAGGCCATGGCCCTGGCATTGACGGACACCGACCTGCGCCGGGAAATGATCGCACGGGGACTGACCCAGGCGGCACAGTTCACCTGGAAGCGCGCGGCCATCCAACTGCGAGAGACCTTCGATTTGCTTTTAACTCCATAGGGGCTATAATGGGACGTTAAGAGCAATACGGTTTAGATAAGCAGTTGGAGTGCCAGCCCTTAACTGAACCGTATTGACGTTCAGAGCCTATCCTAAAAACCGTACAAGCGGCATCCCTATGCCGCTTATACCGACGCATAGGGATGCATCAGTTACGTTTTTCGGACAGGCACTAAGAACCTATCCGAAAAACCGTACAAGCGGCATCCCTATGCCGCTTGTACCGACGCATAGGGATGCATCAGTTACGTTTTTCGGACAGGCACTAAGTGCGTGGGGTGTCTGCACCCTGTGGTGAAAGTTGTATAGCGTCGTATCGAAAAGGAGGCCCTGATGAATACCGGACGCCACTTTATAATCTCACTGGCCATTCTGGCAGGATTAACACTCACCTCTGCACTCCTGATCCTCCTCAGTAACAACCCCCTGGCGGCCCGCGCCGCCCCAAGTACATATTACGTGCGCCAGGGGGGCACCGGATCATTATGTACCGCCGATAACCCCTGCGGCCTGATTGCGGAAGCGCTGAAACTGGCCACTTCCAGCGGAGATCAGGTATGGGTTGCTGAAGGCACCTATCACGAAAACCTGCTCGTACCCTACGGTATCACGCTGCTCGGAGGATGGCATCTCTCCTTTACCATCCGCTCACCGATCTCCTACCCGACCATCGTTGACGGAGGGGGGAATCACATTGTGGAAGTGACGGTTGGAGAAGGGGCTGCGCTGCTCGATGGCTTCATCTTCCAGAACGGCCGTGATGGTCTCCACATCTACGCTGGCACAGTCACCGTGACGAACAACGTCGTACGCAACGTCACCAGGCAGGGGATCGAGATCGAAAATGGTAATATCTTGCTGGAGGACAATCTGATCACAGCGATTGATCGGGAGGGGATCGAAATAGATGGAGGTGTGGTGACTGTGCGCGCCAATCAGGTCTACACGACCGGCCGGCATGCCATCCTGGTAGAAGGCGGCACGACCGTGATCGAGCACAATGTTATCCGTACCGTCCTGCCAGACCCCCAGGCCGATTACCACGGCATTGACATCCTCACCGGTACTCATGTGATCAGCGGGAATCAGGTCAGCAACATAGACGACCGGGGCATTTACGTTCAGGGAGGACATTCTCGCATCCTGGGCAATCTTGTCCGCGACACCGGTGGCGACGGCATCCGCACCGGAGTGGCGAGCAGCTACGTTGAAATAAGCGGTAACATCATTCGCAACCCGGGCAACGATGGGATTGACGCGCGCGGCGTGTACGTAATCGTGGCCGGCAATTCGGTTGCGGATGCCGCTGATCGTGGGATAAACGGCGAGAACGGCGTGCTGATCATCGCTGGCAACATGGTGTGCAACGCACGCGGAGACGGCCTGCGCACGGCCAGCTCAGCCACCCGGGTCGAGATAAGCGGTAACGCCGTTTACACTGCCGGCAACGATGGAATGGATGTGCGTGGCAATTTTATCACCATCTCACGCAACCAGGTACGCGGCAGCGCTGATAACGGAATCCGCGCCGAAGGAAATAAGACGGTTGAGGTTCAGGCCAACCTGATATTCGGGAATGGTGCAGGGCTGGCCGTACGGGAAAGTCCACTCTTTACAGTTACCAACAACTTTATCGGTGAAAGTATCACTTCCAGCATCGAATTGAGCGGTACGGGCAGCGGCTATGTTTACCATAACACGCTCGTCGGCGGTATGGATGTGGCCCGGGGAGTTGGGGTGTACATCCTCAGCCCGCTTACGCTCACCCTCTACAACAACATCGTGGTAAGCCACGAGATCGGCCTGATAGCCTCCCGGGGGGTGCACCTGGATGCCGGTCATACACTGCTATTGGGGAACGAGGATAACGCATCCTTTGGCGATGCTCCGATCATCGCCCCTCCGCGCTTTGTGAACCAGGATGGGGAAGACTATCACCTGTTGTCCGGCTCACCGGCCATTGATGCCGGCGCAGAGGTCGGCGTAAGGGATGATATTGACGGCCATCCCAGGCCTCTCGGCGCTGCCCCGGACATCGGCGCGGACGAGTTTGCGGCTGCGCTGCGCCTGACCAAGCGTGCCGTCCCCGCGTGGGCACAAACGGGGCTGCCCCTTAACTACACCATCTTCGTCACCAATACCGGCATCGTGACGCTCACCGTGACAGTCACAGACGTGCTGCCGGCAGGGGTAAGCCCATCAGGGTTGCGTGTGTGGGCGGCGACCATTCCTGCGCCCGGCGGCGTCTGGTCGGCCACGGTTACCGTCACCGTAAATGCCGACCATACCGGCCCGCTCGTCAACGTGGTGCAGGCGACAAGCGCGGAGGGGGCCACGGGCACCTACACCCATACGATGGCTCCTGCCCTCTCGGTGGGCAAGCTGGCCACTCCTCAGGTGGTGCGGCCGGAGGCAGCGTTGACTTACACGATCATGGTCACGAACACCGGCGACTTCGTGCTGCACACCATCATCACCGACGAACTCCCGCCTGGAGTCAGCCCATCGGGGTTGCGCACGTGGACGGCGACCATTCCTGCGCCCGGTGGCGTCTGGTCGGCCACATTTACCGTCACCGTAAACGCCGACCACACCGGCCCACTAGTCAACGTGGTGCGGGCGACAGGCGCGGAGGGAGCCACCGGCATCTTCACCCATACGATGGCACCTGCCCTCTCGGTCGCCAAGCTGGCCATTCCCCAGATAGTACGGCCGGGCGGACGGATCGAGTACACGATTTTGGTTACCAACACCGGCAATTTTGACCTGTATGCCACCATCACCGATACGCTGCCCTTGAATATCGCCTCCTGGCAGTTTTCCAGTGGCACAGGACTTACCCCTGGCGGACAGATCACCTGGACTGCGTTCATCACCGCGCCGGGCGGGGTTTGGAGGGAGACGGTCGTTGTCACGCCCGAAGCCAGGTATACAGGTCCGTTGACCAATGTGGTTGAAGTGACAGCTCGGGAGGGGGCCTGGGGCAGACACGTCTCCGTTGCGTGGGCCATGCACTCCGTCTACCTGCCTCTTGTAATGCGTCAGTTGGAGGCCGGTCTGTAGGACCGCGTGGCCTTGCGCTGCTTCTGATGCTGCGCGCCAGGTGTCACTCACAGGCGTGGCCAAAGGTTCCCTATGGGTACACTTTACCTTGTTGGCACCCCTATCGGCAATCTGGAGGACATTTCGCTGCGTGCCCTGCGCGTGCTCAGGGAGGTCTCGTTGATCGCGGCCGAGGACACCAGGCGCGCGCGCATACTTACCACCCACTACGGGATATCTGCTCCCGTCACCAGCTACTTCGAGGGTAACAAGCTGGTCAAGCTTGAAGCTATACTTGGTGCGCTGGAAGAAGGTGATGTAGCGGTTATCTCCGAGGCCGGCATGCCTGGGCTATCCGACCCGGGCTATGAACTCGTTCGTGCTGCTATCGAACGTGGCTATTCTGTAACATGCGTCCCTGGTCCGTCTGCCCCTATCACGGCCCTGGTACTCTCCGGCCTGCCAACGGATAGCTTTGTCTACCTGGGGTTTTTACCGAGACGTCGGCAAGAGCGGTGTGCTCTGCTGACTGAGGTGGCACGCGAGCGACGCACTCTGATCGCCTTCGAGGCGCCCCACCGCCTGTGCGCCAGCCTGGCCGACATCGAGGATACGCTTGGCGACCGGCCGCTGGTGGTATGTCGGGAGCTGACCAAGCTGCATGAGGAAGTGTGGCGTGGCACCGTCTCCGAAGCTCGCACGTACTTCGGAATGTCCCGGCCGCGTGGGGAGATTACCCTTGTGATCGGTGGTGCTCCGCAAACGGGCGAAAGGTGGGATCAGGCGCAGGTACAGGCTATGATGAACGAGCTGCTGGCCCAGGGAATGTCACGTACCGCAGCGGCACGGCGCGTGGCGGCGCTCTCCGGCTGGAGTCGGGCGGAGGTCTACTCGCTCGGCCTCAAGTCCTCGTAAGCTTACTCTTCACCGACGATGACCGATGAATCCTTCCCCATCCTGTCCCCCGAGGAGGAGGCCATGTTGGCGGGCGAGTCCGGCCCGGGTGTGCAGCGGGCGATGGAGATCATCGTGGCACTGGGACGCATCTACGGCGCCCGCTGTCTGCTACCGGTGACCTCTGTCCAGGTGGCCGGAGTGAGTTACCGCAACCTCGGCCAGGCCGGGCTGGAGTTCCTCTCCGAATGGGCAGCGCAGGGTGCGCAAGTCCGTGTCCCGACAACGTTGAACCCGGCAGGAATGGATTTGCAGGCCTGGCGCGAGCTGGGATTCGCCGGGGACTTCGCCCACAAACAGTTGGCGGTCATAGAGGCCTTCCGCAGATTGGGTGCGCGGATCACCTGTACCTGTACTCCATACCTGGCAGGGAATGTCCCCGGCGTGGGTGAGCACATAGCGTGGGCGGAATCCTCAGCAGTAGCCTACGCCAACGCAGTGCTGGGAGCGCGCACCAACCGGGAGGGTGGGCCTGGCGCACTGGCTGCTGCCATCACGGGACGAACTCCCGCTTATGGTCTCCACCTGGATGAGAACCGGCGCGCCACATTGCGTGTGTTTGTGCGCTGTCCCGTGCGTACCATCTCCGATTTCGGTGCCCTGGGGTATCTGGTGGGCAGGCGGGCATGCAACGGCGTGCCATGCTTTTTCGGTCTGGAGGGCACATCATATACCATGCTGAAGTCGCTGGGCGCAGCCATGGCAGCCAGCGGCGCAGTGGCTTTATACCATGTCATCGGGGTCACCCCGGAGTGTGAGCGGCCTGATCTGATACCACCTGGCTGCGATCACTTTGTTGTGGATGACCTCAGGCCTGCTTACGCCGCGCTCAATTCGGAGGCGCGTGAGGTTGATCTGGTCTGGTTTGGCTGCCCCCATGCCGATGTAGAGGAAATCAGGGAAGTGGTGCGGTTACTGGACGGCCGACATGTGCGGAGTGCGCTGTGGATTACCGTGGCACGTGGGGTGCAGGAACTGGCTGCAGCAGAAGGATTGACGGATGCCCTGGCATCCGTGGGAGGGCGTATCGTGGCCGATATGTGTGTTGCCATCGCGCCGGCGAGGGAACTGGGCTTTCGCACTCTGGCCACTCCCTCGGCCAAGGGAGCGGTTTACGCCTCATCACATGCCGGCCTGCAGGTACGCTACGGCACCCCGGAACAATGTGTTGAGGCGGCAGTGACAGGTCGCTGGCCAGGATAGCTCTCGGATTGAGCGGCCCGGTCGGGAACTGGACACAACCGAACCCCGCGCGGCCAGGGCCGGCCTCCAAAGCGCGCCCGACGCCGCCACGACCGGCCGCAGTGTCAGGACAACTGCGAGCAGTTGTCCTACAATCGGCCAGTCTCCAGGCTGCGCCAACAGCCCGGGTGCCCGTCATATTTTTGCATCCGCTGGCTCGGGCCGGTCTTCAGACCACGCCCGACGCCGCACGACCGGCCACAATGCAGGGCAACTGCGAGCAGTTGCCCTACAACTGACGTCGCCACGGCCAGCCATAGCCTGCTCTCGCTCTCTTCTCGCGCAAAAAAGTGACGGACACCCCAACAGCCCGAGGCAGTTGCCAATTTGCCCCATATTTGGTACACTACCGTAGACAAGCCCGCGAATCTGATCGAAAAGAACCACTATGTCTGATACCTCATCAATCCGAACCTTATTGTCCACAGGCCTGTTACTGGTCTGCCTGACGGTCCTGTCAGGCCAGTTGCTTCTGGAGGCCCATGCCGTCCCACCATCGAGCACTCCAACAAACTCGACGGTGCTCCTCAATATGCGCAGCGGCCCCTTTGACCCCCTGGCCGGTGAGCCGCCCATACCCGCTGATATGCGCCGCGCCCTGGCTGCCAATAAGCCCGGCCTCCGTCTGATCCAGTTCCCCGGCCCCATCCGGGACGAATGGTACGCTGCAATAGAGAAGGCCGGCCTGGAAGTGGTCACCTACATCCCCGATTACGCCTACCTGGTCTGGGGGGACGAGGTGGCAGTGGGGCGGCTGGCCGACGCCGTACCCCTCCGCTGGGCCGGCCTCTACCACCCTTACTATGCCCTCCATCCCGCACTGGCCAACCCGGAGGAACTCCCCGACGAAGTGGATGTCATCGTCCAGGTTTACAACCACACCGGGGCCGAGATGACCGTCCAGGCCATCCTGGACCGCGCCCGGATGGTCCTCCGTCCTCCCTACCCGGTCCTGGTCTACACCAACCTGGGGGTGCGAGTCGCTGCTGCTGACCTGCTCTGGCTGGCCTCCCTCCCAGATGTGGTCAATGTGGAACCCCACCCCCGCTACCGGTTGCTGGATGAGGTCCAGTGCCAGATTATAGCCGGGAACCTCAACGCTGCCGGCACCCAGCCCTCCGGCCCCGGCTATCTGGCCTGGCTGCAATCCCGGGGCTTCTCCACCAACTCCACCGATTACCCCATCGTGGACGTGACCGACGACGGCATAGACGACGGCGACGCCACTCCCACCCATCCCGACTTCTACGTCCTGGGCAGCACCTCCAACCCCGACCGGCTGGTTTACAACTACAACTGGACCTCCGACCCCCTGGCCGACGGCGGGGGCGGGCACGGGAACATCAACGCCTCCATCGTGGCCGGCTATAACGACCGCACCGGCTTCCCCTATGAGGACAGCAACGGCTACAACTACGGCCTGGGGGTAAGCCCTTACGGTCGGGTGGCCGGTTCAAAAGTGTTTAACAACGCCGGCGATTGGGATGCGCCTGCTGCCACCCAACTGATCAACAACTCCTACCTGCTGGGTGCGCGCATCAGTTCCAACTCATGGGGATGTGGTTATCCTGAGACGGAATGCTGGGGCGCATACGACGCATGGGCCCAGAATTACGATGCGCGGGTGCGGGACGCCCGGCCGGGTGTCACCGGCAACCAGGAAATGGTCATCGTCTTTGCCGCCGGAAATGACGGTACACGCAGTCCCGGCAACAACGTCGGCACGCCCGGCACGGCCAAGAACGTCATCACCGTGGGGGCGGCGGAGAACTACCGGCCCGGCTGGACCGACGGCTGCGGGGTAGGGTCCTCCGGCGCCGATAATGCCCAGGACATCATCTCGTTTTCCAGCCGTGGCCCCACCGACGATGGCCGGGTCAAGCCGGACCTTGTCGCCCCGGGCACCCACATCCAGGGTGCGGCCTCCCAATCGCCCAACTACAACGGCGAGGGCGTCTGCGACAAGTACAGGCCCTCCGGCCAGACCCTCTACGCTGCCTCCTCCGGCACCAGCCACTCCACCCCCGCCGTGGCCGGTGCCGCCTCCCTGGTTTACTACTGGTACCAGACCCGCTACGGCAGCGGCCAGCCCCCCAGCCCGGCTATGGTCAAGGCCTTCCTGATCAACACCGCCCGTTACCTGACCGGCGTGGGTGCTGGAGGAAACCTTCCCTCCAACTCTCAGGGCTTTGGCGAGGTCCATCTGGGCCTGGCTTTTGACAGCACCCCTCGCATGCTGGTGGACCAGACGCACATCTTCGGCAGCACCGGCCAGACCTACCAGGTTTCGGGCGTCATAGCGGACCCCGGCAGGCCCTTCCGGGTCACCCTGGCCTGGACCGACGCCCCCGGTCCCACCGTTGGCAACGCCTACGTCAACAACCTGGACCTGACGGTCACCGTGGGCGGGCAGACTTACAGGGGCAACGTCTTCTCCGGCGGCACGTCCACCCCAGGCGGCAGCGCCGACCCGCGCAACAACGTGGAGAGCGTCTTCCTGCCCGCAGGAACCAGCGGCGGGTTCACCGTCGTCGTCACGGCCGCCAACATCGCCGGCGACGGTGTGCCCGGCAACGGCGACTCCACCGACCAGGACTTCGCCCTGGTCGTCTACAACGCCACCACAGCACTGACGGGTATCCTGAGAGGCACGGTCTCTGAGGCCGGCAGCGGCTCCCACATCGTGGGCGCCCGCGTGGAGGCGAGGGCCGATGTGACCCGGACGGGCGCCACCACCAGCGGCGCGGGCGGGGTCTACTCCATGACCCTCCCCGCCGCCACCTATGTGGTGACGGCCTCCGCTTTCGGGTACCTGCCGTCCACCGCCAGCGGCGTTGTGGTCACGGCAGGTATGACGACGACCCGAAACTTCTCCCTGACGCCGGCCCCGCGCCGGGTCGTCTCCGGCACCGTCTCAGATGCTGTAACCGGGTGGCCATTGTATGCCAGCCTGACCATCACCAGCGATACAGGATATAACTCACGCGTCTGGAGCAACCCTGTCACCGGCTTCTATAACGCCACTCTGCCCGGTGAAACCCGGCTTTACTTCCGCGTGGATGCCTGGGTAAGGGGGTACAACCCGGCCACCCGCGTTGTCGGCCCCCTCACGGCGGACCGGACGGAGAACTTCACCCTGAGCGTGGACGGCGCGGCCTGTAATGCGCCAGGGTACTACGGTGGCGTGGGCTTCGCGGAAAACTTTGATTCGGCCACGCCGCCGAACCTGCCGGCCAACTGGGCCAAAGTGGACGTGAGCGGGACGGCGGGGGATTGGGCCACCAGCGCGGGGACCGTGCATCCTTCGGGGAAAGCCTCCCACAGTCCGCCCAACCTGGCGTACTTTAATTCATTCAGCGCCGATTCCGGCAGCCAGACCCGCCTCTACCGCACGGTGGGGACGGATATGAGGGGACTGACCCCAAACCTCAAATTCTGGATGTATCACGACACCGAATATAGCGCTCTCAATGATCGCATACAGGTTCAGGTCTCCACCAACGGCGGGGCGACCTGGACCAGCGTCGGTCCGGCCATCTACCGCTATGACGGCTCTGTGGGCTGGAAGGAGCACACCGTGAACCTGAGCGCCTA